>NZ_JBEXSX010000005.1:0-215314 GCF_040613835.1 Streptomyces sp. NPDC006207 | reverse complement strand
CGAGGACGACTCTCCGCCTTGCGATGCACCGCACCAGACGCCGCTGGGCCCGCCCTCCGGGCGGCCGGCGCTCATTTGACGACACGGCCTAGTCCAGACGCTTGACCAGGGCCCGGTACTCGTCCCACAGCTCCTTCGGCGTGTGGTCGCCGAAGGTCTCCAGGTGGGACGGGATGAGGGAGGCCTCGTGCCGCCAGGTGTCGACGTCGACCGAGAGCAGCAGGTCGAGGTCCGCCTGGGAGATGTCCAGGCCGCTGGTGTCGAGGGAGCCCTCGGCCGGCAGGACGCCGATCGGGGTCTCGACGCCCTCGGCCTGGCCGTTGAGGCGCTCGACGATCCACTTCAGCACGCGGCTGTTCTCGCCGAAGCCCGGCCACACGAACCGGCCGTCCGCGTCCTTGCGGAACCAGTTCACGTAGTAGATCTTCGGGAGCTTGCCGGCCTCGTGCTTCTGGCCGAGCTTGACCCAGTGGCCGAAGTAGTCGCCCATGTTGTAACCGCAGAACGGGAGCATCGCGAACGGGTCGCGGCGCAGCTCGCCGACCTTGCCCTCGGCGGCGGCGGTCTTCTCGGAGGCGACGTTGGCACCGAGGAAGACACCGTGCTGCCAGTCGAAGGACTCGGTGACCAGCGGTACGGCCGAGGCACGGCGGCCGCCGAAGAGGATCGCCGAGATCGGCACGCCCTTGGGGTCCTCCCACTCGGGCGCGATGGTCGGGCACTGGCTGGCCGGGACGGTGAAGCGGGCGTTGGGGTGGGCGGCCGGGGTCCCGGACTCCGGCGTCCAGGAGTTGCCCTTCCAGTCCGTGAGGTGGGCCGGGAGCTCCTCGGTCATGCCCTCCCACCAGACGTCGTTGTCGTCGGTGAGAGCGACGTTGGTGAAGACCGAGTTGCCCCACAGGGTCTTCATCGCGTTGGCGTTGGTGTGCTCGCCGGTGCCCGGCGCGACGCCGAAGAAGCCCGCCTCGGGGTTGATCGCGTAGAGGCGGCCGTCCTCGCCGAAGCGCATCCAGGCGATGTCGTCGCCGATGGTCTCCACGGTCCAGCCGGGGATGGTCGGCTCCAGCATGGCGAGGTTGGTCTTGCCGCAGGCGCTCGGGAAGGCGGCGGCCACGTACTTGGCCTCGCCCCGCGGCGGCGTGAGCTTGAGGACGAGCATGTGCTCGGCCAGCCAGCCCTCGTCCCGTGCCATGACCGAGGCTATGCGCAGGGCGTAGCACTTCTTGCCGAGCAGGGCGTTGCCGCCGTAGCCGGAGCCGTAGGACCAGATCTCACGGCTCTCGGGGAAGTGCGAGATGTACTTGGTGGAGTTGCACGGCCACGGGACGTCCTCCTGGCCGGGCTCCAGCGGGGCGCCGACGGAGTGCACGGCCTTGACGAAGAAGCCGTCCTCGCCGAGCTCGTCCAGCACGTCCTGGCCCATGCGCGTCATGGTCCGCATGGCGGTGGCGACGTACGCGGAGTCGGTGATCTCCACGCCGATCGCGGACAGCTCAGAGCCGAGCGGGCCCATGCAGAACGGGACGACGTACATGGTGCGGCCGCGCATGGCGCCGCGGAAAAGACCCTGCCCCCCTGTGAAGATCTCCCGCATCTCGGCGGGGGCCTTCCAGTGGTTGGTCGGGCCGGCGTCCTGCTCCCGCTCGGAGCAGATGAAGGTGCGGTCCTCCACACGAGCGACGTCGGTCGGGTCGGAGGCGGCGTAGTACGAGTTGGGGCGCTTGATCGGGTCGAGCTTCTTGAAGGTGCCCTTCGAGACGAGCTCGTCCGCGAGGCGCTGGTACTCCTCCTCGGAGCCGTCGCACCACACGATCTCGTCCGGCTGGGTCAGCTCGGCGATCTCGCCGACCCATGCGATCAGGTCCTGGTGATTGGTGGGAGCCGCATTGACGCGCGCCACGATCGCTCCGTTCCGCCCGGTGTGCACTCACCTGGCGTCAGATTCCGAGGGTGTGTTGTCGGCCCCTTGGGGGCTGCGACCCGGATGCTGCTGTCGTGGGATGCTCATCCGGTGCCGTCCGCACTCATATGAGTATCAGGACAGGAAACGCGATCTGTCCAGGGCGCGTGGGGTGAGCATCGCCACTCCCAACGTCCGGCGACACCCCGTACTACGGATCGGTAACCTACGCAACCGTAGGTAGCATTGCTTTCATGAGCTCCGTGGACGAGACTCCCGTTGTGCCCGCCGCCCTTGAAGAACTCGCATCCGCTGCCGCCCCCTTGAAGCCCAAGCTGAGGGGGTGGCTCCATGCCGGGATGTTCCCCGCAGCCCTTGTCGCCGGGGTCGCCCTGACCGCCTTCGCCGAGAGCACCCGCGGGCGGATCGCCTGCGCCGTCTTCACGCTCACCGCCTGCGCGCTGTTCGGCGTGAGCGCGCTCTACCACCGCGGCGACTGGGGCCCCCGGGCCTCGGCGGTGCTGCGCCGGCTGGACCACGCGAACATCTTCCTGATCATCGCGGGGACCTACACACCCTTCACGCTCCTGCTGCTGCCGGACGGCAAGCAGGAGGTCCTGCTCTGGCTCGTCTGGGCCGGGGCCCTGGCGGGCATCGCGTTCCGGGTCTTCTGGGTGGGCGCGCCGCGCTGGCTCTACACGCCCTGCTACATCGCGCTCGGCTGGGCGGCGGTCTTCTTCCTGCCCGACTTCATGCGGAAGGGCGGCATCGCGGTGCTCGTCCTGATCGTCGTGGGCGGCCTGCTGTACAGCGTCGGAGCGGTGATCTACGGAACGAAGCGGCCCAACCCCTCGCCCCGCTTCTTCGGCTTCCACGAGGTCTTCCACTCGTTCACGCTGGCCGCGTTCATCGTGCACTACGTCGGCATCTCGCTGGTGGCCTACAACCACGCCTAGGCCCCGCGCCCGCCGAACGCCGAGGCCCCGACGCGAACGCCCCCCACCCGCCTGCGGGTGGGGGGCGTCCGGCATCCCGGGGCGGCCGTCAGACCCTGCGGCGCCAGCGGTCGGGGATCCAGCGGGTCAGCAGGCGATTGGCGGGCTCCTCGACGAAACGGTGGAGGGCCCAGGACATCGCGAACACGACGACGGCCATGCCGATCATGCTGAAGAGCGCCGAGTTCTCGTCCGGGATCCTGCCCCACCTGTAGGTCGAGAACCGGCTCACCGCGTGGTGCAGGAGGTAGAAGCTGTACGACCACATGCCCAGCGAGATCAGCAGCGGGTTGTGGAGCACGCTGCGGTGCCCCGCGATGTCCCGCTGGACGAACGCGACCATGATCAGGACGGCGAGCACGGCGATGACCGGGCGCAGCGTGTAGTCCAGCTGCGCGTCGTACCCGCTCGACAGGTGCGCACGCAGCTGCACGTAGGCGTAGACGTAGGCGAGCAGCAGCGCCACGGGCACGAAGGGCCGCAACGGGATCCGCCACCCGCGGCGGATCAGCAGGGCCATCGTCATGCCCAGCAGGAACTCGGGCAGGTACACCACCGGGTGCCGCATGATCCAGCGCGCCATGGGCCCGTCCAGCGTCGCGGAGGCCCACCAGTCCACCGCCCACATCCCGACCAGGCCGGCGACCGTCACGGCGACCAGCAGGGGCGTGCGCAGCCGGACGACGACGCGGGCGAGCAGCGGGAACAGGGCGTAGAAGAGGACCTCGACGCCCAGGGTCCAGGTCACCGGATTGCCGGGCAGCGTGGGCGTGGCGTGCGGGAACCAGTTCTGGACGAAGAAGAGCGAGGCGATGACGTACTTCCAGTCGATGGGCACGTGTGCCTTGACGTAGAAGACGTAGACCGCCGGCACGGCGGCGACCAGGGCCGCCGGCCAGATGCGCGCCACACGCCGCCAGTAGAACGCAACCGGATGCTCCTGCGGCTTGAACACCCAGGTCAGCAGGAAGCCCGAGAGGACGAAGAAGAAGGTCACGCCGTGGGCGCCCATCTCCGAGTACGGGAAGATCGCGGGGGCACGTCCGTAGCCCGTCGCGCCGCCCAGCCCCGTGAAGTGGTGCGCGAACACGGCGAAGGCGGCGAAGAACCGCAGACTCGTCAGCGAGTCGAGCCGTGACGGAAGTACGGATGCGCGCGGCGCGGACGACGTGGGTTTCGCTTCCCGGTCGCTCCGGGAGGCATCTACGACTGGCACTTGATCTTCTCTGATTCTTCCGAAGGACACCCTGGCGTCACCGGGCACAAGGGTCGCATTTTCCTATCACCCCGGCGGGCCGTGTCAAGGCGACGCCGGGCTTCCGCACGTCTGGGGGTGACAGTTACTCTTTTTTGAGAGTCACTGTCATTTGACGGTGGCTTTCGGATGCTGCCCCGTGCCCGCAGGAGGAGACCCCATGGCGACGACGGCCGATCCACGGCGCTGGTGGGCCCTGGTGGCCCTGGTGGCGAGCATGCTCGTGCTCGGCTTCGACATGACGATCCTCAACGTCGCACTGCCGACCATGGCCGCGGAGCTGGGTGCGGACACAGGCGACCAGCAGTGGATCGTCGACGGCTACACGGTGGTCTTCGCCGCCGCCATGCTCCCCGGGGGCCTGCTGGGCGACCGCTGGGGACGGCGGCGGATGCTCGTCGCCGGGCTCGGGAGCTTCCTCGCCGGTTCGCTGCTCGGCGCCCTGGTGGACAGTCCGGGACCGGTCGTCGCCGCCCGCACGGTGATGGGCCTGGGCGCGGCACTCGTCATGCCGCTGGCCCTGTCCGTCCTGCCCTCGCTGTTCGGGCCCGAGGAGCGCTCCAGGGCGGTCGGCGCGGTCACCGCCGCCATGGCGCTGGGGTTGCCGCTCGGGCCGATCATCGGCGGCACCCTGCTCGACCACTTCTGGTGGGGCTCGGTCTTCGTGGTCAACATCCCGCTCGTCGTCCTCGGCATCGCCGCCTGCCTGTTCCTGCTGCCCGAGACCAGCGACCCCGCCACGCCCCGCGTCGACCCGCCCAGCACCGTCCTCGCGGTGGCCGGGCTCGGCGCGCTGGTCTTCGGCATCATCGAGGGGCCGCGCCGGGGAGGGGCGACCCGCTGGTGCTGCTGACGCTGTCCTCGTCCGTCGCGCTGCTGACCGGGCTGGTGCTCCGCGGACGCCGGCTGGAGCGGCCCATGCTCGACCTCGGTCTGCTGCGGCAGCGGGGCTTCCTGTGGAACGCGGTCGCCGCGACGCTGGTGACCTTCATCCTCACCGGTCTGCTCTTCGTCCTGCCGCAGTACCTGCAGGCCGTGCTCGGCAACGACGCCCTCGGCACCGGCCTACGGCTGCTGCCGATGATGGGTGGCCTGCTCGTCGCCGCCCGGGGCAGCGCTCCGCTGGTCGCGCGGTTCGGGCCGCGGCCGGTCGTCACGGCGGGGCTGCTCCTGCTCACCGCGGCCGCGGCGCTCGGCAGCCGCACGGACGTCCACGACGGCTACGGGGCGACCGCGCTGTGGCTGTCCGTCACCGGTTTCGCCTTCGGCTTCGCGATGATCCCCGCCATGGACGCGGCACTGGGCGCGCTGCCCGGCGACCGCGCGGGCAGCGGCTCAGGACTCCTGATGACCCTGCGGCAGACCGGCGGCGCCATCGGTGTCGCCCTCCTGGGCAGCCTGCTGGCGGGCGCCTACACCGACCGTCTCGCCACCACGGGCCTGCCCGCGGCGGCGGCCGACGCCGCCTCGGGTTCCGTGGGGGCCGCGCACGCGGTCGCGGCCGCCCTCGGCGACCCGGCGCTCGCCGCCTCGGCGGACGCGGCGTACGTGCACGGGATGGACCTCGCCCTGCTGGCCTGCGCCGCCGCCTCGCTCGTGGCGGCCGTGCTGACCGCGCTCCTCCTCCCCGACGTCCGCACCGGCCAGGAGGTGCCCGGCACCGCGCGGATGGCCCCGCCCGCCGTCGATGCACGACAATGACGAACGTGACCGTACCGACCAGACCGAGCCTGCGCGAACGCAAGAAGATCCGGACCCGGCGGGCCATCCGCCGCGCGGCCTACCGGCTCTTCGAGGCGCAGGGGTACGACGGCACCACCGTCGAGCAGATCGCGGCCACGGCCGAGGTCTCGGCCAGCACGGTCTTCCGGTACTTCCCCTCCAAGGAGGACATCGTCCTCTCCGACGAGTACGACCCCGTCATGGTGGCCGAACTGCGCGCCCGCCCGGCGCATGAGCCCATCGTCGCCTCGCTGCGGCACGCCCTGCTGGGGCCGCTGCGCGAGATGCTCGCCGACGAGGGCGAGTTCGAGGAGATGCGGCAGCGGCTGCGGCTGGTGCGCTCGGTGCCCGCCATCCGCGCCCGCATGGGCGAGAACATCCAGGAGTCCAGCCGCCTGCTGGCCTCCGTCACCGCCGAGCGCCTCGGGCGCCCCGCGGACGACTTCGAGATCCGGGTCGTCGTCGCGGCGCTGATCGGGGCCTGGTCCGAGGCCGTCTTCCACTGGCTCGACTCGGACGGCACCGCCGACCTCGCCGCCGTCCTCGACCGCTCGCTGGACCTCCTCGCGGCCAACCTCTGCCGCTGACGATCGGGATGCCCCTCAACGTCGGTCCACACAAGGCCGGTTCACCGACCGGCCCTGCGCGCGAGGGAGGTGCCGGCGGACGCCGCGCGGCCGCACGACGCGGAGCGCCTCAGCGGGCGCCCAGTTGCTCCGCCAGGGCCTGCGGGTCCGCGGTCGGCGCCGCGCACACGAAGTGCCGGCAGACGTAGGCCGCGGGGCGGCCGTCGAGCAGCGGGCGGTCGGCCAGGAGGGCGTACTCGTCCGTGGCGGGCTCCCCCACCGCGACCACCGCGCCCGGGGCGGTGCCCAGCAGCGCGGTGCGGTGCAGCGCCGCCGTGCCGGCGTCGCCCGCGGGGCCGACCACGGCGACCTCGCGCGGGCCGTCGAGCGCCGCCTCGGCGACCGCCAGCCCCCAGCCGATGAACCGCGGCACCCGTCCGGCGAGGGCGCCCACGACGCCCAGCGCCCGTTCGGCGGCCTCGCGGTGGCGGGACGAGCCGGTGTACGCGGCGTACGACAGCAGCGCGCCGGCCGCGGCCGTCCAGCCCGAGGGGGCGGCGTTGTCGGTCGGGTCCTGCGGGCGGCGGATCAGCGTCTCGGCGTCGTCGGCGGTGTCGTAGAGCGTGCCGTCCTCCCCGGTGAAGTGCCGCAGCACGGAGTCGAGCAGGAGCCCGGCGAGGTCCAGCCACACGCCCTCGCCGGTCACCGCGGCGAGCGCGAGGAAGCCCTCCGCGACGTCGGCGTAGTCCTCCAGCACGCCGGCGTTGCCGCCCACCGTGCCGTCCCGCGAGGTCCGGGCGAGCCGGCCGCGGGCGTCCATGTGGACCCGCACCAGCAGGTCCGCGGCCTCGACGGCGGCCGCGACCAGGTCCGGCCGCTCGAAGTACGCGCCGGTCTCGGCGAGCGCGGCGACCGCCAGCCCGTTCCAGGCGGCCACGACCTTGTCGTCGCGGCCTGGGCGGGGCCGTCCCTCCCGCGCGGTGAACAGCCGCCGGCGCACCGATGCGATCCGCCCGGCGTCCACGAAGCCGCCGTCGGCGGGGAGTTGGAGCACGGACGCGCCCTCCTCGAAGGTGCCGTCCTCCGTGACGCCGAAGTACTCGGCGGCCAGCGCCGCGTCCTCCTTGCCGAGGACCTCCTCCAGCTCCGCCGGCGTCCAGACGTAGAACGCGCCCTCGCCGTGGCCGCCGCCCGGCTTGTCGCTGTCCGCGTCGAGCGCGGAGGCGAACCCGCCCTCGTGGGTGCGCAGCTCCCGGACGAGGAAGTCCGCGGTCTCCAGGGCGACCCGGCGGGCCAGGTCGGAGCCGGTGGCGCGCCACAGGTGGGCGTAGAGCCGGCAGAGCAGGGCGTTGTCGTAGAGCATCTTCTCGAAGTGCGGCACGACCCACTTGCGGTCCACGGAGTAGCGCGCGAAGCCGCCGCCGAGCTGGTCGTAGATGCCGCCGCGGGCCATCGCCTCACAGGTGTCCCGCGCCATCTGCAGGGCGCCCTCGGAGCCGGTGCGGGCGTGGTGCCGCAGCAGGAACTCCAGGGCCATCGACGGCGGGAACTTCGGCGCGCCGCCGAACCCGCCGCACGAGGGGTCGTAGTCCCGGGTGAGCCCCAGCAGTGCCGCCGCGAGCTGCTCCTCCCCAGGGGCGGCCGTCCCGCCGAGGGTGAGCGAACGTCCGCCCAGGTCCTTCACGATGCTCGCCGCGACCGCCCCGACCTCCTCGCGCCGCTCGCGCCAGGCGGCCTCCACGCCCTCCAGCACCTGCCGGAACGAGGGCATGCCGTGCCGCGGGGCGGGCGGGAAGTAGGTGCCGAAGTAGAACGGCTCGCCCCCGGGCGTCAGGAAGACCGTCATCGGCCAGCCGCCCTGCCCGGTCGCCGCCTGCACGGCCTCCATGTAGACGGCGTCAACGTCGGGGCGTTCCTCGCGGTCGACCTTCACCGGCACGAAGTGCTCGTTGAGGTACGCGGCGGTCGCCTCGTCCTCGAACGACTCCCTGGCCATGACGTGGCACCAGTGGCAGCTGCTGTACCCCACGCTGAGCAGCACCGGCACCCCGCGGTCCCGGGCCTCCGCGAAGGCCCCCTCGCCCCACGGCCACCAGTGCACCGGGTTGTCGGCGTGCTGCAGCAGGTACGGGGACGTGGAACCGCTCAGTCGATTGACCATGCCCCCAGCCTCACACATCGCGCCGCCCGGCGTCCCGTCCCCGCGCGGCGAGCCCGGTTGCCCGCGGCAACGGACGTTGTCCGCAGCCGTTCGTGCTGATGGAATCGACCGGCGGACGGTGCTGCGAGAGGGGCCGACATGCTGGAGACGGTGGGTCTCACGGCCGCCGAGGCCGAGGTGTACCGGCTGCTGCTCGTCACCGAGTCGGCGTCCGCAGAGGAGATCTGCGGACGTACCGACCTCGGCCCCCCGGCGGTCGTACGGCTGCTGCTCGCGCTGGAGGCCAAGGGACTGGCGTACGCGCTGGAGGAGAGCCCCGGCGCGTACGCGGTCATCCCGCCGGAGGTCGCCCTGGTACCCCGGCTGCAGCGCCACGCGGAGGCACTGGAGCAGGACCGGGCGGTGGTGCTCGGGCTGGTGGAGACCTACCGCCGCAGCGCGCGCTCCTGGGGAGCGGGGGAGGCGATCGAGGTCATCAGCGGCGCGGCGGCGCTGCGGCAGCGTCTGCGGCAGCTCCAGGACGGCGTCCGCCACGAGATGCTGTGGTTCTGCAAGGCCCGCCACGTGGCGATGCCCGCGGGGAGCAACCGCGAGGAGTACGACGCGCTGGGCCGGGGCGTGCTGTACCGGGTCCTGTACGAGCAGGCCTACTTCGACGACCCCGGTGCGGTGGACAACGTCGTCAAGGGGGTGCGCGCCGGCGAGGTCGCCCGGGCGGTGCCCAGGCTGCCCCTGCGAATGGCGGTGGCCGACCGGTCGCTGGCCGTCCTGCCGCTGTCCTCCGCCGGTACGCCGGCCGGTCCGCGGGAGCTCAAGACGGCGCTGGTGCGCGAGAGCAGCCTGCTGGAGGCGCTGATCGACCTGTTCCAGCACTACTGGGAGGTCGGCGCGCCGCTGCGGGTGACCGAGGAGGGGCAGATCGGCGGTGCGGGCCCGGAGGATCCGGCGGCGCCGGTCGCGGAGGACCGGCACCTGCTCTCCCTGATGGTCGCCGGCATGACCGACGAGGCGATCGCCGGGCAGTTGCGCGTGAGCAAGCGCACCGTCCAGCGGCGCATCCAGGGGCTGATGAGCCTCGCGGGCGTCGCCACCCGCATGCAACTGGGCTGGCACGCGGCCCGCCGCAACTGGCTCTGAGCCGACGGCGGTACGGGGCCCGCCGGACGGATCCGGCGGGCCCTGCCGTGCCGTTCGGCGGCTACTTGAGAAGGTAGGCCTTGATCACGGTCTGCTTGAAGGAGTTGCCCGCCGCGTCCTTGACGTAGGTGCGGAGGCTGACCGAACCGCCCGAGGAGCGGCGCGGGTGGTCCACGGTCACGGTGCGCTTCGTCCCGGAGCCCTTGACCTTGGCGGTGTGCCAGGTCCTGCCCTCGTCGTAGGAGACCTCGACGGTGAAGGTGCGGACGGGCGACTCGGCGGCACCGACCGGACGCTGGACCAGGGCCGGGATGTCGAAGCGGCGTCCGGCCTCGGCCCGGTTCCACTCGTCCAGCCGGGGCGACATGAGCACGGCCATCATCGGCAGTGACTGCCGGGTCGCCGTCGTCTGCGACCGGAACCGCCACTCGGACTTCAGGCGCGTGGAGATGGTGCTGGGGACGAGGTCGCGCTCCTGCGCGAACGTCGCGACGTAGTCGGCGGGGGTGACGTCGGCCGGCACCGTGGCGAACCCGCGGTTGGTCGAGACGACTTCACCGTTGCGTCGCAGCTCCCACTCGGGCCGGCTGCTGGACGTCGTCCCGGCCACCACGTCGAGGTTCCCGTTGGCGGCGTCCTGGATCGCGAACGTCATGGCGTCGCCCTCGCGGGAGGTGATCATCACCTCGGGCGAGAAGCCCGAGCCCTGGACGCCCTGGTTCCAGCGCTCCTCGAAGCTTCCGGCCTTGTAGCTGTGCAGGCGGCTGAGGAAGCTCTGCCCGTGGGCGTCCGGCCTGGTGAAGAAGTTCTGCTCGAAGACGCTCTGCCAGCGCAGGTCCTCGGACGGCGAGAAGTAGTCCACCCGCCGGTTCGGGAGCGGGAGTCCGTCCATCCCGTGGACCCAGCGGAGCTTGCCGAGGGTCAGCCACACACTGCGGTACGCGGTGGTGTCCGGCGCGGTGGCGGCGAGGGTGCTGTTCACCGTGGCCAGCTGCGACGCACGGGGGCGGTAGCCGGGATCGGCCGGGATCGCCCCGCGCACCGGCCGGGTGAGGTAGTAGACCGAGGAGGGGTTCCCGTCGGCGCCCGCGGGATCGACCCAGATGGTGCTGACCAGGTAGGTGAACGCCGAGTCCTCGGACGTCGCCGTCGGGACGGCGTACACGTTCGTGATGCGGTCGCCGCCGATCGCGTCGTTCACGGGGACGGAGAACAGATTGCCGTCCAGGGCGATGGTGCCGACCTCGGCGTACGTGATGCGGGCCGAGCGGCTCGGGGCCGAGACCGTGACGGGCTTGGCCCTCCGGGCGTCGATGGCGACGTCCCGGTCGGCGCTCATCACGACCTCCGGCGCGCCCACCACGGTGGCCTCGGTGTACTCCGCGTCGAAGAGGAAGCCGTTCACGGAGTAGGTCCTGCCGTCGCGCGGCACCCTCAGCTCGGTGCCGGACGTGCCGTGCAGCTCCACCTCGCGGACCTCGCCGTCGGCCGCGGTGACGAGCAGGTAGGCGTGGGCGGGGGCCTTGCCCGCGCGGTCCTTCACGGTGAGGCGGAGGCTGTGCGAGGGCTGCTCGACGTCCATACCGACCGGGACGCGCACCGAGACGGCCCGGTCGGCGGTGGCCGCGATGACCGCGCCGCTGTACGCCGCGTACGTCGTGGCGGTCTCCGGGGTCGCGGTGACGGTGACGTCGGCGGTGCCGTGGGCGGGCACGGTGACCTGGTCGGCGCCGAGCCGGAACAGGCCCTGCGGCGCGGGCGTGCCCGCGCCGTGGGAGACGTTGAGCGACAGACCGAGGGTGACCGGCGCGCTGCCCGGGTTGCGGTAGGTGATCGTCTTCTTCACCGGCGGCCGCGGGCCGTCGGTCCAGCGGATCTGCCCGAAGTCCACTGCGGTGGTCCCGGCGGTGACCTGCTGGCCGACCGCGCGGGCGACGTCGACCCGGCCCGCGCCCTGGAAGTAGGCGCCGCGCTCCTTGCCGGCCGCCGTCGACTGCATCAGCTGGCGCTTGACCTGCTCGGGCGTCCAGTCGGGGTGCTGCTGGAAGAGGATGGCGGCGGCACCGGCGACGTGCGGGGTCGCCATCGAGGTGCCGTCCATCGCGGTGTAGCCGTCCTCGGCGGTCGTTCCGCCCGCGCGGGCGGCGACGACGCCGACGCCGGGGGCGACGAGGTCGGGCTTGAGGCCGAAGTCGCCCACCCGCGGGCCGATCGAGCTGAAGTGGGCGAGCTCGTCGTCGAGGTCGGTGGCGCCGACGGCGAGCGCGCGGTCGGCGGAGGCGGGGGAACCGACCTTGCCGGGACCGCTGTTGCCGGCCGCGGCCACGACCAGGACGCCGTGGTCACGGGTGACGCTCTCGACCATGGCCTCGAGGGCGTCGGTCTCCGGGGTGTCGGTGTCGCCCAGGCTGAGGCTGATCACCTTGGCGCCGCGCTCGGCGGCCCAGGCCATGCCTTCGAGGACGTCGGAGTCGTCGCAGGAGCCGCCCGCGTTGCAGACCTTGCCCGACAGGATCCGCGCACCGGGCGCGACACCCTTGAACCGGCCGCCGGAGGCCGCGCCGGAACCGGCGACGGTCGAGGTGACGTGGGTGCCGTGGCCGTTCAGGTCGTCGGTGCCGGCCTCGGTGGTGAAGTTGGCGGACTCCTCGATGAGGCCCCCCAGGTCCGGGTGGTTCGGGTCGTACCCGGTGTCGAGCACCGCGACCTTGACGCCGTCGCCCCGGTAACCCTTCGCCCAGGCCTGGGGTGCCCCGATGTGCGGCACCGTCCGGTCGAGCTGGACCTTGGAGCGGCCGTCGAGCCAGACCCGGCGGATGCCCGCGCCGAAGGACGTGGCGCCCGCCTCGGCGGGGGCGATGTCCTTCCAGAACTCCGCGGCACCCGCACGGTCCTGGCCGAGGGTCGCGAAGGAGGTCCCGGCGATGGTGCGGACCCCGTCGGCACCGGCCGCGGTGAGGCGGCGTCCGGCGGTGCCCGCGTCACCCGCGTACTCGACGATGAGCGGCAGCCTCGACCGCTCGGCGTACTTCCCCCTGGCCAGGGCCGAGACGTTGAACAGCGCCTTGTCGAGGCGGTCAGCCGCGAGCAGGGGCAGCGCGTCGGCGGGTATGACCGACCAGTCGCCGCCGTTCTGGCGCTTGACGAAGGTGATGTGCTCCCGGCCCGCGGCCGGTTGGACCGAGACGCTCTGCCCGCCCGACGGGGCCGTCTCCAGCGTGACGCGGTCGCCGGTGATCAGGGTGACCTGGTGGCGGGAGGATCCGGTGGACCCGGCCGCCTCGCCCTGCACGGCCGCGTCGGCCCGCTCGGTGCCCTGGGCGGCGCCGGGGGTGGCGGTCAGACCCGCCAGCAGCGCGGCGAGGGCAGCGGCCGCCACATACTGCGGCCGAGGGGTTCCGGCCCTCGGTCGCCACCTGTAGTTCATCTGTCTCATGGGGCGACAGCGTGGCCCCGCCACCGGCGGCGGTCAGCACTTTCACCTGTCGGTCAGAGGACAAGTCACCTTTGCGCCATGACGCATGAGCGGCAAAGACGCCCAAAAGGCGTTCCTGCCGCCGCCCGGGGCGGGACGTCCGGGCGCGTCCGGGCGTGTCCGCCCGCGCACGCGGTGTCGCGATGTGACGTGTTCGGCAGGACACTTGGGGACGGGCGGCTACCGAGGGGGCCATGGGTGACGAAGCAGACGCCGCGACGGCAGACGCAACTGAGCACGTCCGACCGGGCCGAGGTGTTACGGCTGCTGGAACGCGCCGTCGCCGGTGAGCCGCAGGGCGGGCGCTCCGGCGAGGCGGAGGAGGCGCTGCGGCAGGCCCGGGCGGCGGTCGACGAGATAGCGGCCGCGGCGGCGGACGAGTACGGGGTGTACACCGCCGCGCTGGCGGCGGAACGCTCGGGCCGCCGGTCGTCGCTGGTCACCCCCGCGCTGGTGACCGCGGTCGCCGCCGTCGCGGCATGCGTGGCGGACCTCGGCTGGGGCACGCCGACCTCCACCGCGCTGGGCGTCGGCGGCGTGGTGGCGGTCACCGGCGCTGCGGTGACGGCCGCGCTGGCGACGGGCGGTGGCGGCACCCGGCCGCAGGACCTGCGGCAGGTCTGGCTGGAGGCCGTGGAACAGCGCGGTGTACGGCCGTTCCTGGAACGCCGGCGCGCCGCGCCGGCCCCCGCGAAGGTGCCGGCGCAGCGCCGCACCGACCGCAGCGCCGCCGCGCGGGGGCGCAGCGTCCTGGAGCAGTCCTTCGCCCAGCTTCCCGCCACCGAGGGGCCGTTCGCCGGCCGCCGGGACCCGCTGCGGCAGATCGCCCAGTGGGTGCACCAGGCGCGGGTCTCCCCGGCCTCGGAGCCCGTCGTGGTCGTCCTGCACGGCCAGGCCGGTTCCGGGCGCACCACGCTCGCCGTGCGCGCCGCCCAGCAGCTCAAGGACCAGTTCCGCGGCGCCTGCGTCGTCGACCTGCGCGGCGCCGCGCCCGGGGAGCGCCCGCTGCCCGTACGGGACGCGCTGCTGCACCTGCTCAACCGGCTCGGGGCGCCCCGCGAGCAACTCCTGTTCCGCGAGCGCACCTCCCAGGAACAGCATCTGCGGCGCCTGGCCGACCAGTACCAGAAGCACCTCACCGACGTGCCGGTCGTCATCGTCCTCGACGACGCCGCCGGACCCGAGCAGATCCGCGCCCTGGTCCCGGAGCGCTCCGACAGCCTCGTCCTGGTCACGTCGGCCGAACCGCTCTCCCTCGACGTACCGGCGGCCCGCGTCTACGCCCTGCCGGTCGACCCGCTCGGGGCTGAGGCGTCACGGGAGCTGCTGGCCGGCCTGTCGTCCGGCGCCCTCACGACGGCGGACGGCGCCGGTGCCGCCGACGCCGTACGGCGGCTGTGCGGCGGGCTGCCGCTGGCGCTGCGCATCGCGGGCAGTTCGCTGCCCGACCGGGGCGCGGAGCGGCTGGCCGCCGACCTGGCGGCGTACGGCCCGGTGGGCCCGGTCGACCGGGCGCTGGCGCTGCGTTACCACGACCAGCCCGAGCCGGCCCGCCGGCTGCTGCGGCGGCTAGCGCTCGCCGGGCGGACGAGCCTCGGCGCGGCGGCCGCCGCGGCCCTGCTGGGGGCGGAGGAGCAGGAGGCGGCCCGGCGGCTGGGCGAACTGGCCTCGGCCGGTCTCATCGAGCACGTGCGCGGCAGCCGCTACCGGCTGCACGACCTCGTACGGCGCTTCGCGCACGCGCGCCTGCTGGACGAGGAGGACCCGGCCGAGCGGGCGGCCGCCCAGGAGCGCCTGATCCGCAGCTACGCCGAGCTGGCGGACGCGGTCATCCGGCTCGTCGACGGCCGGACCTCGACCCGCGCCGACCGTTTCGGGCCGCAGGGCTTCCCCTCCCTGGACCAGGCGCTGCGCTGGCTGGACGAGGAGTCGAGCTTCATCACCGCGGCGCTGCGGCACTCCGACGGAGTCGACCAGCGGGTGGTGCAGCACCTGCTCGGCGCGCTGTGCGACTACTGCCTGCTCCGCGGCGACCTGTACCGGCTGGGCGAGATCAGCGAACTGGCCCAGGCGCACCAGCGGGAGGCCGACCAGTCGGTGCTGGTCCGCTCGGTGCAGTGGCGCACCGGCATCGCCGCGCGGCAGCTCGGCGAGCTGGACAAGGCCCGCTCCACGCTGTCGTCGGTGGTCGACCTGTACTTCGAGGCGCAACACCCGGCGGGCGCCGCCCGCGCCCTGTGCAGCCTGGGCATCACGCTGCACCAGCAGGGCGGCCTGCGCGAGGCGGAGGCCAAGTTGCGGGAGGCCCTGGAACTGCAGGCCGGCGACGAGCTGCGGGCCGACCGGGCCTGGACGCAGCACGCGCTGGCCGCGGTGCTGCGCGACGCCGGCCGGCTGGCGGAGGCGCACGGACTGCTGGCCGAGTCGCTGGCGCTGCACCGGGAGAGCGAGAGCGTGCACGGCGAGGCCTGGGCCCACCTGCAGCTGGGGCAGCTGCTGCTGCGGCTCGGCGACGCCGGGCGCGGCGAGACCGAGCTGCGTACCGCGGGCGAGTGCTACGCCGCGACCCGCGACCCCCGCGGTGAGGCCTGGACCGTCACCCAGCTCGGCCGTGCCCGCCTGCTGCGCGGGGACGCAGGCGCCGCCCAGCACCTGCTGGGCGACGCCCTGGCCCGCCACCGCGCGAACGAGGACGCCCGCGGCGAGGCGTGGTCGCTGTACTACCTCGGCCAGGCGCTGGAGGAGGGCGGCGAACTGGACGCGGCCCTGCGGGCCCTGGAGCGCTCCCGCACCATGTTCAGCCGGATGCGGGACGTCTACGGGCTGGCCTGCGCCCGCCACCACTCCGGCCGGGTCACTCGTGACCAGCGGGCGGCGCTCACCGGCAACCTGCGCAACAGCGGTTTCGCCCGCCAGCTCCTGCAGGACGCCCGCGCCGACTTCCACCGCGTGGGGGTGCCGCACGGCGAGGGCTGGTCCTGTGTGGAGCTCGCCGTCGTCGACGCCGGCAACGGGCGGGTCCCTGCGGCCCTGGAGCTGGTGCGGGAGGCGGAGCGGCTCTTCGCCGGCCTGGACGACAGGCGCGGCCTGGCGTGGGCGCGCTTCCTGCAGTGCACGCTGCTGCCGCTGCTCTCGCGCGAGGGCGCCGCCGAGGCCCGCGGGCGGCTCGCCCGGCTGACGGACGACCCGTACGAGGGCCGCGACCTGGACCTGCAGGAGTACGCGGAGGCCTACGCCCTGCTGCTGGAGCGCGGCGTGGAGCCGGGCACGCCGTGGGAGGCCTGGCGGCTGGGCATGGTGCCGTCGCGGGGCGCCCGCATGGTGATGGCCGTGCCGGTGGACCGGGCGGTGGAGGGCTGAGGGCCCGGCCCAGCGTGTCACCCGCTCCGGGACGTCCCACGGGCGACAATCGCGACGGGGACCGACCGCGAGAGGACGAACCATGGACCGGCTGCCCGCTGCGCTCCAGCCCATCCGCGACCGGGAGCAGGCGCTGCCGCGCGAGGCCAGCATCTACCACGAGAGTCCGGTGCGGCACACGATCACCTTCGCCTGGCAGGCGCCGGAGGGCGTCGACGACGGCCTCGCCGTGATCATCTCCAGCGGGGCGCTCCCCGTACCGGCCGTCGGCGGGCACGTCGCCGTGCACGACCACGACGTGCGGGTGGTCGCGGTGCGGACCTCGTACACCCGCTCCGACGACGAGGGCGTCCCGCTGCTCTTCACACGGGTCACCGTCGCCGCGCCGGAGTGAGCGAGCCGCGACACCCCCTCCCGTGCCGGGAGGGGGTGTCCGGCGTGCCTCAGCCCTTGCTGCCGGGGCCCTCGGCGCCGGAGGCGGCGGAGGCGGCCGAGGCCTTGGCCGCCTCCGCGGGCTGCCCGGCCTGCTCCGGCTGCTCCTCGAAGTCGATCTTCTTGAACTGCTTGTTCATGTTCTTCATCAGCCACCACAGGGAGAGGCCGATGAGGGCGAAGATGACGAAGCCGAGGAGGCCGGGCGTCACCTTGTTCTCGTCCAGGTCCTTGACGGCGAGGGGGACGAGCTGGGCTGCGGCCGTGCCGAATGTCGCGTTCACGCGCTCAATTCTCCCGGATGCCCGCGAAGAGGTCGTCCTCGGGGAGGGAGGTGTCCACCCGGGACTTCGCGAGCTCGTAGTCCTCGGTGGGCCAGATCTCCTTCTGGAGCTCCATCGGGACGTGGAACCAGGCGCCGTCGGGGTCGATCTGGGTGGCGTGGGCGAGCAGCGCCTTGTCACGGATCTCGAAGAAGTCCGCGCACGGCACGTGCGTGGTGATGTTGCGTTCCGGCCGGTCGGCGGTCTGCCAGCGCTCCAGCCACTCCCCGTACGGGGACTCCAGGCCGCGGGCGAGCAGGGCCTCGTGCAGGGCGACGGTGCGCTGCCGGTTGAAGCCCTGGTTGTAGTAGAGCTTCAGCGGCGTCCACGGCTCGCCGGCCTCGGGGTAGCGCTCGGGGTCGCCCGCGGCGTCGAAGGCGACCATCGAGATCTTGTGGGTCATGATGTGGTCGGGGTGCGGGTAGCCGCCGTTCTCGTCGTACGTGGTGATCACGTGCGGGCGGAACTCGCGGATGAGCTTCACCAGGGTGCCCGCGGCCTCGTCCACGTCCTGGAGGGCGAAGCAGCCCTCGGGCAGCGGGGGCAGCGGATCGCCCTCGGGGAGCCCGGAGTCGACGTAGCCGAGCCAGGACTGCTGGACGCCGAGGATCTCGCGCGCCTCGTCCATCTCCTTGGCGCGGACCTCGTGGATGTGCTCCTCGATGTACGTGTCGCCCTGCAGTTTGGGGTTGAGCACGGAACCGCGCTCGCCACCGGTGCAGGTGGCGACCAGGACGTCGACGCCCTCGGAGACGTACCTGGCCATGGTGGCCGCGCCCTTGCTGGACTCGTCGTCGGGGTGTGCGTGCACGGCCATCAGTCGCAGCTGCTCGGTCAAGGTCGGATCCTCAGTCATGGGTCGTAAGTAGCGGCTTCTATAGTGACCGAAGCGAGGGGCTGTTTGATTCCAAGGCGGGATTCCGCGGGCCCCGGGAGGACTGAACGATGAGCGCGGTGCGCGACGGACTGCCCCAGGGACGGTACGGGCGGGAGGCCGAGGCCGACGCGCGTGCGGACCGCAGGCTGCGGCTCGTCGGCTCGGTGCTCGGTGTGGTGCTGCTGCTGTTCGTCGGCTGGATCGGCTGGGACAAGCTCACCGGCACCGAGGTCAGCGCCGAACTGATCAAGTTCCAGGTCGTCTCCGACCAGGAGGTCCAGGTCCACATCGAGGTGCGCAAGGACACAGGGGTCACGGCGGTGTGCACCCTGCGTTCGCTCGCCGAGGACCACGGCGAAGTCGGCCGCAAGGACGTTCGCCTCAATCAGCACACCGGTCGCATCGACACCGTCGTCACCATTCGCACCACCAGTCGCGGCACTACCGCGGAACTGGTCGGCTGCGAGCCCGCCCGATGATCCGACCTGCCCGGTCATTCGCCCCCTGACCTGCGTTTATCGCTTCTTGATGATTTCCCTCTCGCCGATTGTCGGGGGGAATTGTTACGCTCGTGGTTTCGCCCTCCCGCGAAGACGCATCTTTTTGGGTAGGGCGTTCATTTGTAAGCAAGCGAGTTCGAGTACGACGAGGAGCACCTGTGACCCAGACCAGCGAGAACGTCACCTGGCTGACCCAGGAGGCGTACGACCAGCTCAAGGCAGAGCTGGAGCACCTGTCGGGTCCCGCACGCACCGAGATCGTCGCCAAGATCGAGGAAGCCCGTCAGGAAGGCGATCTCAAGGAGAACGCCGGTTACCACGCGGCGCGTGAGGACCAGGGCAAGCTGGAGCTCCGGATCCGCCAGCTGACGCAGCTCCTGCAGCACGCCAAGGTGGGCGAGGCACCGGCGGACAACGGCGTGGTCGCGCCCGGCATGGTCGTGACGATCGCCTTCGACGGCGACCCCGACGACACCCTGACGTTCCTGCTCGGCTCGCGTGAGTACGTCTCCTCCGACCTGGAGACCTACTCGCCGCAGTCGCCGCTCGGCTCGGGCGTGAACGGCAAGAAGATCGGCGAGGACGCGACGTACGAGCTCCCGAACGGCAAGAAGGCCTCGGTGAGGATCATCGAGGCCAAGCCGCACAGCGGCTGACGCCGCCCCCCATACGCGGACGAGCCCCCGGCCGGAAGGCCGGGGGCTCGTCGTGTGCCGCGGGCGTGCGCCCGCGGGCCGGGGTCAGGCGGTCGCCGAGCGGTACTTGCGCACCGCGAGGGTGCGGAAGACCAGGATGATGACGATCGACCACAGCACCGAGGCGAGCACCGGGTGCTGCATCGGCCAGACGTCCGGGGTCTGGTAGTTCGGCGGCAGGTTGCCGAACAGCTCCCGGCAGGCGAGCACGGTGGCGCTGAACGGGTTCCACTCGGCGATGTGCCGCAGCCAGGGGGTCATCTGGTTGGAGTCCACGAAGGCGTTCGAGATGAACGTCAGCGGGAACAGCCAGATCAGACCGCCGGAGGTGGCCGCCTCCGGGGTACGGACGGACAGGCCGATCAGGGCGCCGATCCAGGAGAAGGCGTAACCGAGCAGGAGCAGCAGGCCGAACGCCGCGAGCGCCTTGGGCAGGCCCTCGTGGACGCGCCAGCCGACGAGCACGGCCACGATGGCGAGCACCACGACGGTCAGGGCGGTCTGCACCAGGTCCGCCAGGGTGCGGCCGGTGAGCACCGCACCGCGGGCCATGGGCAGCGACCGGAAGCGGTCGATGAGGCCCTTGTGCATGTCGTCCGCGATGCCCGCGCCGGCGCCCGCGGTGGCGAAGGTCACGGTCTGGGCGAAGATGCCGGCCATCAGGAACTCGCGGTAGAGCGCGGGGCTGGTGGAGCCGCCGACGTTCATGGAGCCGCCGAAGACGTAGCTGAACAGCACCACGAACATGATCGGCTGCACGAGACCGAAGATCACGACCTCGGGGATGCGCAGCATGCGGATCAGGTTGCGCCGGGCGACCACCAGCGAGTCGCGGACGGACTGCACGATCGGGTTGGAGGTGCGCGGCGCGCTGGTGGGGACCGCGTCGGTCACCGTGGTCACTGGGACTCCTCTTCCTTCTCCTCGGCGGCGTGGCCGGTGAGGGACATGAACACGTCGTCGAGCGTGGGCCGGCGCAGACCGATGTCGTCGATCTCGATGCCGCGGGTGTCGAGCTCACGGATGACCTCGGCGAGCAGCTTGGCGCCGCCCGTGACCGGCACGGTGATCCGCCGGGTGTGGTTGTCCACGGCGGTCTCGCCCTTGCCGAAGCCGTTCAGCACCTCGGTGGCGGTCACCAGGTGCTCGCGGTCGTGGACGACGACCTCGACGCGCTCGCCGCCGGTCCGCGCCTTGAGCTCGTCGGAGGTGCCGCGGGCGATGACCTTGCCGTGGTCGATCACGCAGATGTCGTGGGCGAGGTGATCGGCCTCCTCCAGGTACTGCGTGGTGAGCAGCAGTGTGGTGCCGCCGGCGACCAGGTCCTGGATGACCTCCCACAGCGCGAGGCGGTTGCGGGGGTCGAGGCCGGTGGTCGGCTCGTCCATGAACATCACCGGCGGCCTGACGACCAGCGCGGCCGCCAGGTCGAGCCGGCGCCGCATGCCGCCGGAGTAGGTCTTGGCCGTACGGTCGGCCGCCTCGGCGAGGTTGAAGCGCTCGAGCAGCTCCGCCGCACGGGCCTTCGCGTCCCGGGCGCTCATCTGGTAGAGCTGGCCGACCATCTGCAGGTTCTCGCGGCCGGTGAGGTACTCGTCGACCGCCGCGAACTGACCGGACAGGCCGATCTGCCGGCGCACCTCGTTGGGGTGCTTCAGCACGTCTATGCCGGCCACGACGGCCTTGCCGCTGTCGGGCTGCAGCAGGGTGGTCAGGACGCGTACGGCGGTCGTCTTCCCGGCCCCGTTGGGGCCGAGGAGGCCCAGGACGGTCCCCTCAGGGACGTCGAGGTCCACTCCGTCCAGTGCCCGTACGTCACCGAAGGTCTTCACCAGACCTTCGGCATGGATGGCGCCTGGCATGCGATGTCTCCGATTCGGGGCTTGGGGTGCATGGGGACTGTGCGGGCACGCGGCCGCACGGCAGCGCACCACGATGTGTCGCGAGCATCCCAGACGCGATATATCGCGTCAAGCGGATTTATCCGTGCTCCGCCCGCACGCGCCGTCCCGCGCCCACGACACCCTGACTCCACCATGCCGTACACCACTGACAATCCAGAGCGAACGGCCTCAGAGCAGCACGTACCCGGCTGTCCGCAGGGCCGCCGCCACGGCGGCCCGGTGCTCGGGGCCGCGGGTCTCCAGCTGCAGCTCGACCTCCGCCTCGGTCAGCCCCAACCGAGGATCCGTGCGCACGTGCGCGATGTCCAGCACGTTTGCGTCACTCGCCGAAAGGATCTCCAGCAGCGCCGCCAGCGCTCCCGGCCGGTCCGTGAGCCGCAGCCGGAAGGACATGTAGCGCCCGGCGGCCGCCATGCCGTGCCGCAGGGTGCGCTCCATCAGCAGCGGGTCGACGTTGCCGCCGGACAGCACGGCGACGACCGGCCCGTCGAAGGCCTCCGGCCGCGACAGCAGGGCCGCCACCGGACTCGCCCCGGCCGGCTCGACCACCAGCTTCGCCCGCTCCAGGCACAGCAGCAGCGCGCTGGACAGCTCGTCCTCGGTGACCGTGCACACCTCGTCCACCAGGTCCCGGACGATGGCGAACGGCACCTCCCCCGGGCAGCCCACCTTGATTCCGTCCGCCATGGTCGCCACCGCGTCCAGCGCCACCGGCCGCCCCGCCGCCAGCGACGGCGGATAGGCGGCCGCGCCCGCCGCCTGCACGCCGACGACCCGCACCTCGGGACGCACCGCCTTCACCGCCACGGCCACGCCGGCCGCGAGCCCGCCGCCGCCCATCCCCACGACGATCGTGCGCACCTCCGGGCACTGGTCGAGGATCTCCAGGCCCACCGTGCCCTGCCCGGCGACGATGTCCGCGTGGTCGAAGGGATGGATGAAGACCGCGCCCGTCTCCTGCGCGTACTCCTGGGCGGCGCGCAGCGTCTCGTCCACCACGAGCCCGTGCAACCGCACCTCCGCCCCGTAGTCGCGGGTCGCCGCGACCTTCGGCAGCGGGGCGCCGGACGGCATGAAGACGGTGGAGCGCACCCCGAGCAGCGACGCGGCCAGTGCCACGCCCTGCGCGTGGTTGCCGGCGCTCGCCGCGACCACGCCCGCCGCGCGCTCCTCCGGCCGCAGACCCGCGATCCTCACGTAGGCGCCGCGCACCTTGAAGGAGCCCGTGCGCTGCAGGTTCTCGCACTTCAGGTGCACCGGGGCGGCCACCAGACGGGACAGGTACCGGCTGCCCTCCATGGGGGTCACGCGGGCCACACCCGACAGCATCTTGTGCGCGCCGCGCACATCGTCGATGGTGACCGGAGACGGCCGTGCGGCCACCACCGCGCGACTGGTGCGACGTGCCGGACGTGCGGGGCTTTCCATGGTCCCCAGTCTTGCAGCAGCGGCCACCGCCCGGACGGACGGAGCAGTTTTCCGCGGCGGGGTCCCGGGGTGACGCTCTCCGCGTACTCTTCTCCCAACCTTCGCAGGACCGACAGAACGCGAGCTTCCGGCCATGCCCATTCCCCCCTCGGAGATCACGACCGACCTCCTGGAGCGCCTGCAGCACGAGGTGGCGCTCTTCGCCCGCCGCGCGGAACAGACGCGCCTCGGTGGCGTCGGCAAGGCCCGCAACTCCATGGACCGGGCCGCGTACCTGCTGCTCCACCGCCTCGACAACGAAGGCCCGATGGGCGTGAAGGCGCTCGCGGAGGGCATGGGCATCGACTCCTCCACCGTCACGCGCCAGGTCGCCCCGCTCGTGGACAGCGGACTGGTCAAGCGCACCTCCCACCCCGAGGACGGGCGGGCGGTCGTGCTCGCCCTCTCCCCCCGCGGACGTTCCCGCCTGGAGGAGGTCCGCAGCTCGCGGCAGCAGCTCATGGCGGTCGTGACGGAGGACTGGACGCCGCAGGAGCGCGAGTCCTTCACCGACCTCCTCGGCCGGTTCAACGGCGCGCTCGCGCAGTACCACTCCTCCGTCACGCAAGGAGACGAGCAGAACTCTTGACCTGAGGACGCCGTCTGCCGTCCCATGTCGCTGTGGGAGAGCGCCGGGAGGCAGCGGAGCGCCTGCGCGAGGCCGAGTTCGAGGCGTTCGCGGCGGGCGCGGCAGGGCGGTTGCTGCACGTCGCCGTCCTGCTCACGGGGGACCGGGCGGAAGGGACCGAACTGCTGTGCGCCGCCCTGTCGCGCAGCTACGCCGACTGGTTCCGGATGCGCGGCGAGGACCCGTACGCCTGCACCCGCGCCGAGATCGTCCGCCGCTTCGCCCACCGGCCCTGGTGGCGCCGCCCGCGCGGCGGGGTGCTCGGGCCGCTCGACGTGCGGGAGCGGCTGGTGATCGTGCTGCGGCTGTACGAGGGCATCGCCGAGGAACAGGCCGCCGCGCAGCTCGGCATGCCGTCGGAACGGGTGCGGGCGATCACCCTGCGGGCCACCGCGGCCCTGCGCAGCCGACCCGCCCGCGGTGGGGCGGCGCCCCGGGTGCGGGAGGTCGCGTCGTGAGCCCGTACGACCGCAAGCAGGACGAGGTCCGCCGGCTGCTCGACGGGCCTCACCCCGCGGTGCCGGTGGACCTCGCCCCGCGCGCCGCCGAGCGCGGCCGCCGCGTCCTGGCCCGCCGCCGCGTGCTGCACGCCGTCCTGTGGACGCTGCTCGTCGTGGCGGTCGTCGTCGCGCTCGTCCTCGCGGTGCTGTGGTGGCCGGCGGCGGAGCCGCTCGACACGACGCCCGGCAACTGGTGACCGGCTCCGCCGGATGGCCGGGGTGCCCCTCGCGGCCGGCTGTTGTGTGCGGGTTGTTTGCCCCTGCGGCGGGCATCCCCCAACCGCAACCACAACGGCGCCGCACCCGGCAACGGGGCGCTACGCGCCCAACGCCTGGCGGAGGTCTTCGAGGAGGTCGTCGACGGACTCGATGCCCACCGAGAGCCGCACCAGGTCCGCCGGGACCTCCAGCGCGGAGCCCGCGACCGAGGCGTGCGTCATCCGGCCCGGGTGCTCGATGAGGGACTCGACGCCGCCCAGGGACTCGCCCAGCGTGAACAGCCGCGCCCGGTTGCACACCTCGACGGCCGCCTCCTCGCCGCCCGCGACGCGGAAGGACACCATCCCGCCGAACCGCTTCATCTGCTTGGCCGCGACGTCGTGCCCCGCGTGCTCGGGCAGCCCGGGGTAGAAGACCTGGGTGACCTTCGGGTGCAGCGAGAGCAGTTCCGCGACCCGGGCCGCGTTCTCGCTGTGCCGGTCCATGCGCACCGCGAGCGTCTTGATGCCCCGCATCACCAGCCACGCGTCGAAGGGGCCGGCCACGGCGCCCATCGCGTTCTGGTGGTAGGCCAGTTCCTCGCCGAGCCCCGCGTCGGCCGCGACCAGGGCGCCGCCGACCACGTCCGAGTGCCCGCCCATGTACTTGGTGGTGGAGTGCACGACCACGTCGGCGCCGAGCGCCAGCGGCTGCTGCAGGTAGGGGCTGGCGAAGGTGTTGTCGACGACGAGCCGGGCGTCCGCGCCGCGCGCGATGTCCGCCAGCGCCGCGATGTCGGTGATCCCTAGCAGCGGGTTGCTGGGCGTCTCCACCCAGATCACCTTGGTCTCGGGCCGGAGCGCGGCCCGGACCGCCGCCGGGTCGGAGGTGTCGGCGACCGACCACTGCACGCCCCAGCGCTCGACGACCTTGGCGAAGAGCCGGAAGGTGCCGCCGTACGCGTCGTTGGGGATGACCACGTGGTCGCCGGGCTTCAGGACCGTGCGCAGCAGGCAGTCCTCGGCGGCCAGGCCGGACGCGAACGCCAGGCCGCGGCGGCCGCCTTCGAGCGCCGCGAGGTTCTCCTCCAGCGCGGTGCGCGTGGGGTTGGCGGACCGGCTGTACTCGTAGCCGCCGCGCAGGCCCCCGACCCCGTCCTGCTTGTACGTGGAGACCTGGTAGATCGGCGTGACCACGGCCCCGGTCTGGGCGTCGGCCGGCTGACCCGCGTGGATCGCGAGGGTCTCGAAGTTCTGGTGCTGCTGCTCGCTCATACCGCCGAGCGTAGTGCGAGCCGCGTGCCGGGACGTGCCGGCCGGGCCCGCGTAGGCTTGCTCATCATGGAATTCCTGTGGGTGCTGTACGGCGTTCTGCTGATCTCGGCGATCGTGCTGGTGCCCCGCATGCTGCGCGGCCGCGGCGTGCGGGCCGTGGCCGCGGTCGATCCCGCCCGGTACGGCTTCGTGCCCCGGGAGGAGATCGACATCCGGCTGCCGGGTCCGGACGACGAGCTGACGCAGGCACTGACCGTGACCCAGCGCACCCAGGACTGGCGCGCGGTCGCCGCCCTCCTCAAGGGCACCCCGGCCGCGGGCGAGCTGCGCTGGCAGCGGGTCCAGACCCTGGCCGGCGCCGCGGCGGTCGAGCTGACGCAGACCCCCGGCACGGGCGCGGCGTGGCTGCGCACCTGGCGGGTCGAGGACGCGAAGGACGCCGGCGGGGCGGCCGTCCACGCGGCGTTCCTGGTGCAGCGGGCCCGGCGTGAGCCGGCCGGGTCCCCGGACGTGCCGATGATCCTGGAGGAGGCCCGCACGGTCGCCGACGAGGCCGCGCTGCTCGCGCCGGGGGACCCCGTCCCGTACGTCGTCGCGCTCGCCGCGGACGCGGACTTCGCCACGGTCTGGGAGAAGGTCGCCTCCCGCGCCCCGCACCACATGGGCGCCCACCTGGCCGCCCTCGCCCGCCTCCCGGAGGACGCCGCACGCGACTTCGCCGAGCGGGCCGCCTCCTCCGCGCCCGAGGGCAGCCTGCTGCCGGCCCTGCCGCTCTTCGAGGTCTTCGCGCACCTGCCGGACGTCATCCTCGTCCGCAGCTTCTACGAGAGCGACGTCGTCTCCCGTGCCATCGGCGGCGCGCTCTACGCCACCGAGCACGCCTCCCCCTCCGACCCGGTGCTGCCCGTGGTGCGGCACCTGCTGGCGGCCTTCCTGCTGCGCGCGGAGCGCTTCCACGAGGCGGTCGAGCAGTTCCGCGCCGTCGACGGCTACGCGGGCGCGGCCCCCTGGGCCTACGAGGCCGACCCGGCCGCGGCGTACGCCGCCGGCCGGGCGCAGGCGCTCGCGGGGCTGGAGTGGAACTCCGAGCGCGGGCGCACCCGTTGACGCCGCGCCTGCCCTCCCGTGAGGAGGCGATACCGGGCCGCCCCGCCCCGCTCCACACGGTGCCCGACCGCCACACCGTGCTCGGCAGGCCCCTCACCGGCCCCTACCCGGCCGACCTGGAGGTCGCCGACTTCGCGCTGGGCTGCTTCTGGGGCGCCGAGCGCGTCTTCTGGCGGACGCCCGGCGTGTGGACGACGCTCGTCGGCTACGCGGGCGGGTACACGGAGAACCCGACGTACGAGGAGGTCTGCAGCGGCCTCACCGGCCACGCCGAGGTCGTGCGGGTCGTCTTCGACCCGGCGCTGATCTCGTACGGGGAGCTGCTGAAGGTGTTCTGGGAGGCCCACGACCCCACCCAGGGCCACCGCCAGGGCAACGACGTCGGCACCCAGTACCGCTCCGCGGTGTACACCCACTCCCCCGGGCAGCTCGCGACGGCCCTCGCCTCCCGCGAGGCCTACCAGTCCGCCCTGCGCGCCAAGGGGCACGGCACCATCACCACGGCGGTCGTCCCCGCGGGCCCCTTCCACGCCGCCGAGCCGTACCACCAGCAGTACCTGGACAAGAACCCCGGCGGCTACTGCGGCATCGAGGGGACGGGGGTCTCCTGCCCGGTCGGCATCGCGAAGGCCGGTGGCTGAGCCCCTCCCGCCGGTCCCGGCCGGGAAATTCGATTGCCTGCGCCCTGCCGGTACGCGCTAATACGGCGCATGGCCGATATCCAGGGCACGTACGACGACCTGTTCACCGCGGTGCCGGGCGCGCTGGCCGGATTGCTGGACGACGGGGACGCGGGGGGCTCCGTCGCGGTCTTCGTGGACGGCGAGCCGGTGGTGGACGTCTGGGGCGGGTTCGCCGACGCGGACCACACGGTCCCGTGGCAGCGGGACACGATCACCAACGTCTGGTCCGTCACCAAGACGATGACGGCACTGTGCGCGCTGGTCCTGGCCGACCGCGGCGCGCTCGATCCGGACGCGCCGGTCGCCCGGTACTGGCCGGAGTTCGCCGCGGCGGGCAAGGAGAAGGTGCTGGTCCGGCACCTGCTCGCGCACACCGCGGGCCTGCCCGACTGGGACGGGCCGATCGACGGGCTCTACGACTGGCCGTCCGCCACCGCGCGTCTGGCGGCGCTGGCCCCGCAGTGGGAACCGGGCAGCGCGGCCGGGTACCACTCGCTCACCCAGGGGTACCTCGTGGGCGAGGTCGTACGCCGGGTCACCGGCCGGAGCGTGGGCGGTTTCTTCGCGCAGGAGGTGGCCGGACCGCTGGGCGCCGACTTCCACATCGGACTGCCCGCCGAGCACGACCCCCGAGTGGCGCCCGCCGTCCCGCCGCCGTCCCGGGACGAGGACTACGCCGCGAGCGCGCCCGGCGGCGGCGCGTCGCCCGGCTCCGGCACCGCCGTGCGGCTCCGTGACGGGAACGGCGTGGCGTGGCGTCGCGCGCAGATCCCGGCGGCGAGCGGCTTCGGCAACGCCCGCTCGGTCGCCCTCGTGCAGTCGGTGCTGGCCTGCGGCGGAACGGTGCGCGGGGTGCGGCTGCTGTCGCCGGCGGGCTGCGACCGTGCGCGGGAGGAGCAGTTCAGCGGAGAGGACCGCCGCCTGGGCATGCCGGTCCGCTGGGGGCTGGGCTACGGGCTGTTCGGCAACAGCTTCGGGTGGGGCGGTTGGGGCGGCTCGCTCGTGATGATCGACCCCGAGGCCCGTATGACGGTGGCGTACGTGCCCAACCAGATGCGCGAACCCGCGGACGACACCCGTGGCATGGAACTCGTCATGGCCGCCTACGACGGGGTCCAGGGGCTGCGGGCCTGAGCGCCCGCCCCGCCGTCGTCAGGCGGACGGCGCCGGGCCGCTGCTCGCACGCACGGTGAGTTCGGGGCCGAGGAGGCGGACCTCCTCCGTCGGGCTGCCGCCCAGCTTGGCGATGACGAGTTCGACCGCGTGCCGGCCCATCTGCTGCGCGGGGATGGCGACCGAGGTGAGCTGGGGGGCGGCCTGCGTGGCCACCTGGTCGGGGCAGACGGCGACGACGGAGACGTCCTCGGGCACGGCGCGGCCCTGCTGGCGCAGGAGCGCGAGGAGGGGGGCGATGGCGGACTCGTTCTGGACGACGAGCGCGGTGGTGTCCGGCCGTTCCTCGAAGATGCGGGAGAGGGTGCCCGCGGTGGACTCGTAACTGCCCTCGCAGGGACGGTGGATGAGCCGGAGCCCGCGTGCGGCGGCGCGGGAGCGCAGGCCCTGCAGGGTGCGCTCGGCGAAGCCCGTGTGGCGCCGGTAGACCGCCGCGGCCTCGCCGACGACGGCGACGGAGCGGTGGCCGAGGTCGGCGAGGTGGTCGGCGCAGAGCGCGCCGGTGGCGGCGAAGTCGAGGTCGACGCAGGTGAGTCCGGCGGTGTCGGCGGGCAGGCCGATGAGCACGCCGGGCCGGTTCCCGGCGCGCAGCAGCGGGATGCGCTCGTCCTCCAGCTCGACGTCCATGAGGATCATCGCGTCCGCGAGTCCGCTGGCCGCGACCCGCCGGACCGCGGTGGGGCCCTCCTCGCCGGTGAGCAGGAGTACGTCGTGGCCGTGCTGACGGGCCGTAGTGGCGACGGCTATCGCGATCTCCATCATGACGGGGACGTACATGTCCGTACGGAGCGGCACCATCAGGGCGATGATGTTCGAGCGGCTGCTGGCCAGCGCCCGCGCGCCCGCGTGCGGGTGGTAGCCGAGTTCCTGGATGCTCCGCTCGACCCGCCGGCGCGTGCCCTCGGAGATCGACCGCTTGCCGCTCAGGACGTACGAGACGGTGCTGGCGGAGACCCCGGCGTGGCGGGCTACCTCAGCGAGTGTGGCCATGTCGTTCTCCGTCCCCCCGGGAAGTGTCGAAACCTTTCGAAGCGCTTCGACTCAGACGCTACCGGTGACCTCACATCCCTGTCCAGACAGGTGTCGAAGCGCTTCGACACCATCGGTGGCCGGATCCGGCAATCCGTTCACGAAGTGACTCTTGAGATGTCCGCGACAGACGGTACATACTGCGTCGGCAAGGCGGGGGCTTCGCCGGGGGGAACGCCGTGGGGGAACATCGCGTGCGCGCGCCCAAGGACGAGCGCTCCCGCGTGTCATGACGCAGACACAAGGGGATACGTTGCACCGACGATGGAAGAAGGCGCGCGCGGCAGCGCTCGCCACGGGGGTCGCGGCGGCACTGACCGCCGGCGCCGTCGCACCGGCCTCGGCGGCCGGGCCGGCGGCCACGGGGCCGGCCGGCTCCGCGTCCGCCACGGCGGTCAAGGACCGCGTGTGGATCACGCTGATCACCGGCGACCGGGTCGCCGTGGACTCGCAGGGCAGGCCCGTCGCCCTGAAACGCGCCAAGGGGCGCGAGGACGTACCGGTGCAGATACGCCGGCAGCACGGGCACGTCTACGTCGTCCCGCAGGACGCGGTGCAGCTGATCGCGAAGGGCCGGGTCGACCGCCGGCTCTTCGACGTGACCACGCTGAGCCGGGTCGAGTACCGCAGGGCGGCCCAGCGCCGCGGCCTCGGACTGATCGTCACCTACCGGGGCAGCCGCCCCGAGGCGCGGGCCGAACTGCACCGGGCCGAGGGCGCCGAGGTGACCCACACCTTCGCGGCGCTCGGCGGCGAGTCCGTCACCGCGCCCGAGGACGCCGCGGCCGGCGTCTGGACGGCGCTGACCGACGACGCGCCGGGCTCCCCGTACGCCACCGCCGAGTCCGGCCTGCGCACGGTCTGGCTGAACGCGATCCAGAAGGCCGCGGCCGAACCGAGCTGGAACACCCGGCAGATCCACGCGCCGGAGGTCTGGGACGCGGGATACGACGGAACCGGCGTCACGATCGCGGTGCTGGACACCGGCGTCGACAAGAGCCACCCGGACCTGACCAGCCGGGTCGTCGCCGAGAAGAACTTCTCCACCGCCGACAACCTGCTCGACCACTTCGGCCACGGCACCCACGTCGCCTCCATCGCCGCCGGCACCGGCGAGAAGTCGGCCGGTGCCTACAAGGGCGTGGCGTCGGGCGCGCGGATCATCAGCGGCAAGGTGCTGGACGACGACGGCTTCGGGGACGACGCCGGGATCATCGCGGGCCTGGAGTGGGCCGCCGACTCCGGGGCCAAGGTGGCCAACCTGAGCCTCGGCGGGGGCGACACCCCGGGGGTCGACCCGATCGAGGAGACGGTCAACCGCCTGTCCGCGGACACCGGCACGCTGTTCGTCATCGCCGCGGGCAACGAGGGCGACGGCGCCTCGACCGTCGGCTCCCCCGGCAGCGCGGACGCCGCGCTGACCGTCGGCGCGGTCGACGAGGACTCCAAGCTCGCCGGCTTCTCCTCGCGCGGCCCGCGCGTGGGCGACGGCGCGGTCAAGCCCGACGTCACCGCCCCCGGCGTGGACATCACCGCGGCCGCGGCCAAGGGCAGCGTCATCGACACCGACCCCGAGGTCCCGCACACCGCGGACGGGAACTACCTGACCATCTCCGGTACTTCGATGGCCACCCCGCACGTGGCGGGCGCCGCGGCGATCCTCGCCCAGGAGCACCCGGACTGGACGGGCCGGCAGATCAAGGCCGCGCTCACCGGCTCCACGACGGACGGCGGCTACACCGCCTTCCAGCAGGGTTCCGGCCAGATCGACCTGGCCCGGGCGATCCACCAGGAGGTGGTCGCCGACCCGGTCTCGCTGGGCTTCGGCGTCGCCCGGTGGCCGCACACCGACGACGTGAAGCAGTCCAGGACGATCACCTACCGCAACTCCGGTGACTTTGACGTCACCTTGGACCTGTCGGTCACCGGCAAGGACCCCGACGGCACCGCGGCGCCGGCCGGGTTCTTCACCCTCGACAAGCAGCAGGTGACCGTGCCGGCCGACGGTACCGCGGAGGCGACGCTGACCGCCGACACCACCCTCGGCACCGCCGACGGCGCCTACAGCGCGGCCGTGGTCGCGCGCGACGGCACGCGGTCGGTGCGCACCGCCGCGGGCGTGGTGCGCGAGGCCGAGTCGTACGACCTGCGGATCACCAACCTGGACCGCGACGGACGGCCGGCGGCGGCCTACGACACGCTCGTCGTCGGACTGGACGGCGACGCGTTCGAGGAGGTCACCAACGACAGCGGCAGCACGGCGCTGCGCCTGCCCAAGGGCAGCTACGCCGTGGACAGCCTCATCGTGAAGCTCGCGGCCGACGGCAGGACGTTCAAGAGCGCGAACTGGGTGAGCCGCCCGCTGGTCGAGCTCAGCAGGGACACCGAGGTGACGCTCGACGCGAGCAAGGCCAAGCCGTTCGCGTTCACGCTGCCGGACCGGGCCGCACGGCAGTCGGACCTGATGGTCGGCTACAACCTGAACCACGGCGCCGCCGGCACCGGCCTCAGCTTCAACACCGGCACGCTGCGGGACTTCCGCACCGCGCACTCCGGTCCCGCGCTGACCGCCGCCGAGTACCAGGCGACCGTCGCCGGCCTGTTCGAGCACGGCTCGAAGGTCTACACGGTGGCGTACGGCCGCACGAAGTCGTTCTACACGGGCTACACCAAGGCCGTGCGGAGCACCGACCTGGCGAAGATCACCACCACCGGCGGCTCCTCGCTGAAGCGCAAGCTCGGCGCGGTCTTCACCACCCCGTTCGTGAACGCGGCCATGGTGACGCCGAGCGGCTTCCTCACCGGGCTGCCGTTCACCAGGACCGTGTACGTCAACGGCTCCGGCGTCACCTGGGCCCAGGACTTCCTGCAGACCGACTCCTCCGGCGAGGTCCCCGAGGGCTACTACGAGGCCCCGGCCCGGTCCTTCACCAAGGGCAGGAGCTACAGCCGCAGCTTCAACGTCGGCGTCTTCGGTCCGAAGCTGGACAAGTACTCCGGCATCGTGCGCTCCGGTGACGAGATCTGGGGCACCGTCGGCCTGTTCACCGACGGCCAGGGCCACAGCGGCTTCGCGTCGTACGACAAGGCCACCACGACCCTCTACCGCAACGGGACGAAGGTCGGGAGCCACGACGGCGCGCTCGACGACGGCGCCTCCTTCACCGTCGACGGCGGCAAGGCCCGCTACCGGCTGACCACCTCGGTGACCCGCGCCACGACCGCGGCGGTCAGCACCCGCGTCACCGCGTCCTGGACGTTCTCCTCCCAGCACGTCGGCGGCGACGTCCCGGCCACGCTGCCGGTCTCCGTGGTGCGCTTCACCCCGTCCCTGTCCGCCACGAGCACCTCCAAGGCGAAGGCCACGGTCAAGGTGCCGGTGACGGTCCAGGGTGCGGCCGCGGGCCGCACCCTGAAGTCGCTGAAGGTGTACGTCTCCACCGACGGCGGGGCGCACTGGTCGAAGCTGACGGTCAAGGGCGGCAAGGTGACGCTGAAGAACCCCAAGGCGGGCAAGGGCGTCTCCTTCAAGGCCCTGGTCAGCGACAAGAAGGGCAACACCCTGTCCCAGGTGATCTACAACGCGTACCTCGCGAAGTAGCACGGACAGACGGGTATCGGGGCGGCCCGCCCGGAACGAGGTCTCCGTTCCGGGCGGGCCGCCCGCCTGCGCACGCTGCCGGCCGCCGCTCGGTGCGACCGACCGGCTCCCCACGCCCCGGACGGGCGGGATAGGAAGCGGACCATGAATGCCACGCTCGGTGCGATGATCACCGCCGTCGTCGGAGTGCTCGGCACCCTGTTCGCGCCCGTGCTCGCCCAGCGGGGCACCGACCGGCGCCGCCTGGCGGAGGCCGCCGAGGCGGAACGGCTGCGCCGGTTCGAGGAACGGCGGGCGGCGTACACGGCGGTGAACCGGGCCTCGCGGCAGTTCCACACGCTGCTGAAGGACGCCCTGCACCGGATCAGGGACGGCGTCTACTCCGCCGAGGAGCGGGACCGGGTCGAGGAGTCCCGCCGGGAGTACCGGGACCGGTACGCCGAGGCGCAGATGATCGTCCCGGAGCGCGTCCTGGAGGCTTCGCGGGACGTCAACCGCGTCCTGGCGGCGGCGGACGCCGCGGCCAAGCGGCTCGACCGCGGCCTCGCCCGGGACGGCGAGAGCCCGCAGGGCGCGCTGGAGGACCTGAAGGAGGCCGAACCGCTGCTGCGGACGCTGCAGCGGTTGATGCGCGAGGACTTGGGCGTCACGGACTGAAACACCGCTCGGCCCCCGGCGACGCGCCGGGGGCCGGGGGTGGGGACCGGGGTGGGTACGGGGGGCCGGGGTGCGGCGGTCTCAGGCCGCCGGGGTCCGCTCGGTGACGGTGACCCGGCCCTTCTTGATGGTGGCGACCCGGGTGGCACGCCGGGCGATGGCGGAGTCGTGGGTGACCATGACGAAGGTCAGCCCGTACTCCTTCCACAGCCCCTCCAGCAGGGCGAGGATCTCGTCGCGGGTGTCCTCGTCGAGGGCTCCGGTCGGCTCGTCCGCGAGCAGCACCTTGGGGCGCTTCACCAGCGCCCGGGCGATCGCCACACGCTGCTGCTGACCACCCGACAACTCGCCCGGCAGATGGTGCAGACGGTCGCCGAGGCCGACGGAGGCGAGGGCCTCGGCGGCGCGGGCACGGCGTTCGGAGGCCTTGACGCCCAGCGGGACGAGGGCGGTCTCGACGTTCTCCTGGGCGGTCAGGGTCGGGATCAGGTTGAAGCTCTGGAAGATGATGCCGATGTTCTGCGACCTGACCTTGGTCAGCCGGGCCTCGCTCAGCCGGGCCAGGTCGGTGCCGTCCAGCTCCACCGAGCCCTCCGTCGGGCGGTCGAGGCCCCCGAGCATCTGCAGCAGCGTCGACTTGCCGCCGCCGGTCGGGCCCTGGATGACGAGCTGGTCGCCGTCCTCGATCACGAGGTCGACGCCGCGCAGCGCGTGCACGGTGTCCTTGCCGCGCGAGTAGCGCTTGGTCACGCCGCTCAGCTTGTACATGAGGTGACTCCTGAAGTCCTGAAGGGGAAGGGCGGGGGCCGCGCCACGCCGGGGGGAACGTGCGGTACGCGGCCCCCGGTCTCGTGGGGCGGGTGCGGCTACTCGACGCGGCGCAGGGCGTCGGCCGGGCGCAGCCGCGAGGCCCGCCAGCCACCGAAGGTCCCGGCGATCAGACCGCCCGCGACCGCCAGGACCACCGCGAGGACGATGGTGTTGACGCTGACCGGTGCCTGGAGGGCGATCTCGACGGCGTCACCGGCCGCGCGCCGGGCGGGACCGCCGAAGCCACCGGGACCGCCCGCTCCGCCGCCACCGACGGTGGCGTCCAGCGTGGGGCTGATCGTGGTGATGAGGTAGGCGCAGCCGAGGCCCAGGGCGATGCCGAGGGCGCCGCCGATGAGGCCGTTGACGATCGCCTCGCCCATGACCTGGCGGGTCACCCGGCCGCTCTTCCAGCCCAGCGCCTTGAGCGTGCCGAACTCGCGCACCCGGCGGGAGACCGCGGAGGAGGTCAGCAGCCCCGCGACGAGGAAGGCGGCGATCAGGACGGCGACGGAGAGCCACGTGCCGACGTTGGACGCCAGGTTCGAGGCCGTGGACAGCGAACCGGAAACGGTCGAGGCCAGGTCGGCGGAGGTGGTGACCGTCGTGCCGGAGACGTTCTTCTGGATCGCGGACTTGACGGAGCCGATCTTCTGGGAGTCGGCGGCCTGGACGTAGATCGTGGTGACCTTGTCCTTGGCGTCCGCGAGCGTCTGCGCCTGCTTGAGCGGGATGTAGACGTTGGCGGAGGAGGAGCCGCTGTCGGCGGTAGCGATGCCGATGATCTCGAACTTGGTGCCGGAGATCGTGACCGTCTTGCCGACGGTCAGCTTCTTCTGCTTCGCGTACGCGCTGTCGAGCACGGCGACCTTGGCGTCGTCCTGCGCGCTGGTGAAGGTCCTCCCCGAGGTGATCTTCGACGAGGTCAGCGGCCCGAGGGCGGGGTGCGCGACGTCCGTGCCGAAGACGGTGAAGTTGTTGATGTCGAAGTTGGCTCCGCCGCCGCGCACCGTGCCCTGCGGCTGGCCGCTGCCGCCGCCCCGCTGCCGGTTGCCGCCGCCCGGGGCCTGCTGGAACTCACCGCGCTGGAACTGGCCGTTGACCTTGATGACGACCAGGCTGAGCCCGCCGACCGCGTCCTTGACCCCGCTCTGCTCGGAGACCTGGTCGACGACCGAGGACTTCAGCGACTGGAAGCCCTGCACCATGACGCGGTCGCTGCTCTGCTCCTTGTCGTCGCCGCGCGCGTCGAACTGGAAGCGCGGTCGCTGCGCGGAGGCCGAGTCGGGGTCGGCGGCCTTGGTGACGGTCATGTCGGTGCCCAGGCCGTACAACGACTCCAGCACCTTGCCCTGGGCCTGCGTCATGCCGGCCGACACCGAGTTGACGGTGATCACCAGGGCGATGCCCAGTGCGAGGCCCATCGCGATGACGAGCGCCGCCTTTCTGCGGCGTCGGAGTTCGCGCCGGAGGTACGTGAAGAACATGCCATTCCTCGCCGAGTCAGGAAAACGGGAAGCGGGAGGGAGGCGGTGCCTGTCTCTCCACTGCGACGACGGTAGGAACCAGCGGTGATGAGAGCCTGAGCGGTGGATGAGAGCCGTATGAGAAACCCTCGCGCCGGGGCGGTGCGGCCACTGCAGTACCTTGCCCTGGACCCCCGCGCGCCCGCCGGGCCGGGCCGGTGGCGGATTCGCGGAAGGCCGGGGCGGGGGCGCGGGCCGGATGAGAAGGTCGGCGCCCGGCGAGGAACGTCCCGGCGGGGAGACCGGCGGGGGCACGAGTGACCGCACGACGTGGGGAGACGCGGATATGACGGACGGAACACCGTGGGGCGGCGGCGGTTGGGGCCCCGGTCACGGGACCGGCGGCGGCACGGGAGGCGGCGGCTTCGGACCGCCGCCCCCGCCGGCGCCGCCGTACCCGCCGCAACCGCAGGCCCACCACGGAGCGCCCTGGTACCCGCCGCACAACGGCTACCCCGCACCGCCGCCCCGGCGGCGCGGCCCGCTGCTGGCCGTGGCGGGACTGGCCACCGCGGCCCTGGTCGCCGGCCTCCTCATATGGGCTCCCTGGAGCGGTTCCGGCGACGGCAAGGGCCCGGCGGCGACCGCGCGCAAGGACCCGGCGGCGGAGGCCGAGCGCATGCTGCGCGAGGCGGCGGACACCTTGGGCGAGGCCCAGGTCGTCTCCTACCGGGGCGACTTCGCCCTCGACAGCGGGACGAGCACCCCGTTCGACCTGCAGACCACGCCCGGCGGCTGGGGCCGTGGCTCGCTGCAGGACGAGGGCGCCACCGTGCGGCTGCTCACCACCGACGACCACCGCCTGACCAAGGCCGACAGGGCGTACTGGAAGGACCGCGGCTACGCGGGCGACCTCCTCGACCGGATCGACGACCGCTGGCTGGACTCCTCCGCCGACCTGCCCGAGATCGACGACCTGACGACCCCCCTGGACCCGGCCAACGTCTCGGCGCTGCTCCGTGACGCCGCCGACCGCGGCCGCCCGGACGCCATCTCCTCCTCCACGGTCGCCGGACGCCCCGTCAAGGTGCTGACCACGACCGGCGGCCGCTTCTGGATCACCGACTCCGCCCCCCGCACCCTGCTGCGCCTGGCCGCGGGCGACTCCCCCGCCGCCTCGGGGCCGCTGCCCCTGCCCGACGGCCTGGACACCACGGTGGCCGTGCTCACCGGCGCCGACCGCGAGACCTTCACGACCGCCTACGACCGGGACCTCGCCGCCCTGAAGTCGGCCGTCGACCCGGCGGTCAGCTTCAGCACCACGGGCAAGGCCCGCTTCTCCCCCTGCGGCAACACCAGTTGCACCGCCCGCTTCACCCTCCAGAACTCCCTGTACGACGCCCTGGACGACCCCGAGACCACCGACGACCCCGTGTACGCGGAGATCAGCATCGCCATCACCCTCGACGGCCGCAAGGTGAAGACCTGCGTCTTCCACAAGAAGATGAAGCCCTCCGGCACCGTGTCGCTCATCTGCACCGCCACCTACAGCGCCGCGACCACCAAGGACCACACCGTCCGCGGGCTTCCCGACGCCTGGGCGCGCGCGGTGCCGGACGACGAACTCTCCCGGCTGCGCGCGGACTTCGCCAGGGGCGTCGTGGACGGTCAGGCGGCCTGAGCCGCCCGGCGGGGCAGCGCCGCGCGGCCGCCGTCGAGGGTGACGTGCAGGCCCTCGGACGTGACGTCGACCGAGGTCGCCCGCAGGGCGAGGGGGTAGCGCGCCCGCGGGGCCCGGTCGGCCAGCCGCCGCTCGATCCGGTCGACGACCGCCGGCGCGGCGGCCTGGCCCAGGAGCTCCGCGCCGGTCACGGTGACCGCCACCCGGCCGTCACGGAGCATCGGACGGACCGTCACCCAGGCAAATCCGCCGCCGAGTTCGAACCGCAGCGTGCCCGCGACCGGGTCCGGCACGACGGCCGTGACCGGCAGGCCGCCGTCCGTACTGCCGCTCCCTGAGCGTGCGCGCAACGACCCGGCGGGAACGCGGACGTCGGCATGGGACGACGCCACGGTCGGTGCGCCGCCGAAGCGGAGGCCGTCCAGGCGTAGGCGCACCGAGGCGCCGTGCAGCCGCCCCACGGTGACGTCGTCGCCGGCGACCTCGACGCGGTCCAGGCGCCGGTGCGCGAGCGCGGCCAGCGCCGGCCCACCGCCGGTGTCGACCGCCACCCGGTCCGGGGCGACGCCGAGGGCGCGGCCCGCCGCGGCCGCGACGCGGTGGTGGACGACGCCCCGCGCGACCAGCTCACCGGCCCCGCCGGTCAGGGCCGTCAGCGCGACGGACACCACCAGCACGGTCCTGACCCGGCGCCACCGGACGGCCGTCACCGCGTCTTCCCGGCGGCCTCGGCGCCGGCGGGCGCGGGAACGTCCTGCGCGGCACGGCCGCCGCCCTCCGGGTCCAGGCGCGGCAGCAGCCGGTCCAGCCAGGACGGGATCCACCAGTTGGCCCGGCCGAACAGGTACATCGTCGCGGGGACGAGGAGCAGCCGGACGATCGTGGCGTCGACGACGACGCTCACCCCGAGCCCCAGCGCCAGCATCTTGACGACCACGTTCGCCGACAGGAGGAAGGCGAGGAAGACGCTGGTCATGACGATCGCGGCGCAGGAGATGACCCGGGCGGTGGCGGCCAGCCCGTGCGCCACGCTCCCGTGGTCGTCGCCGGTGGCCAGCCAGGACTCGCGGATCCGGGAGAGCAGGAAGACCTCGTAGTCCATGGACAGCCCGAAGACGATGGCGAACATCATCATCGGGACGTAGGACTCCACCGGCACGCTCTCGCCCACGCCGAGCCACGGACCGCCCCAGCCCCACTGGAAGACGGCCACGACCACGCCGTACGCGGCGCCGATCGACAGCAGGTTGAGCACCGCGGCCTTGGCGGCGACCAGCGGGCTGCGGAAGACGGCGAGCAGCAGCAGGAAGGCCGCGCCGACGACCACCGCGACGATCACCGGCAGCCGGTCCACCACGACGTCCCGGAAGGCGAGTTGGGCCGCCGTGGCCCCCGTGACGTGGCCCTGGGCACCGGTGCCCCGCAGGGCGGCGGGCAGCACGTCGTCCTGCAGGCGGTGGACGAGGTCGGAGGTGGAGCGCTCCTCGGGCCCGCCGCCCGGGGTGACGGTCGCGACGAGCAGGGCGCCGTCGGGGGTCTCGGACGGGGTGGTCGCGGCGGCCACGTCGCCGGCGCCGGTGAGGGCGTCGTGCAGTGACGCCGCGAGACGTTCCCGGTCGGCCGTGGTCCGGATGCGGTCGGGGTCCAGGGCGACGACCACGGTGAGCGGGCCGTTGGTGCCGGGGCCGAAGCCCTCGGAGAGCAGGTCGTACGCGCGGCGGTCGGTGTTGCCGGCCGGGCCCGCCCCGGCGTCGACGTGCCCCAGCCGCATCGAGGCCAGCGGCACGGTGAGCACCCCGAGCGCCAGCACGCCCGCGGTGAGGAAGAGCCAGGGGCGCCGCCCGACGGCGCGGGCCCAGCGGTGCCAGACGTCGGCGCCGCCCGGGGCGGGTTCGTCCACCGGCGTGCGCACCGACCAGCGGTCGATCCGGCGGCCGAGCAGCCCCAGCAGCGCGGGGGTGAAGGTCAGTGAGGCCACGGCCGCGACCGCGACGGTGACGCCCGCGGCGGCACCGAGGGTGCCGATGAAGACGACCCCCGAGGCGTACAGGCCCGCCAGGGCCATCGCCACCGTCACGGCCGCCACGATCACGGCCCGGCCGCTGGTGGCGAGGGTGCGTCCGGCGGCCTCCGCGGGGTCGTCGACGGTGTGCAGCAGCCCACGGTGGCGCGTGGTCAGGAAGAGCGCGTAGTCCAGGCCCACGCCGAGGCCCATCATCGTGGCCAGCGTGGGGGCGGCGGCGCCGAAGGACCAGGCCGCCGCGAGCAGCCCCAGCAGGGCCGTCCCGGCGCCCAGCCCGAGGACCGCGGTGAGCAGCGGCAGTCCCGCCGCCGCGAGGCTGCCGAAGCCCAGCAGCAGCACGGCGACCGCGGTTGCCAGGCCGATCGCCTCCGAGGCCCGGTCCGCCGCCTTGGGCCGCGCCAACTGGCCCAGCGGACCGCCGTACTCCACGGTGACGCCGTCGGCGCGCAGCGCCGAGACCGCCGCGTCGACCTCGGCGACGTAGGAACGGTCGAGGGTCGCGGGGTTGGTGTCGAAGCGGACCCCGACGTAGCCGATGGCGCCGTCGGAGGAGACCGCGCCCGGGGTGGTCAGCGGGCCGGCCGCGGACAGGACGTGCGGCAGGTCCGCCACGCGGGCGACCGCCGAGGCCACGGCGTCCCGGTGGTCCGCCAGCCCGCCGTGCCGTGCCCGCAGCACGATCTGCGAGGCGGTGCCCCGGGTGCCGGGCGCGCCATGGGCGTCGAGGAGGTCCGCGCCGGTCTGGGCGGAGGTGCCGGGCAGCGCGAAGTCGTCCTGGTACGCACCGCCCCAGGCCCGGTCGGCGGCGACCGCGGCCAGCAGCACGAGCAGCCATGCGGCGATCACCCGCCACGGGTGCCGGGCGCAGCCGCGTCCGGCCCGGTGCAGCAGACCGGGTCCGGCGGTGCGGGGCGGGTGGGTCCTGCGCAGCAGCAAGGCGACGGCGACGAGCGCGACGACGCCCGCCGCCAGGGTGGCGCCGAGCAGTGCGGGCTCCGCGCCGGCGTGTGGGAATGCCACGACCTGTTCCTCCCTCCGCCCGGCCGGTCCGCCGGGCACCGCCCGCATCGTGGCGGACGGACGCAAGGACGGCGTTGACGGAATGTTCGGGGAGTGTCAGGATCCCCGCCGCCCGCGGGGCCGCGGGGATCCGGGTGGCTAGCATCGGGGCCATGGCGGAAGAACGAGGCCTCGTCCTGGTCGTCGAGGACGAACGGCACATCGCCGACCTGCAGCGGCTGTACCTGACCCGGGAGGGCTTCGGCGTCCACGTGGAGACCGACGGGCCCTCCGGGCTCGCCGCGGCACGCCGGCTGCGGCCCGTGGCGATCGTGCTCGACATCGGACTGCCCGGGCTCGACGGCACGGCGTTCTGCCGTGCGCTGCGCGACGAGGGCGACTGGACGCCGGTCCTCCTGGTCACGGCACGCGACGAGGAGGCCGACCGGATCCTGGGCCTGGAACTGGGCGCGGACGACTACGTCACCAAGCCCTTCTCGCCCCGCGAACTCGTCGCCCGCGTCAAGACCGTCCTGCGCCGGGTGGACGGCCCGCCCCGCGGCGGACGCCCGCGCACCCTGGGCCCGGTGGCACTGGACCCGGTGCGCCGGACCGTCCACAACGACGGTGAGCCGCTCACCCTGACCACGACGGAGTTCAACCTCCTGGCGTGCCTGATGGGCCACCCCGGCCAGGTCTTCACCCGTGACCAGCTGCTCGCCCACGTCTGGGGCGCCCCGGACTACCGCGAGGGCCGTGTGGTCGACGTCTACGTCTCCCAGCTGCGCTCCAAACTCGGCGACCCCTCCCTGATCCGTACGATCCGCGGCGTCGGCTACAGCGCCGCCCCACCCCGCCCGGCCCCGGCATGACCCCTCGCGGTTCGCTCGCCGGGAACCTCGTGCTGCTCACCACCGCCGTGGCGGCCGTCGCGATGCTGCTGGCCGGGCTGGCGTCGTGGCACACGATCCGCACGACCGCCGAGGCGCAGGAGCGCGACCGGCTCGCACGGCAGGCCGACGTGCTCAGCCGTACCCCGGCGCTGTCGTCCCTGCTGCTCGAACGCGAGCAACGGCTGGCCGGGTCGAACGGCGTCGAGCTCGCGGTGGTCGCGCCGGACGGTACGACGGCAGGGCCGGCGGCGCCCGCCGTCACCACGGCCGTGCTCGCGGCGCTGCGCGGCGGGGACTCCGCGTCGGCGACGGCCGCCCTCGGCGGGCGTGCCGTGCTGGTGGAGGGCCATCCGTCCGCGGGCGGCGGCGCGGTGGTGCTCGCCAAGCCCTTCACCGCGGTCGACGACGCCGCCGCCCGCATCCGCGGCGCCCTCGCGCTGCCCCTGGCCGCCGGTCTGGCGGGCGCGGGCGCAGCCGGTGCGCTGCTGGCCCGGCGCCTGGCCCGTCCCCTGACCGCGGCGGCCCGCACCGCCCACCGCCTCGCCGCCGGCGAGCGCGGGCTCGCCCTGCCGGACGACGGCCCGGCCGAGGTCGCCGAACTGTCCGCCGCGCTCACCGCCCTTGACACCGCCCTCGCCGCAGCGAGAACCGGCAGCGCGCGTTCCTGCTCTCGGTGTCGCACGAGATCCGCACCCCGCTGACCGCCGTACGCGGTTACGCCGAGGCCCTCGCCGACGGGGTGATCGGCCCCGACGGCCTCCCCGCCACCGGCCGCACCCTGCTCGCCGAGACGGGCCGTCTCGACCGCTTCGTCCACGACCTGCTGGACCTCGCCCGCCTGGAGGCCGACGACTTCCGGCTCGACGCCGCGCCGACCGACCTCGACGCCCTCGTCGAGGACGCCGGCGCCGTCTGGGCCGACCGCTGCGCCCGCCACGACGTGCGTTTCCGCCTCGAACGCCCGGGCCGCCCGCTGCTCGCCGACACCGATCCCTTCCGGGTCCGCCAACTCCTCGACGGCCTGGCCGAGAACGCGCTGCGCGTCACCCCGGCCGGCCGCCCGCTCGTGCTGGCGCTGCGCGCCGAGGGCGGCGGCGAGGGCAGCGAGGCCGTGTTCGAGGTCCGCGACGGCGGCCCGGGACTGACCGAGGACGACCTCACCGTCGTCTTCCAGCGCGCCGCCCTCGCCACCCGCTACCGCGGCGTCCGCCCCGTCGGCACCGGCCTCGGGCTCGCCATCGCCCACCGCCTCACCACGGTGCTGGGCGGCACCATCTCCGCCGCGTGCACCTCCCCCGAGGGCGGTGCCTGCTTCACGGTGCGGTTGCCGACGCGCACGTGAGCACGTGGGTGCGGCGCCGTCGTGGTTGCGGTGCGTTGTCGTGTGCGGGTTGCTTGCGCCTGCGGCGGGCGGTTTCCCCGCCGCCCGCCCTCCCCCGGCCGAAGGCTGGGGGAGACGAGCGGGGAACCCGGCGCCGAATGATGTGGTCGTAAACCGCGAGCGCTGTGGGGGTCCCCCCGGCCGAAGGCTGGGGGAGTGCGCCGGCGCGGCACCGACCCAGGCACACGGAGCGCAGGCCCGCACTGACCACGCCGGGCAATCGGGAGGGAGGGCGGGGCAGCCCGCCGCAGGCGCAACGCACCCGCACACAACAACCGGGCAGCCCGCCGCAGGCGCAAGCAACCCGCACACGACAACGCACCGCAACCACAACCCCCCGCCCCGGGCACCGCACTTGCCGGGAGTCCACTCGAAGAGGTTCGCTGGTACTCCATGAGGTACACACAGCTCGGCCGCACCGGCCTCAAGGTCAGCCGCATCGTCCTGGGGACGATGAACTTCGGCGGGCAGACGGACGAGGCCACCAGTTACACGATCATGGACGCCGCGCTGGACGCGGGGGTCAACTTCTTCGACACGGCGGACATCTACGGCACCGCCGAGGACAAGGGCCTGACGGAGAAGGTCATCGGCTCGTGGTTCGCGCGGGGCGGGGGCCGCCGCGACAAGGTGGTGCTGGCCACGAAGGTCTACGGGAACATGTCGGCGGACGGGAAGGCGTGGCACGAGGAGTCGTGGCCGAACCACGACCGGCTCAGCGCCCTCAACATCCGCAGGGCGGTCGAGGCCAGCCTGCGGCGGCTCGGCACGGACCACATCGACGTCTACCAGTTCCACCACGTCGACCGGCGCACCCCGTTCGAGGAGATCTGGCAGGCGGTGGACGTGCTGGTCCGCCAGGGCAAGATCCTCCACGCGGGTGCGTCGAACTTCCCCGGTTACAAGATCGCGCGGGCCAACGAGGCGGCCGCGAACCGCGGTTCGATGGGCCTGGTCAGCGAGCAGTGCCTGTACAACCTGGCGGAGCGCCGCGCCGAGCTGGACGTGATCCCGGCGGCGCAGGAGTACGGGCTCGGTGTGATCCCGTGGTCACCGCTGCACCAGGGGCTGCTGGGCGGCGCGCTGCGCAAGGAGCGGGAGGACGGCGGGGCCCGCACCAAGGTGGGCCGGTCAGCGGCGGGGCTGGCCGACCCGGTGGTCCGGGCGCGGGTGCAGGCGTACGAGGACCTGCTCGGCAAGCACGGACTGGAGCCCGGCGAGGTCGCGCTGGCCTGGCTGCTGACCCGGCCCGGGATCACCGGGCCGATCGTGGGGCCGCGCACGCCGGAGCAGTTCTCCTCGGCGTTGCGCGCGGTGGACCTGGAGCTGGACGAGGAGCTGCTGGCGGGTCTCGACGAGATCTTCCCCGGACCGGGCCCCGCCCCGGAGGCCTTCGCCTGGTGACCGGGTCCGGTGGCGCCGGCCCGATCAGGCCCGCGCCACCGCGAGCCGCTTCGTCAGCACGCGCTCGGGGCGCCCGTCCGGCATGACCCCGCCGGGGCCCCCGTCGTCCGCGAAGCCGTTGCGCACGTAGAGCGCCGTCGCCGCCGTGTTGCCCTCCGCGACCGCGAGGTGGAGCAGGGCGACGCCCGCGGTGCCCGCCGCCCACTCCTCGACGGCCCGGATCAGCAGGTCGGCGACGCCGCGGCCGCGGGCCTCGCCCGCCACCCACATCGAGATCAGCTCGGCGCTGTCCGGCAGCTCGCCGGGCACGCCGCTGGCCATGCCGCGGGGCCGGCCGTCCACGAGGGCGACCAGGTTGTACGAGCCGGGCAGGGCGAGCCGGTCGCGCCAGCGTTCCTCGCGGTCGCCGTCGCCCTGCCAGTCGGCGAGCCGGGCGCCGAAGGCGTGCGGCGCGTCGGCGAGTGCGGTGAGCCGCAGCTCCCGCCAGAGCGGCCAGTCGTCGGGGGTGAGCACGCGCAGTTCGATCACCCCCGCAGGGTGCCGCCGGGCCGGGCCCGGCGGCAACCCGGTTTCCGCGGGGCTCAGCGGGTGCCGAGCAGGTGGTCCATCGCGAGCTGGTCGAGCTGCTCGAAGGCGGACCCGCGGGTCGCGACGGCGTCGGCGTCGAACTCCTCGTAGGCGCCCCGGTCGGCGAGCAGGTCGGCCAGGGACTCGCCCTCGCCGAGGGTCGGCTGCGCCAGCTGGTCCAGGCGGGCGGCCTTCAGCGCGTCCTGCACGGCCGGGTCGGCGCGGAACGCGGCGGCACGGTCCTTGAGGATGAGGTAGTTGCGCATGCCGCCGGCGGCGGACGCCCACACACCGTCCATGTCCTCGGTCCGCGGGGGCTTGAAGTCGAAGTGGCGCGGGCCCTCGTAGCCGGCCGACTCCAGCAGGTCGACCAGCCAGAACGCCGAGCGCAGGTCGCCGGCGCCGAAGCGCAGGTCCTGGTCGTACTTGATGCCGGTCTGGCCGTTGAGGTCGATGTGGAAGAGCTTGCCGTGCCACAGCGCCTGGGCGATGCCGTGCGGGAAGTTCAGCCCGGCCATCTGCTCGTGACCGACCTCGGGGTTGAGGCCGACGAGCTCGGGGTGGGCCAGCTCGTTGATGAACGCCAGCGCGTGGCCGATGGTCGGCAGCAGGATGTCGCCGCGCGGCTCGTTCGGCTTGGGCTCGATCGCGAAGCGCAGGTCGTAGCCCTGCTCCAGGACGTACTCGCCGAGGAGGTCGAAGGCCTCCTTGAAGCGGTCGAGGGCGACCCGCACGTCCTTGGCGGCACCGGACTCGGCGCCCTCGCGGCCGCCCCAGGCGACGTAGACCTTGGCGCCCAGCTCGGCGGCGAGGTCGATGTTGCGGATGGTCTTGCGGAGCGCGAAGCGCCGGACCTCGCGGTCGTTGGCGGTGAAGCCGCCGTCCTTGAAGACCGGGTGCGTGAAGAGGTTGGTGGTGGCCATCGGCACCTTCAGGCCGGTGGCGTCCAGGGCCTGGCGGAACCGCTTGATGTGGCCCTCGCGGGCGGTGTCGTCCGAGCCGAAGGGGATCAGGTCGTCGTCGTGGAAGGTGACGCCGTACGCGCCGAGCTCGGCCAGCCGGTTGACGCTCTCGACGGGGTCGAGGGCGGGCCGGGTGGCGTCGCCGAAGGGATCGCGGCCCTGCCAGCCGACGGTCCAGAGACCGAAGGTGAACTTGTCCTCGGGGGTGGGGGTGAAACTCATCGCGGCGGCTCCTATTCGTAAGACCACTGAACAAATTAATATGCCATCGCCGCTTTGTGAAGGGAGCCGCAGGATGGGTAACGGACCGATCGCGCTGGGTGTGGACAGCTCCACCCAGTCGACCAAGGTGCTCGCAGTCGACGTGGAGACGGGCGAGGTGCTGGCCAGGGGACAGGCCCGGCACACGGTGAGTGAGGGCGCGGGCCGCGAAACCGACCCCGAGGTGTGGTGGCGTGCGCTCGGCGCCGCGCTCGCCCAGATCGGGCCGTACGCGGAGCGCGCCGACGCCATCTCGGTCGGCGGCCAGCAGCACGGCCTGGTCGTCCTCGACCCGGTCGGCCGGCCCCTGCGGCCCGCCCTGCTCTGGAACGACGTGCGGTCCGCCCCGCAGGCCGCCGCGCTGGTGGAGCGGCACGGCGCCGCGTACTGGGCGGAGCGCTTCGGCAGCGTGCCCGGCACGAGCTTCACCGTGACCAAGTGGGCCTGGCTCACCGAGCACGAGCCGGAGACCGCCAAGGCCGCCGCGGCCGTGCGCCTCCCGCACGACTTCCTCACCGAACGGCTCGGCGGCGCCGGCGTCACCGACCGGGGCGACGCCTCCGGCACCGGCTGGTGGGCCACCGACACCGAGACGTACGACGAGGCCCTGCTCGCCGAGATCGGCCTCGACCCGGCCCTGCTGCCCCGGGTCCTCGGCCCCGGCGAGGCTGCGGGGGTCACCCTGCCCGGGCTGCCGCTGCGCGAGGGCGTCCTGGTCGGCGCGGGCACCGGCGACAACGCCGCCGCGGCCCTCGGCCTCGGGCTCCTCCCCGGTCAGCCCGCGCTGAGCCTCGGCACCTCCGGCACGGTCTACACCCCCGCCGCCACCCGGCCCACCGACCCCACCGGCATCGTCGCCGGCTTCGCGGGCGGGCACGGCGACTGGCTGCCGCTGGCCTGCACCCTCAACTGCACCCTCGCCGTCGACAAGATCGCGGGGCTGCTCTCCCTGGACCGGGAGGCGGTCGAGCCGGGCGGCGGCACGGTCCTGCTGCCCTTCCTCGACGGCGAGCGCACCCCCAACCTGCCGTACGCCTCCGGGCTGCTCACCGGGCTGCGGCACGACACCACCCCCGGGCAAATCCTCCAGGCCGCGTACGACGGCGCGGCGTACGCCCTGCTCACCGCACTCGACCAGGTGCTCGCGGTCGACGGCACCACCTCCGACGAGCCCCTGCTGCTCATCGGCGGCGGCGCCCGCGGCACGGCGTGGCGGGAGACCGTACGCCGTCTGTCGGGACGGGCCGTCCGGATCCCCGTCGCGGACGAGCTGGTCGCGCTGGGCGCGGCCGCGCAGGCCGCCGGCCTGCTCACCGGGGAGTCCCCGCAGGCCGTCGCCCGCCGCTGGGACACCACGGCCGGCCCCTCCTACGACCCCGTCCCGCGCGACGACGCCGCGCTCGACCGCCTCGCGGCGGCGCTGGCCGACTCCTTCGACGTGCGGTGAGCCCGTCGCCCCGCCCGGGGTCCGGCCGCCGGGCGGGGCGTGCGAGGGTGGGGGCAGGACGACGTTGACCAGGACGGATGACGGACGAGAGCGGAAGGGGACCGGGGCGTGGCGGAAGGGCCGGGGTCGCAGGCGGGGTTGCGACGGCGGAATCTGGCGCTGGTGATGCGAGCCGTGGCGGAGCACGGCGAGGTCTCGCGCGCGGCCGTCGCCGCCGAGGTCGGGCTGACCCGGGCCACCGTGTCGACCCTCGTCGACGAGCTGCTCGCGGCCGGCCTGCTGGTGGAGCTGGGCACCCAGCGCCCCGGCACGGTCGGCCGCCCCGGCACCGCCCTGGCGCTGAACGACACCGGTCCGGCGGGCCTCGGCGCCGAGGTCGGGGTGGACCACCTCGCCGCCGTCGCGGTCGACCTGCGCGGCACCGTGCGCGCCCGGGCCCGCGTCGAGGCGGACAACCGCGGCCGTCCGGCGCCGGAGGTGCTGCGCGAACTCGCGGCGCTCGTCGGCGAGGTGCGGCAGGAGGCGCGGGCCGCCGGACTGAGCGCGGCCGGACTGACGCTCGCCGTGCCGGGCCTGGTCGGCCGGGACCGGCAGGTCGTGATGCGGGCGCCGAACCTCGGCTGGGAGGACGTCGACGCCGCGGGCTGGTTCGACCGGGCAGGGGCCGACGGCCTGGCCGGAGCCCGCATCCCGGTCACCGTCGAGAACGAGGCCAACCTCGGCGCCCTCGCCGAGCTCTGGCTGGGCGGCCACGAGGGCGTCACCGACTTCGTGCACGTCTCGGCGGAGATCGGCATCGGCGCGGCGCTGGTCGTCGACGGCCGGCTGTTCCGCGGCGCGCGCGGCTTCGCCGGGGAGCTCGGCCACGTGCCCGTGCACCCGACGGGCCCGCGCTGCTCCTGCGGGGCCCGCGGCTGCCTGGAGCAGTACGCGGGCGAGGAGGCCGTGCTGCGGGCCGCGGGCATCGCCCCGGAGCGGCCGGACGCGCTCAAGGCCCTCCAGGCGGCCGCCGTGGAGGGGGACCCGGCGGCGTTGAAGGCGCTCGCGGCCGCCGGGCAGGCCTTCGGGATCGCGCTGAGCGGCGCGGTCAACCTGCTGGACCCGCAGGCCGTCGTGCTGGGCGGCACCCTGGCCTCGCTGGCGCCGTGGCTGCGCTCGGCCGTCGAACGCGAGCTGGGCCGCCGCGTGACGGACCGTCAATGGCGCACGGACGCCGTGCGGGTGTCCCGGCTGGGCCGCGAGGGCGTGCTGCTCGGGGCGGCGTACAGCGTGGTGCGCTCCGTCCTGGACGACCCCCAGGCGCTGCGGACGCGGTAGCCCGCCGGGGCGCCGCCCCGCCAGGGCCCGCGTCCGGACCCGGCGACAGCCTCGCAACGGCTCGTCACGGCTCGTCACACGAGGTACGGAACCGTCACCTCGGGCCGTTACGATGCGCTGCGCGGCGCGGCCGGGGGGCGGCGCCGGTCCGTGTTCCGGAGGGGGATCCCTGTGTTCGTGCTGTCCATCCTGCTGCTCACGGCGGCGGTCGTGCTGTTCTTCGTCGCCCGGGGCCAGAGCTCCGTCGGCTGGAAGCTGGGAGCGGCGCTCAGCGCCCTGGCGGGCGTGCTGGCCGGCGTCTTCGCGTGCGTCCACGTCGTGAGCGCCTACGAGGTCGGCGTCCCGGTGACCTTCGGCAAGGTCGGCTCCCCGCTGACCTCCGGCATCCACTTCAGGTCGCCGTTCACCGACGTCACGTCGTTCTCCACGCGCCCGGTCGACCTCGATCTGCACGACAAGGACGTGGTCGAGGTGCGCTCCTCGCAGGGCGGGGTGCTCTACGCCGACGTGACCATCAAGTGGGCCGTGGTGCCCGCCAAGGCCGTCGAGCTCTACCGGCTGGCGGGCAACGAGGAGGCCATCCAGTCGCGGCTGGTGATGCCGGACAGCCGCGAGATCATCCGCAACGTCTTCGCCAAGCACAGCAGCGAGGAGGGGTACGCCTCCGCCCGCGAGCGGATCGGGTCGGAGATCGACGCCCTGATCAAGCAGCGCCTCGCCCCGCGCGGCATCGACGTCACCGCGGTGAACCTGCGCAACGTGCGGCCCTCCGACCAGTTGCAGGAGCAGATCGACAAGAAGATCCAGCAGCAGCAGGCCACCGAGCGGGCCGTCGAGGCGTCCAGGACGGCCAAGGCCGAGGCGGAGCGCAAGCGGATCGAGGCGGAGGGCATCGCGAGCGCCAACCGGATCATCGCGCGGTCGCTGAGCGACAAGGTGCTGTACAACCAGTGCCTGGACGCCTACCGCGAGGCCGCGAAGTCCAATCCCGTGTACGCGGTTCCCTGCGGCACGGGCGCGAACGGCTCCCCGGTCATCGTGGACGGCACGAAGGACTGACGGCCCGCGCGAGGAGGGCGCGAAGGACGCCACAGGGGCCCGGAACCTCATGGTTCCGGGCCCCTGTCGCCGTCCGGGGCGGGAGCGGTCTCAGACCGCGCTGCCGGCCTTCCAGGCGCTCCAGTTCATGTTCCAGCCGTTGAGGCCGTTCGCCGGGTCGACGGTCTTGTCCTTGGAGTTCTTCACGATCACGACGTCGCCGACGATCGAGTTCGTGTAGAACCAGTAGGCGTCGGTGGAGGTGTCCTTGGCGCCCTTGGTGTCGTTCAGGCCCACGCAGCCGTGGCTGGTGTTGACGGCGCCGAACACCGAGTCGGCGCCCCAGTAGTTGCCGTGGATGAAGGTGCCGGACGTGGTCAGGCGGATGGCGTGCGGCACGTCCTTGATGTCGTACTCGCCCTTGCCGTCGTCGTCGGTGAAACCGACCGTGGCGCCGTTCATCCGGGTCTCGGTGAACTTCTCCGACATCACCATCTGGCCGTTGTAGGTGGTGTTCTCGTCCGAGCCGGCGGAGATCGGGATGTTGCGGATGACCTTGCCGTCGCGCACGACCTTCATCCGGTGGGTCGAGGCGTCGACCGTCGAGACCTGGCTGCGGCCGATCTTGAAGCTGACGGTCTTGTCCTGGACGCCGTAGATGCCGGAGGAGCCCTCGACGCCGTCGAGGTTCAGCTTGAGCGTGACGGTGGAGCCGGCCTGCCAGTAGGACTCGGGGCGGAAGTCGAGCCGGGTGGAGTTGAACCAGTGGCCGACGACCTCCTGGCCGCTGCTGGAGGTCACCGCGATCGCCGACTGGACGGCCTTCTTGTCCTCGATCGCCTTGGTGAAGTTGATCGAGACCGGCATGCCCACGCCGACGGTCTGGCCGTTCTCGGGCGTGTAGTAGCCGATGAAGCTGTGCGCGGAGGTGACCGTGGTGAAGGTGGAGTTCTCGGCGGCCTTGCGGCCCTTGCCGTCCTCCGCCTTGGCGGCGATCTTGTACTGGGTCTCCCGCTTCAGCGGGCCGTCGGGCGCCCAGCTCGAGCCGTCCGCGGAGATCGTGCCCTTGACGGCGGAGCCGTCGGCGACCGAGGTCATGGTGACGCTGGTGAGCTCACCGTCGGTCACCTGCACCTTGGCGCCCGTGTTGATGCTGACGTCGCTGGCGCCGGTCTTCGGGGTGATCGATATTCGGGCGTCCGAGGAGTCCTTGGCCGCCTGCTCGTCGACCGAGGCCTGCGACTTGGCGTTGTTGTCGGAACCGGCCGTGCCCGCCTTGTCCCCCCCGCAGGCGGTCAGCGAGATCGCCCCGACGGCGAGCAGCGCCAGAGCTGCCAGCCCGGCTCGCCGCTTGCGCGAGGGACTCGTGTCGGTGGCTGTGCCGGTCTCGGCGCGCTTCACACAGATCTCCAATGTCTTCCGGTACGCGTTTCCCCCGGCCCGCGTGCGTCGCGGGCCACGGCCCTCGATCGAGCCTCACTCGTACGTCCAGGAACTGCCAGGGTCTTTGGTCCGTTCCCCCACCCCGGGAAGTGTGGGGAAGAACACGTGCGTGACGCACGTGACATGGGCGCGGTCACGCGGCCCGTGCGAAACCCCGGACCCGTGAGGGGCCCGGGGCGGGTGAGTCACGCACTGCCGAAGACGCGTTCAGCGTCCCTGCGGTTCCTCCTCCTCGATGTCGGCTTCGTCCGCCTCGTCGTCCACCTCGTCGTCGTAGAGGTCCCACTCGTCGGAGTCGGGGTCGTACTCGGTGTGAGCACAGGACCAGGACGCTTGCACCAGTTCGATCCCCGGCACGCTGGTGACCAGGTCGAACGGATCGACCAGGTAGGCCAGCGCCTCCGACTCGTCCTGCCGCACCGACGCCTCGGCGTGCTGCCGCTCGTCGTCCGGCATGTACTCGTCGCCGCCGATCTGGTCCAGCGCGGCGTCGGTCAGCTCGCCGGACCCGGTGATCTCCAGGACCAGCTCCACCTGGAGCCGCACGTAGCGCGGCCCGCTCTCCCCGGTGGGGATGTCAGTAGTGCTCATGTGACGGAGCGTATGCGGGGGAACGGCCCCCGTTGCGCAGGCAGTCCGCTTCCGCGCGGAAGGATACCCGCGGCGGCCCTCCGCGAACCCGCGGAAGCTCCGGTTTCGGGGTCGAACTTCCCTCAGCGGCGGTTGTCTCACTACCATCGGCCTTCACGGTCAAGTCGCCGCAACCGCTGGGGGATCCGTTGACCTCGCACCGTCCACCCGCCTTCGTCGCCGTCACGGCTGCCGCCGTCCTCGGCGCCCTGTACTTCGTGCCCAACGCGTCCGCCAGTGCCGAGCACACGGCGAACACGAGCGCGCAGTCGTCCGTTTCCACCGCCACCACCGGGTCGGGCACCGACCCGGGACAGCACCTGGCGGACACCGGCAGCGTCGACACCACGCCGTACCTGGTCGGCGGGACCGCCTTCCTCGGCCTGGGCGCGGCGCTCGTGATCAACGCGAGCCGCCGCGCCCGCGAGATGTACTAGGCACTGCCGCCCCGGAACCCGCCCGCCCCGGCCGGAGGCCGGGGCGGTGTCGGTGTCGGGGTGGGGGTCAGGCGAGCGGGCCGGTGACCGACTCGGCCGCCGCCACCAGACCGCCGCCGCGCACGAAGTCGTACGCCGCCTCCAGGTCCGGGGACAGGAAGCGGTCCGGACCGGGGCCGCCCACTCCGGCCTCGCGCGCCGCCTTCAGCACGGCCTGGGTCGCCGGGGCGGCCACCAGTACCTCGCTGCCCTGCACGCGCAGCTCGACGGCGCGCGACGCGGCCATCAGCTCGACCGCCACGATCCGGGCCAGGTTGTCCACCGCCTGCCGCAGCTTGCGCGCGGCCGACCAGCCCATCGACACGTGGTCCTCCTGCATCGCCGAGGACGGGATGGAGTCCACCGAGGCCGGGACCGCGAGCCGCTTGTTCTCGCTGACCAGCGCGGCCTGCGTGTACTGGGCGATCATCAGGCCGGAGTCCACGCCCGGGTCGTCGGCCAGGAAGGCGGGCAGGCCGTGCGAACGGCTCTTGTCCAGCAGCCGGTCGGTGCGCCGCTCCGCTATCGACCCGAGGTCGGCCGCCGCGATGGCCAGGAAGTCCAGCACGTAGGCGACGGGGGCGCCGTGGAAGTTGCCGTTGGACTCCACCCTCCCTCCCCCAGAGCCTTCGGCCTGGGAGGTACCCCCAGCGAAGACGACCGGGTTGTCGACGGCGGAGACCAGCTCGCGGTCGGCGACCGTCATGGCGTGCGTCACGGTGTCCCGGCCGGCGCCGGCCACCTGCGGGGCGCAGCGGATCGAGTACGCGTCCTGGACCCGCGGTGCGTCGTCCTGGTGGTGCCCGGTGAGCCCGGAGCCGGCGAGCACACGGCGCATGTTCTCGGCGCTGGCCGCCTGGCCGGGGTGCGGGCGGATCGCGTGCAGCTCGGGGGCGAGCACCTTGTCGGTGCCCAGGAGCGCCTCCATCGACAGCGCGGCGGTGACGTCGGCGGCGGTGAACAGCCGGCGCAGGTCGTCGATGGCCATCACGAGCATGCCGAGCATGCCGTCGGTGCCGTTGATGAGGGCCAGGCCCTCCTTCTCGCGCAGCTCGACGGGCTCGATGCCGTGCTCGGCCAGCAGCTCCGCGGCGGGGCGCACGACGCCGTCGGGGCCCTCCGCCTCGCCCTCGCCCATCAGGACCAGCGCGCAGTGCGACAGCGGTGCCAGGTCGCCGGAGCAGCCCAGGGAGCCGTACTCGTGGACGACGGGGGTGATGCCGGCGTTGAGCAGCGCGGCCATCGTCTCGGCGACGACCGGACGGACACCGGTACGGCCGGAGGCCAGCGTCTTCAGCCGCAGGAACATCAGCGCGCGCACCACCTCGCGCTCCACGTGCGGGCCCATGCCGGCGGCGTGCGAGCGCACCAGGCTGCGCTGCAGCTGCACGCGCAGCTCGGGGCTGATGTGCCGCACCGCGAGCGCGCCGAAGCCCGTCGAGACGCCGTAGACCGGCTCCGGTTTCGCCGCCAGGGCCTCCACGACCTCGCGCGCCGCGGCGATCCCGGCCAGCGCCTCCGCCGACAGCTCGACCCGCGCACCACCGCGGGCCACCGCCAGCACGTCCTCCGCCGCGGCCCCGTGGGCCCCGATCACCACGTTATGCATACTCATATTCACGAACCCTACGGACTGAATCGCAACCTGTCACGTGCCCGACGGGCCTCTTCCGCGCGGCCCCCGCCGCACCCGCCGGCCCGTCCCATGGTGCGCTCCCCGGGCCCCGGGCCGGCTTCAGTCCCGCCCCCGGAAGCGGCGCCGCTCCACGTCATGGCCCGCGGGCTGGTCGGCGAGCCGGACCACCGGGTCCTCGGGCGCCCCGCGCCCGGCGACCACCGGCTCCACCGAGTGCAGGGCCTTCGCCCGGTACTGGGCCGCGTCCGCCAGCCGGAACAGCCGGCGCCCCGAGGTCACCACGCCGATCTCGGCGTCCGTGGACGCCACCCCGACCGCCACCCCGTCGCCCAGCCCCAGCCACTTGGTCCGCACGCACAGCTCCTCGGCGACCGCCACGACCTGCTCCGCGCGGTGCCCGACCGACAGCAGGCAGAACTCGTCGCCGCCCAGCCGCGCGACCAGGCTGCCCTCCAGTGCCGCCCCGCACAGCGACAGCACGGAGCCGAAGCCGACCAGCAGCCGGTCGCCGACCGCGTGCCCGAGCTGGTCGTTGACCCGTTTGAGCCCGTTGAGGTCGCAGACCATCAGGCTCACCGGGGTCCCGTCGGCCCGGTGCCGTTCCACCGCCTCCTCCAGCCGCTGGTCGACCGCCCGCCGGTTGGCCAGCCCGGTCAGCGGGTCGGTGAAGGCCAGCCGGCGCACCTCCGCCAGCCGCTCGGTCTGGGCGATCCCGGCCGCGGTGAGCGCCGCGAGCACGGTCGCGAACTCGGCGTCGTCCCGGTCGAAGACCGGCCGCCCGGCGCCCCGGGCCACGTACAGCTCGCCCCAGGCGAGCCCGTGCAGCATGATCGGCGCGACGACGCAGGAGGTGCGGCCGCGCCGCCGCAGCGTGGCCACCCGCTGGTGGCAGTAGGCGCCAGTACGGCCCGCCGCCGGGCCCTCGGCCGTCTCGATCCAGGCGTGCGGCTCGCCGCCCTCGGTCCACTTGGCGTGCAGGAACTCCACGATCTCCGGGAAGTCCGCGACCGAGTACACCTCCTCGACGGGCTGCGGCTCCTCGCCGGGCGCCAGGTCCCCGTCGTTGACCAGCACCCGCAGCCGTCCCCGGTCGCGCTCCCAGCGGGAGATCGCCGCCATGGAACCGCCGAGGGCGATCCGCGCCGAGGACGCGGCGGCGACGGCCGCCTCCATGGGCGACTTCGCCGCCGCCACCGCCCGCGCGAGTTCGGCGACGGCGCGCAGTCGAGTGTCCCCGCCGGTGCCGTTCATGCGCCCGTCTCCTGTCACCCGCAGACTTTTTACCAGTTTGCGACGTTCGCACGGCCCCGCACGTTACGCGCCCGTCGGCGCGGTCGTTTTCCGCCTCAATCACTCACCCGGCCACACCGGGTCGCGCTTCTCGTTGAAGGCCGCGACACCCTCGGTGCGGTCCCCGGAGAAGGCGACCGTGCGCCACGCGGCGTCCTCGACGTCCAGCCCGGTCCGCAGGTCGGTGCCCTGGCCCAGCCGCAGCGCCCGCTTGGCCGCACGCAGGCCCACCGGCGAGTTCCCGGCGATCCGCGAGGCCAGGCCGAGCGCCTCCACGCGGTCCTGCCCCTGCTCCGCGAGCACGTCCACCAGACCCAGCGCCAGCGCCTCCGCCGCGGGCACCCGGCGCCCGGTGAAGATCAGCTGCGCCGCCCGGGCCGCGCCCACCCGGCGCGGCAGCAACTGCGTGCCGCCGCCACCGGGGATCACGCCCACCGTGACCTCCGGCAGCCCCACGACGGCCGTCGGGTCGGCGACGATCACGTCGCACGCCAGCGCCAGCTCGTACCCGCCGCCGAGGGCGAAGCCGTGCACCGAGGCCACGGACGGCATCGGCAGTTCCAGCACGGCCGTGTAGGCGGCCCGCGTGTACGGGCGCTGCCGCGCGAGGTCGGCGTCGGTGAAGGAGTTGCGCTCCTTCAGGTCGGCGCCCACGCAGAACGCCCGCTCGTGGGTCGAGGTGAGCACGGCACAGCTGACCGACCGGTCGGCGGACAGCGCCGCGCACGCCTCGGTGACCGCCCGGGCCATGTCCGTCGAGATGGCGTTCATCGCCTTGGGCCGGTCCAGCACCAGTTCCGCCACCCGCCCGGCGTCACCGTGCCTGCGTACCGCCACCCACTCGCCAAACCGCTGCTCGGCCATCGCGCCGCCACCTCCGGGTCGCTGTTAACGATCGTGAACCGTCGACCGCCAGCGTAGTGGGCGTGCCCGCTCAGCCGCCGCGGCGGTTCAGCAGCCAGGGCTCGACCACGCCGAGACCGCGCACCGGCCGCCGCCACATGGGCTGCAGCCCGAAGCGGTACTTCTCCTCCGACCCGGGCTCGAGCTCCGCCTCCGACTCGGGTGCCTCGCCCGCCGCGACGAGCGCCTGCGCCAGCTCGCCGTCGACGAGCACCGCGTCCCGTGGCGCTATCGAGGTCAGCCGGCTCGCCAGGTTCACCGTGGTGCCGAAAACGTCGCCCATGCGGGTCGTGACGGTGCCGAAGGCCATGCCGACGCGCAGCGCCGGCATCGTCTCGTCGCCGTTCATCGTCTCGATCAGCCGCATGCCGATCTCGGCGGCCGTGCCGGCGTCGTCCGCGACGAACAGCACTTCGTCACCGAGGGTCTTGATGAGCCGTCCGCCGTGCGCGGCCACCTGGTCGGCGGCCGTGGTCTCGAAGGCCTCGACCAGCTCGCCGAGTTCCTCCTCCTCCAGCCGCCGGGTGAGCCGGGTGAAGCCGACGAGGTCGGCGAAGCCGACCGCCAGCCGGCGGTCGACGGCCTCCTCGTCGTCCGAGCGGACGACCCGGCTGGTGGCGGCGGCCAGCTGGCGCCGCCACACGTAGGTGAGGAACTCCTCCAGCTCCGGCAGCAGCAGCTCGACCAGCGGATACGCCACCTCGCCCCGGGTCATGCCGGGTTCGGGCGGCTCGGTGAGCTCCTCCAGGAAGGAGTCGGTCTGCCACTCGGCCAGCCGGGCCGTGGTCTGGCCGGTGGAGCGGGCGACCTGGATCGCCGTGCTCTCGCTGATCAGCCCGGCCTCGACCAGACCCGCCAGGCGGCGCAGCGCCAGGACGTCGGCCTCGGTCAACGCGCGTGCCTGGCCGATGTCGGCGAAGCCCATCGCGCGCCAGAACCGGGCGGCGAGGTCCATCGAGACGCCGGCGCTGCGGGCCGCCTGAAAAGGTGTGTAGTGCCGTCCGGAGCCCAGGATCAGGTGCTCCAGGCGCAGTGCGATCGGGTCCTCTTCGATGGCGTGGGACCGGGTGGATCCGCCCCGTTCCTCGGGCTCCTCGCGCTCGTCGCGCTCCTCGTGTTCCGCCTGTTCGCGACGAGGCCCGCCCGGCTCCTCGTGCGGCGGGAGGTCGCTCGCGTCGTCCACGGTCACCGCCCGCCCCCTCCTGGGTCCCTGCGCACCGGCCCTTCCGATCATGCGTCGGAGGCTGCCGCCTCAACAATACGGCAGGTGTGGCCTGGCTCACTGTCCCGCCGGCCGCACGTGGACGACGTCGCCCGCGGCGACCGCCCGCTCGCCCTCGCCGGTCGCGACGACCAGCCGCCCGTCGTCGTCGACGGCCACCGCCCGCCCGCCGACCTCGCCCCCGCCGGGGAGTTCGGCGCGCACGGTGCGGCCGAGCGTCACGCAGCCGGCGGCGTACGCCTGCTGCAGCCGGGAGCCGGCCGGATCGCCGTCGGCGCGCAGCCACTCGCCGTACCAGTCGGCCAGGGAACGCAGCACCGCGCGCAGCAGCGGGTCGCGGTCGGTGACCTTGGCCCCGGCGAGCATGAGCGAGCCCGCGGCCGGGACCGGCAGCTCCTCCTCGCGGAGGGTGACGTTGAGGCCGATGCCGATCACCACGGCGTCGTCGCCGACGCGCTCGGCGAGGATGCCGCCGGTCTTCCGTTCCTCGCCGTCGACGGTGACGAGCACGTCGTTGGGCCACTTCAGCCCGGTGTCCACGCCCGCCGTCCGTGCCACGGCGGTGGCCGTCGCCACACCGGCCAGCAGGGGCAGCCAGCCCCAGCGCCGGGGCGGGACGGAGGCCGGCCGCAACAGCACGGAGAAGAACAGCCCGGAGCGGGCGGGGGCCTGCCACTGGCGGTCCAGGCGGCCGCGCCCCGCGGACTGCTCCTCGGCGACCAGCACCGCGCCCTCGGCGGCGCCCTCCCGGGCCCGGGCGCCCAGGTCGCTGTTGGTGGAGCCGGTGGAGCCGACCACGTCCAGGTCGGTCCACAGGCTGTCGGGGGTGACAATCGCGCGGCGCAGGGCGGCCGCGTTGAGCGGCGGCCGCTCGAGGTCGGACCAGCGGTTCGAGGTCATACCTCCCAGCGTAGGGTCTGCCCTCCGGATCGCCGTGGACGCGCCCGCCAGGGCCCGGGACGACGCGGCGGCCGGGAAGGCGGACCCTGGGAGTGGAGTGTGGCCAACGCCGCACTGACCGGGCAGCATCCGCGCGGTTACGCTACGAAAACAGCATTACTCGCCAGTCACGTCACACCCTCAGAACGACCCGACGAGAGCAGGAGAGCCGCCTCCCATGGCCGAGCCGGAGATCGACATCCACACCACCGCGGGGAAGCTCGCGGACCTGCGCCGCCGCGTTGACGAGGCGACCCACGCCGGCTCGGCGCGCGCGGTGGAGAAGCAGCACGCCAAGGGCAAGCTGACCGCGCGTGAGCGCATCGAACTGCTGCTGGACGAGGGCTCCTTCGTCGAACTGGACGAGCTGGCCCGGCACCGCTCGACCAACTTCGGCCTGGAGAAGAACCGCCCCTACGGGGACGGCGTCGTCACCGGCTACGGCACGGTGGACGGCCGCCCGGTGGCGGTCTTCTCGCAGGACTTCACCGTGTTCGGCGGCGCGCTCGGCGAGGTCTACGGCGAGAAGATCGTCAAGGTCATGGACTGGGCGCTGAAGACCGGCTGCCCGGTCATCGGCATCAACGACTCCGGCGGCGCGCGCATCCAGGAGGGCGTCACCTCGCTCGGCCTGTACGGCGAGATCTTCCGCCGCAACACCCACGCGTCCGGCGTCATCCCGCAGATCTCGCTCATCCTGGGCCCCTGCGCGGGCGGCGCGGTCTACTCCCCCGCCATCACCGACTTCGTGGTGATGGTCGACCAGACCTCGCACATGTTCATCACCGGCCCGGACGTCATCAAGACCGTCACCGGTGAGGACGTCGGCTTCGAGGAACTGGGCGGCGCCCGTTCGCACAACACCGTCTCCGGCAACGCGCACCACATGGCCGGCGACGAGAAGGACGCCATCGAGTACGTCAAGGCGCTGCTGTCCTACCTGCCGTCCAACAACCTCCAGGAGGCCCCGGCCTTCCCGCAGGAGGCGGAGCCGGAGGTGTCGGCGGAGGACCTCGAGCTCGACACCCTGATCCCGGACTCGGCGAACCAGCCGTACGACATGCACCAGGTCATCGAGCACGTCCTGGACGACGGCGAGTTCCTGGAGACCCAGGCGCTGTTCGCGCCCAACATCGTGACCGGCTTCGGCCGGATCGAGGGCCACCCGGTCGGCGTCGTCGCCAACCAGCCGATGCAGTTCGCCGGGTGCCTGGACATCAACGCCAGCGAGAAGGCGGCGCGTTTCGTCCGCACCTGCGACAGCTTCAACGTCCCGGTCGTCACCTTCGTCGACGTGCCCGGCTTCCTGCCCGGCACCGACCAGGAGTGGAACGGCATCATCCGGCGCGGCGCCAAGCTGATCTACGCGTACGCCGAGGCGACCGTCCCGCTGATCACCGTCATCACGCGGAAGGCGTTCGGCGGCGCCTACGACGTCATGGGCTCCAAGCACCTCGGCGCCGACCTCAACCTGGCCTGGCCGACCGCCCAGATCGCCGTCATGGGCGCCCAGGGCGCCGTCAACATCCTGCACCGCCGCACCCTGGCCGAGGCGGGCTCCCCGGAGGAGGCGGAGGCGCTGCGCGCCCAGCTGATGCAGGAGTACGAGGACACCCTGCTCAACCCCTACGTCGCCGCGGAGCGCGGCTACGTCGACGGCGTGATCCTGCCCTCGGAGACCCGCACGCACCTGGTGAAGGCGCTGCGGACGCTGCGCAACAAGCGCGAGAGCCTGCCCCCCAAGAAGCACGGCAACATCCCCCTGTAAGGAGCGCGCCCAGCCATGGTGATCAAGGTCGAACGGGGCAACCCGACCCCCGAGGAGCTGGCGGCCGTCGTGGCCCTCGTCCAGGCCCGGGCCGCGGCGGCCGCGGGGCCCGCCGACGGCCCGCGGGCGTCCGACGAGTGGGCCTCCCCCGCGCGCAACGTCCCCGGGCGGATGCTGCGCCCGGCGCCGGCGGCCTGGCGCGCCACCTACTGGCCGCACTGAGCACGGAGCGGACGGAAATGGTCCGCATGCCCGCCCGCGCCTGAGTATCCGTACTCAGGCGCGGGCGTCCGCCACGGCGCAACCTGGACGGCATGCTGTGGTCAGACCCGTCCGACGAACCGCCCGAGGAGATGCGGCAGGCGCAGGCGATGCTGCGCCGCGCGATGATCGTGATCGCCGTCGCCGTCCCCCTGATCACGGCCCTGGTGGCCTGGCGCGGCTGACTACGATGACGGGCATGACCGACAGCAGCCGCAGCCCCCGCCCGCTCGTCCTCGCCTCCGCCTCCCCCGCGCGCCTGGGACTGCTGAAGCAGGCCGGGCTCGACCCGCGGGTCGTCGTCAGCGGCGTCGACGAGGACGCGATCAGCGCGGACACCCCCGCCGAGCTGGCCCGGGTGCTGGCCGAGGCCAAGGCCTCGGTGGTCGCCGCCCAGCTCTCCGACGGCGAGGTGGTCGTCGGCTGCGACTCCGTCCTGGACCTGGACGGCCAGGCGCTGGGCAAGCCGGTCGACGCCGAGGACGCCACGGCCCGCTGGAAGTCCATGCGCGGCCGCTCCGGTGTGCTGCGGACCGGCCACTGCGTCATCGACCTCGCCACCGGCCGCCGGGTCTCGGCCACCGCCTCCACCACGGTGCGGTTCGGCACCCCGGACGACGACGAGATCGCCGCCTACGTCGCCTCGGGCGAGCCGCTGCACGTGGCCGGCGCCTTCACCCTCGACGGCCGTTCCGCGCCGTTCGTCGAAGGCATCGAGGGCGACCACGGCAACGTCATCGGCATCTCGCTCCCGCTGCTGCGCCGTCTGCTCGCCGAGCTGGACCTGCGCATCACCGACTTCTGGGTCTGACCGGACCGGCCGGCCGGACCGGCCGGCCCGCTCAGACGGCGGCGGGGGCCACCGGCGGCGGGGGCGTGCTCCCGCCGGGCTCGTCGCCCGGACCGGAGGCCGGGGCCTCCTCCCCCACGTAGAGCACCAGGGCGAGCACCACGAACCCCAGGATCACCATCATCCCCACGAACGCGGCCCAGCCGACCGGGGCCGCCAGGCCCGCGCCCAGGACCGCGTGGGTCACCGCGCACACGATGAGCACGATCCGGCCGAAGCGGCCCGGCGCCCGGTCGCGCTGCGCCATGCGGACGAGGACGACGGCGCAGCCGATGAGGAAGAGCGCCATCAGCACACCGGCCGCCCACGCGCCCACCGCCATGGCGTCCGGATCGAGCCCGGCCAGGGACATCTGCTGGTGGCGCACGGCTATGCCCATGATCCAGTTGACGAAGGCGAAGCCGAACGCCTCCAGGACCAACAACACAGCCGCCGTCACGGCGACACTTCTGCGCACTCCGCGCCCCCTGTCCCAGGACCCCATTACCGGCGGTATTTCGTGGGCCGAACGCTACTAACGGGTAGGAGTTGCGGCAAGAGTCCGCGCGGCGCCACCCGTATGGGGCGCCGGTCCGGCAAAGATTTCCCCGGGCCTTCGTGGAGTTCCCACAAAAAAAGCGCCACGTCGGTCACGGTGGAGGACGGTGACCCGGCCCACACCCCAGGGCCTCAAGCACCGGGATAAATGGGGCTTTACCGTAGGAAGCCAAGGCATCCGGGTCTCGATTGGGGGCCCGTATCACCCTCCGTGTGGGCAAGCTCACCCCCAGGGGTGCCTCGGCACGAAGTGTCGCCAGTACCTAAACTCTGCTTGTTTCAAGGAGGGAGCCATCGTGCGCAAGGTGCTCATCGCCAACCGCGGTGAAATCGCAGTCCGCGTCGCCCGTGCCTGCCGGGATGCCGGGATCGCCAGCGTGGCCGTCTACGCGGAGCCGGACCGGGACGCGCTGCATGTGCGCGTGGCCGACGAGGCGTACGCGCTGGGCGGTGACACCCCGGCCACCAGTTACCTGGACATCTCCAAGGTGCTGGCGGCCGCAGCCGAGTCCGGGGCCGACGCCGTCCACCCCGGCTACGGCTTCCTGTCGGAGAACGCCGACTTCGCCCAGGCCGTCCTGGACGCCGGGCTCACCTGGATCGGTCCCCCGCCGCAGGCCATCCGTGACCTCGGCGACAAGGTCGCCGCCCGCCACATCGCCCAGCGCGCCGGAGCGCCCCTGGTCGCCGGCACCCCCGACCCCGTGTCGGGCGCCGACGAGGTCGTGGCGTTCGCGCGCGAGCACGGCCTGCCGATCGCGATCAAGGCCGCCTTCGGCGGCGGCGGCCGCGGACTGAAGGTCGCCCGAACCCTGGACGAGGTCCCCGAGCTGTACGAGTCGGCCGTCCGCGAGGCCGTCGCCGCCTTCGGCCGCGGCGAGTGCTTCGTCGAGCGTTACCTCGACAAGCCCCGGCACGTGGAGACCCAGTGCCTGGCCGACAGCCACGGCAACGTCGTGGTCGTCTCCACCCGGGACTGCTCCCTGCAGCGCCGCCACCAGAAGCTGGTGGAGGAGGCCCCCGCGCCCTTCCTGACCCCGGAGCAGAACGCCCAGCTGTACGCGGCGTCCAAGGCCATCCTCAAGGAGGCCGGCTACGTCGGTGCCGGCACCTGCGAGTTCCTGGTCGGCACGGACGGCACCATCTCCTTCCTGGAGGTGAACACCCGTCTGCAGGTCGAGCACCCGGTCACCGAGGAGGTCACCGGCATCGACCTGGTCCGCGAGATGTTCCGCGTCGCCGACGGCGAGGAGCTCGGCTACGACGACCCGCCGCTGCGCGGTCACTCGTTCGAGTTCCGCATCAACGGCGAGGACCCCGGCCGGGGCTTCCTCCCCGCCCCCGGCACCGTCACCCGTTTCGACGCGCCCACCGGCCCCGGTGTGCGTCTGGACGCGGGTGTCGAGGCCGGCAGCGTGATCGGCCCCGCCTGGGACTCCCTGCTGGCCAAGCTGGTCGTCACCGGCGCCACCCGGCAGCAGGCCCTGCAGCGCGCCGCGCGCGCCCTGGCCGAGTTCCAGGTCGAGGGCATGGCCACCGCCATCCCGTTCCACCGCGCGGTGGTCGCCGACCCCGCCTTCGCGCCCGAGGTCCACGGCAAGCCCGGTCCTTTCACCGTCCACACCCGGTGGATCGAGACCGAGTTCGTCAACGACATCAAGCCCTTCGCCGCCCCGGCCGACGCCGAGGAGGACGCCGAGCCCGGCCGCGAGACCGTGGTGGTCGAGGTCGGCGGCAAGCGGCTGGAGGTCTCCCTGCCCGCCTCGCTGGGCATGACCCTGGCCCGCACCGCCGCCGCCGGCGGTGCCCGCCCCAAGCGCCGCGCCACCAAGAAGGCCGGCTCCGCCGCCTCCGGTGACTCCCTGACCTCCCCGATGCAGGGCACGATCGTCAAGATCGCCGTCGAGGAGGGCCAGCACGTCAACGAGGGCGACCTCGTCGTGGTGCTGGAGGCGATGAAGATGGAGCAGCCCATCAACGCCCACCGCGCCGGCACCATCAAGGGCCTCACCGCGGACGTCGGCTCCTCCGTCTCCTCGGGTGCCCTCCTCTGCGAGATCAAGGACTGACATCCCGTCCGCGGACGGCAGCACGAACGCCGCGGGCCCCAGCCGGTGACCGGCTGGGGCCCGCGGCGTTCTCCGTCCGGGACGCCCTGGGTGCAGGCCTAGCGACGCCGCGGGGCCAGGTCGGCGATCCGGGCGGCCTGCTGCTCCCCGGCCAGTTGGGCGGTGCGCAGCGGGGACATGCCCGACACGCTGCCACCCGACTGGCCGGCGGCCCTGGCGCGCGGCTCACCGGGAGCCGTACCGCCCGGGTAGTTGCCGGAGGGGTGCTGATGGCGCCGGGGTCCCGGCACGGGCGGCATCTCCCGTCGCTGCCGCCCGTGGGGCATCCCGTTGTCCGCCCCGTCGGTCGGCGCGACGGCGACCTGGACACCGCGGTCGGCCAGGGCCTGGAGCTCCGTCGCGGCGCGGTCGTCGCCCGCCGGCGGTTCGTCCGTGACCAGATGCGTGATCAGGTCCGTGGGCACGGTCTGGAACATGGTGTCCGTGCCCAGCTTGGTGTGGTCGGCCAGGACCACGACCTCCGCCGCCGCCTGGACCAGGGCCCGGTCGACGCTGGCGGAGAGCATGTTGGACGTGGACAGCCCCCGTTCCGCGCTCAGTCCCGCCCCGGACAGGAAGGCCCGCGACACCCGCAGCCCCTGCAGGGACTGTTCGGCGCCGCTGCCGACCAGCGCGTAGTTGGAGCCGCGGAGCGTGCCACCGGTCATGACGACCTCGACCCGGTTCGCATGCGCCAGTGCCTGCGCCACCAGCAGGGAGTTGGTGACGACGGTCAGCCCCGGCACCCGGGCGAGCCGGCGTGCCAGCTCCTGGGTGGTCGTGCCGGCGCCGACGACGATGGCCTCGCCCTCCTCGACGAGACCTGCCGCGAGATCGGCGATCGCCGTCTTCTCCGCGGTCGATAGATGGGATTTCTGCGGGAAGCCGGACTCCCTGGTGAAGCCCCCCGGCAGCACCGCACCGCCGTGCCGGCGGTCGAGCAGTCCTTCTGCCTCCAGCGCCCGCACGTCACGCCGTACGGTCACTTCCGAGGTCTGGACGACGCGGGCGAGCTCACGGAGCGAAACCGCTCCGTTGGCGCGCACCATTTCGAGGATCAGTTGGCGACGTTCTGCTGCGAACACGAAACTGACAGTAACGCCAATGACCGTCTGCTATCAGCAGTTTGCACCGATTAACAGAAGTTGTTCGCAGTGCCGGACGTCCCGTGCTATAGAGACGAGGGCATTCGCCCGGGTGGCGACCGGCACCGGCCCCGGAGGCGGGCGTCAGAGCTCCCCGGCCGCCTTGCGGGTCGCCAACTGCCGTGCGGCTTCGGCGATCGAGCCCGAGAGCGACGGGTAGACCGTGTAGGTGTTCGCCATCTGTTCGACGGTCAGATTGTTGTCGACCGCGATCGAGATGGGGTGGATGAGTTCGCTCGCGCGCGGCGAGACGACCACACCGCCGACGATGATGCCGGTGCCCGGACGGCAGAACAGCTTCACGAAGCCGTCCCGGATGCCCTGCATCTTGGCGCGCGGGTTGCGCAGCAGCGGGAGCTTGACGACCCGTGCGTCGATGACGCCCGCGTCGACGTCGGCCTGGGTGTAGCCGACGGTCGCGATCTCGGGGTCGGTGAAGACGTTCGAGGAGACCGTCTTGAGGTTGAGCGGGCCGACCGTCTCGCCCAGGAAGTGGTACATCGCGATCCGGCCCTGCATGGCCGCGACCGAGGCGAGCGCGAAGACGCCCGTGACGTCACCGGCCGCGTACACGCCGGGGGCCGAGGTGCGGGAGACCTTGTCGGTCCAGATGTGGCCGGAGTCCTTGAGCTTGACGCCCGCGCCCTCCAGGCCCATGGCGGCGGTGTTCGGTATGGCGCCGACCGCCATGAGGCAGTGGCTGCCGGTGATGACCCGGCCGTCGGAGAGGGTGACCTCGACGCGGTCGCCGACCCGCTTGACGGACTCGGCACGGGAGCGGGCCATGACGTTCATGCCGCGGCGGCGGAAGACGTCCTCCAGGACGGCGGCCGCGTCCGGGTCCTCGCCGGGCAGGACGCGGTCGCGGGAGGAGACGAGCGTCACCTTGGAGCCCAGGGCCTGGTACGCGCCGGCGAACTCGGCGCCGGTCACACCGGAGCCGACCACGATGAGCTCCTCGGGGAGCTCGTCCAGGTCGTACACCTGCGTCCAGTTGAGGATCCGCTCGCCGTCCGGCTTCGCGTCGGGCAGCTCGCGGGGGCGGCCGCCGGTGGCGATCAGGACGGCGTCGGCGGTGAGGGTCTCGGAAGTGCCGTCGGCCGCCTCGACGATGACCGTGCGGGAGCCGTCGATCGCCTGCATGCCCTCCAGCCGGCCACGGCCGCGCATCACCCGGGCACCCGCACGGGTGACGGAGGCGGTGATGTCGTGGGACTGGGCGAGCGCGAGGCGCTTCACCCGCCGGTTGACCTTGCCGAGGTCGACGCCGACGACCCGGGCGGCCTGCTCGACGTGCGGTGTGTCGTCCGCCACGATGATGCCCAGTTCCTCGTACGACGAGTCGAAGGTGGTCATCACCTCGGCCGTCGCGATCAGGGTCTTGGACGGCACGCAGTCGGTGAGCACCGAAGCCCCGCCCAGACCGTCGCAGTCGACGACGGTCACCTCCGCGCCCAGCTGGCTGGCCACGAGGGCCGCTTCGTATCCGCCGGGTCCGCCACCAATGATCACGATCCGAGTCACGTACCCCATTGTCCCGCACGCGCCAAGTGATCACTTACGGGGGCGGTGCCCCGCTGTCGTACTCTCATGACCATGTCGCTCTACGCCGCCTACGCCGGCAACCTCGACGCCCGGCTGATGACGCGCCGCGCCCCGCACTCGCCCCTGCGCGGCACCGGCTGGCTCAGCGGCTGGCGCCTCACCTTCGGCGGCGAGCAGATGGGCTGGGAGGGCGCGCTCGCCACCCTGGTGGAGGACCCGCTGCACCAGGTCTTCGTCGGGCTGTACGACATCGCCCCGGTCGACGAGGAGCCGATGGACCGCTGGGAGGGCGTCCCGCTGGGCATCTACCGGCGCCACATGGCGCGGGTGCACACCCTCGACGGCGACGTGCCCGCGTGGCTGTACGTCCTCAACGACTACGAGGGCGGCCTGCCGTCCGCGCGCTACCTCGGCGAGATCGCCGACGCGGCGGAGTCCGCGGGCGCCCCGCACGACTACGTCATGGAACTGCGCAAGCGTCCCTGCTGACCCGCCGGCAACGACGGCCGCAGGACGTCCGGGAGGTCCCGCAGGGCCCGTCAATCGGCGGATCCTCCGAAATTTCGCAGACCGTGACCTGGGACGTCTACGCGCGTAGGAGAGAACCGGCTACTCTCATCCGCGTGAACTCTTCCGCAACTCCCCACGCCGCCCGAACCCCGCTGGGCGACCCGTACGCCGCCGCCACGGCCGCCGCCGCCCGGCTGCGCGAGCTGACCGGCGGCGAGACCCACGACGTCGCCCTGGTGATGGGCTCCGGCTGGGTGCCGGCCGCCGACGCCCTCGGCGAGGCCGAGTACGAGTTCGACGTGACCGAGTTGCCGGGCTTCCCGCCGCCCGCCGTGGCCGGGCACTCCGGCAAGGTGCGCTCGGTGCGGATCGGCGACAAGCGGGCGCTGGTCTTCCTGGGCCGCAACCACTTCTACGAGGGCCACGGCGTCGCCACCGTCGCGCACGGCGTGCGCACCGCCGTGGCCGCCGGCTGCAAGACCGTCGTCCTGACCAACGGCTGCGGCGGGCTGCGCCCCACCTACCGTCCCGGCCAGGCCGTGCTGATCAGCGACCACATCAACATGACGGCCGCCTCGCCGATCGTCGGCGCCAACTTCGTCGACCTCACCGACCTGTACTCGCCGCGGCTGCGCGCCCTGTGCAAGGAGGTCGACCCCTCCCTGGAGGAGGGCGTCTACGTCCAGCTCCCCGGCCCGCACTACGAGACCCCGGCCGAGATCAAGATGGTCCGGGTCATCGGCGGCGACCTCGTCGGCATGTCCACCACGCTGGAGGCCATTGCGGCCCGCGAGGCGGGCGCCGAGGTGCTCGGCATCTCGCTGGTGACCAACCTCGCCGCCGGCATGACGGGCGAGCCGCTGAACCACGAGGAGGTCCTGGAGGCCGGCCGCGACTCCGCCGCGCGGATGGGCAGCCTGCTCGCCCAGGTGCTCGAGCGCATCTGACCGCCCCGCACCCCCCGGTGGGGCGGGCCGGCGCACCCGTACGGGCACGCCGCGCGCGATCCCGGGGGTGCCCGCACCCTGGTTAGGGAAGGCGCGCCACGGGGAGGTAACCGGGCGGCGCCCGTCGCGGCTGCCCGCTCCACCGCCGCCCGGCCGGACGGGATCCCGCCGCGCGGCCTCCCGCTGTGGCAACGGCCGCGGGCAGGACGGGCCGGAGGCCCCAGGCCGACCCGCGCGGGGCGCGGGCGGCACCGAAGACGACATCGCAGGAGCATCACGTGGCAAGCGCAAGCGAGAAGGCGGAGCTGATCCCTCAGGCGCGCACCTGGCTGGCCGAGGACCCGGACCCCGGCACCCGGGCCGAGTTGGAGGCGCTGCTCACGGCCGTCGAGTCGGGCGACCCGGCGGCGGCCGAGGACCTCGCGGCCCGGTTCTCCGGCACCCTGCAGTTCGGTACGGCGGGGCTGCGCGGGGAGGTCGGCGCGGGCCCGATGCGCATGAACCGCTCCGTGGTCATCCGGGCCGCCGCCGGTCTCGCCGCGTACCTCAAGGCGCAGGGCCAGGGCGACGGGCTGGTCGTCGTGGGTCACGACGCCCGCCACAAGTCGGTGGACTTCGCCCGTGACACCGCCGCCGTCATGGTCGGCGCGGGCCTGCGGGCGGCCGTGCTGCCCGGGCCGCTGCCCACGCCGGTGCTGGCCTTCGCGATCCGTCACCTGGGCGCCGTCGCGGGCATCGCCGTGACCGCGAGCCACAACCCACCCCGTGACAACGGCTACAAGGTCTACCTGGGCGACGGCTCGCAGATCGTCCCGCCCGCCGACGCCGGGATCGCCGACGAGATCGCCGCGATCGGCCCGCTGACCGGCGTCCCGCTGGCGGACGAGGGCTGGCAGCTCCTCGGTGAGGAGGTCGTCGAGGCCTACCTGGACCGCGCCGCCGCGGTCGTGGACCGGCACACCCCGCGCGACATCTCGGTCGTCTACACCCCCCTGCACGGTGTCGGCCGCGACGTGCTGACCGCCGCCTTCGAGCGGGCCGGGTTCGCCGCCCCGCACGTCGTCGCCGAGCAGGGCGAGCCCGACCCGGACTTCCCGACCGTCGCCTTCCCCAATCCGGAGGAACCGGGGGCGATGGACCTGGCCTTCGCCGCGGCCCGGGCCCTCGGCCCCGACGTCGACATCGTCATCGCCAACGATCCCGACGCCGACCGCTGCGCCGTGGCCGTGCCGGACCGCACCGCCGCGGACGGCTGGCGCATGCTGCGCGGCGACGAGGTCGGCGCGCTGCTCGCCACCCACCTGGTGCACCGCCGGGCCAGCGGAACCTTCGCGGCGAGCATCGTCTCCTCCTCCCTGCTCTCGCGCATCGCGGCCCGCGCGGGGCTGCGTTACGCCGACACCCTGACCGGCTTCAAGTGGATCTCCCGGGTGGAGGGCCTGCGGTTCGGCTACGAGGAGGCCCTGGGCTACTGCGTGGACCCCGTGGGCGTGCGGGACAAGGACGGCGTCACCGCCGCCCTGGCGGTCGCGGAACTGACCGCCGAGCTCAAGGCCAAGGGCCGTACGCTCTCCGACCTGCTGGACGACATCGCCCTGGAGTACGGACTGCACGCCACCGACCAGCTCTCGGTGCGGGTCGCCGACCTGTCGGTCATCGACGACGCGATGAGCCGGCTGCGGGAGCGGCCGCCCAGCTCGCTGGCCGGTCTCGCCGTCGTCACCGCCGAGGACCTCTCCAAGGGCAGCGCGGAGCTGCCGCCGACCGACGGCCTGCGCTACCGGCTGGCCGGCTCCCCGGGAGCCGGTGTGGAGTCGGCACGCGTGATCGTGCGGCCGAGCGGCACCGAGCCCAAGCTGAAGTGCTACCTGGAGGTCGTGCTGCCCGTGCCGGGCGCCGACCGGCTGGCCGCCGTCCGCGCCCAGGCCGCCGACGTCCTCGCGGCCGTCAAGGCCGACCTCGCGACCGCCGCCGGGCTCCCCCGGGACGAGGCCGCGGCGAAGGCCTGACGCTCCGACAACGCCGACGCCCCGGTCGTGCCCGCTCGGGCACGACCGGGGCGTCGGGGTGTGCGCCCGGTCCGGCGGCTCAGCCGATGGCGAGCAGGACGATCAGCACGACCGCCCCCGCCACCGCCGGGGCGATCACCTCGTACGCCCAGCGGACCGTGACCTCGCCCTGCGCGCCCTCGCGGCCGCCGTGCCGCTCCGCGAGCTCGCGCAGTTCGTCCACGACCCGGTCGGACCAGGCCCGGGTCGACTCCGTGGCACCGGGACGGGACCCCAGCGTCGCGCCCGGGTCGCCCGCCGCGGCGGCGCGCGTCTTGGCCCGCGCGGCCCGCTTGCGGGCGCGCATCGACACGGGGACGGCCCACAACTGGTACTTCCTGCCCTCCGCGAACAGCTCCGTCGAGTACCCCGAGCGCAGCCCCTCCACGGCGCTCCAGGGCGCGGTGACGGTGCGGAACGGGTTGCGCACCAGGAGCCGGTCGTCACCGGCCAGGACGACCGGACGCAGGGTGAACGCGACGACCAGCGGCACGATCAGCAGCAGCAGTGCGAGGGCCACCCAGGGCGTGTCGCCCGTACCGCGCACGATCGCGTCGATGCCGAGCCACAGCGTGATGGCGAGCATGAGCACGCCGCCAACGACGCCGGCCGTCGAGCGGTAGGAGCGCTCGGCGTACTTCGGCTGCCCGGGGTCGGGCTGCGGTTCGGGGGCGGGGTTCTCGGAACTCGTCATGAGATCAGATTGTGCCTGACCCCGGCCCTGCGCCCCGCGGGACGGAGGTTGCGTTAGTGCATCGGCGTCAGCGGCCGCCTACTGGTACCCCTTGTCCTCCCTGGAGTCGTAGACGCGCTTGCCCGCCGCGTCGTAGCCCTGGATGTGCGGCAGGGAATCCTCCGGCGCGGCGAGGACCCCGGTCGCGACGAAGTAGCCGTGGTCGAGCACCGCCTGCCGGGTGACGCCGCCCCAGGAGACGGTGACCTTGGCGACCCCGGGTTCGACCGTGCCGATGCTGCCCCAGCGGAAGGGGAAGTGGTACGGCAGCCCCGGGCCGGTGGTGCCGTCCTGCTTGTAGAGCCGGTAGGCGTTCTCGTCCGGCACGACGGGCCCGCGGCCCGGGGCGCCGTCCGCTCCGACGCTGCTGTTGATGCCGCCCGCCTTCCCGTCCTTGTCCGTGCAGATCAGGCGGGCGGGGGCGCCGTCCACGGTGCCGACCGCCACCACACGGATGCCGTCGCCCGGGGAGTTTTCGTCGCCGGTGGCGTTCAGCGCGAGGATCACGCGGTAGTCCTCGGCCTTCCCGTAGTCGCCGGCGAAGGCGGACGCCTTGGGCTGGTGTTGCCCGCCGTACGCCAGGCACCTCTCCAGCACCTCGCCCGCCCGCTCCATCGTGATCCCGTCCGCCAGCTGCCCCGGCGTCGCGGGACCTTCGGGCCCGCTCGCCCGCGCCGTGGCGGAGGTGCGCGGCTGGACGGCGCTCGCCGTCACCGACGGCCGGGCGTCGTGGGCCGGCAGCGCGGTCGTGCCGGCACCGCCGGGCTGGTAGTGCATCGCGACGGCCGTGCCCGGCACCGCGACCAGCGCCGCCAGCCCTGCCCCGGCGGCGAACACCCGGCGTCTGCGGCTCGTCCTGCCCTGGCGCACGATCGTGGCGTAGGGCGCCTCGCCGGTGCGCAACCCGTCCGTCTGTTCCTCGAGGAGCTCGCGCAGCTGCGCCTCGAACTCCGTGTCGCCGTCCGCGGGGCCGAACCCCGCCGTGTCTGCCTTGTCCCTCATCGGACCCCTCCTTCGACCCTCGTGTCCTTCGCCGGGCCCCATGGCCCCGTCCTCGTCCCTGCGGCCGCCCCGACGGCGACAGGCTCCGCGGCCGCCACGGCCGTGCCCAGCCGGGCCCGCAGCTTGGCCAGGCCCCTGGCCGCCTGGCTCTTGACCGTCCCGGCCGAGCAGCCCAGCGCATGGGCCACCTCGGTCTCCGACAGGTCGTCCCAGTACCGCAGCACGACCACGGCCCGCTGCCGTGCGGGCAGCTCGCCGAGCGCCGCCAGCAGCTCCTCCCGCAGCGCCACCCGTGCCGTGGGATCGGCTCCGGCGCCCTCGGGCGGTACGTCCGTGAGCCGTTCGGCCACGCGTTTCTTGCGGAACCGGTCCTTGTTGCAGCTGATCAGGATCCGTCGCACGTAGGCGTCCGGATTGTCGCTGCGCTGCACCCGCCGCCAGGACCGGTAGGCCTTGGCCAGCGCGGTCTGCGCCAGGTCCTCGGCGTGATGCCGGTCACCCGTGAGCAGATAGGCGGTCCTGACCAGATGGGTCCATCTGGCACGGACGTAGCCTTGGAACTCCGCCTCGTCGTCTGGATTCATCGATGACCCCCTTCACCCACCAGACCACCGGTTCCGCCGATTCGGTTGCCGGGCCCCCCGTACGGGGACAGTCGGGCCCGTTCCGACCGGTGACATTCGCTACGCGCGTAGATATGCTGGTGTGGTGACCATGCCCACCACTGTTCCCGCTCACGGCCCCGACGCCGCGGCCCGGCTGGCGTCCATGGCCGACGTCACGGCCTCCGACGCCGCGCTGCGCCGCTTCCTGCACGGGCTGCCCGGCGTCGACGCGGTCGGCCTCGAAGGCCGCGCCGCAAGCCTCGGCACCCGTTCGATCAAGACCACGGCGAAGGCGTACGCCATCGACCTGGCGATCTCGATGATCGACCTGACCACGCTCGAAGGCGCGGACACCCCCGGCAAGGTCCGGGCGCTGTCCGCCAAGGGCGTCAGCCCGGACCCGACCGACCGCACGACCCCCCGGGTCGCCGCGATCTGCGTCTACCCGGACATGGTCGCGACCGCCAAGGAGGCCCTCGGCGACTCCGGCGTGCGCGTCGCGTCCGTCGCCACCGCCTTCCCGGCCGGCCGCGCCGCGCTGCCGGTGAAGCTCGCCGACACCGCCGACGCGGTGGCCGCGGGCGCCGACGAAGTGGACATGGTCATCGACCGCGGCGCCTTCCTCGCCGGCCACTACCTGAAGGTCTTCGAGGAGATCAAGGCGGTCAAGGAGGCCTGCCGCCGTCCCGACGGCAGCTCCGCCCACCTCAAGGTGATCTTCGAGACCGGCGAGCTGGCCACGTACGACAACATCCGCCGCGCCTCCTGGCTCGGCATGCTCGCCGGCGCCGACTTCATCAAGACCTCCACCGGCAAGGTGGCGGTCAACGCCACCCCCGCCAACACCCTGCTGATGCTCGAGGCCGTGCGCGACTTCCGCGCCGCCACCGGCGTCCAGGTCGGCGTGAAGCCCGCCGGTGGCATCCGCACCTCCAAGGACGCCATCAAGTTCCTGGTCCTCGTCAACGAGACCGTGGGCGACGAGTGGCTGAGCAACGAGTGGTTCCGTTTCGGCGCGTCCAGCCTGCTGAACGATCTGCTCATGCAGCGCCAGAAGCTGAGCACCGGCCGCTACTCCGGTCCCGACTACGTGACGGTGGACTGAGAACCCCGATGACACAGACCAAGAAGAACCAGCAGCCCCAGCGGACCCAGCCGGCCGGACAGCCGGAGCCGGGCTCCGCCTTCGCGTACGCGCCGGCGCCCGAGTCCCGCTCCGTCGTCGACATCGCCCCCTCCTACGGCCTGTTCATCGACGGCGAGTTCACCGACGCCGCCGACGGCCGGGTCTTCAAGACCGTGAGCCCGTCCAGCGAGGAGGTCCTCTCCGAGGTCGCCCGGGCCGGCGAGGCGGACGTGGACCGGGCCGTCGGGGCCGCCCGCAAGGCCTTCGCGTCGTGGTCGGCGCTGCCGGGCTCCGAGCGCGCCAAGTACCTGTTCCGCATCGCCCGGATCGTCCAGGAGCGCTCGCGCGAGCTGGCCGTCCTGGAGTCGCTGGACAACGGCAAGCCGATCAAGGAGACCCGCGACGCCGACCTCCCGCTGGTCGCCGCGCACTTCTTCTACTACGCCGGCTGGGCCGACAAACTCGCGCACGCCGGCTTCGGCCCGGCCCCCCGTCCGCTGGGCGTGGCGGGCCAGGTCATCCCGTGGAACTTCCCGCTGCTGATGCTGGCGTGGAAGATCGCCCCGGCGCTGGCCACCGGCAACACGGTCGTCCTCAAGCCGGCCGAGACCACCCCGCTGTCGGCGCTGTTCTTCGCCGACATCTGCCGCCAGGCGGGCCTGCCCAAGGGCGTCGTCAACATCCTCCCCGGCTACGGGGACGCCGGTGCCGCGCTGGTCGCGCACGAGGGCGTCGACAAGGTCGCCTTCACCGGTTCCACCGCCGTCGGCAAGCAGATCGCCCGCACGGTCGCCGGTACGAGGAAGAAGGTCACCCTGGAGCTGGGTGGCAAGGGCGCCAACATCGTCTTCGACGACGCGCCGATCGACCAGGCCGTCGAGGGCATCGTCAACGGCATCTTCTTCAACCAGGGCCAGGTCTGCTGCGCGGGCTCCCGTCTGCTGGTCCAGGAGTCCGTCGCGGACGAGGTGCTGGACGCGCTCAAGCGCCGGCTGTCGACGCTGCGCGTCGGCGACCCGCTGGACAAGAACACCGACATCGGCGCCATCAACTCCGCCGAGCAACTGGCCCGGATCACCGCGCTCGCCGAGGCCGGCGAGGCCGAGGGCGCCGAGCGCTGGTCACCGGCGTGCGAACTGCCCTCCGCGGGCTACTGGTTCGCGCCGACGCTCTTCACCGGGGTCACCCAGGCGCACCGGGTCGCCCGCGAGGAGATCTTCGGCCCGGTCCTGTCGGTGCTGACCTTCCGCACCCCGGCCGAGGCCGTGGAGAAGGCCAACAACACCCCGTACGGCCTGTCCGCCGGCATCTGGACGGAGAAGGGCTCGCGCATCCTCTCGGTCGCGAACCAGCTCCGGGCCGGCGTGGTGTGGGCCAACACGTTCAACAAGTTCGACCCGACCTCGCCCTTCGGCGGCTACAAGGAGTCGGGCTTCGGTCGCGAGGGCGGCCGCCACGGCCTGGAGGCGTACCTCGATGTCTGAGAAGTCCGAGACGGTGCGGCTGTCCGTCTTCAAGACCTACAAGCTGTTCGTCGGGGGCAAGTTCCCCCGCAGCGAGAGCGGGCGGGTGTACGAGGTGACCGACGCCAAGGGCAAGTGGCTCGCCAACGCCCCGCAGTCCTCCCGCAAGGACGCCCGTGACGCGGTGTCCGCCGCCCGCAAGGCCTTCGCGGGCTGGTCGGGCGCGACCGCGTACAACCGGGGGCAGATCCTCTACCGCGTCGCGGAGATGCTGGAGGGCCGCCGGGAGCAGTTCGTCCGCGAGGTCGGTGAGGCCGAGGGGCTGTCGAAGTCCAAGGCGGCGGCCGTGGTGGACGCCGCGATCGACCGCTGGGTCTGGTACGCCGGCTGGACCGACAAGATCGCCCAGGTCGTGGGCGGCGCCAACCCGGTGGCGGGACCGTACTTCAACCTGTCGAGCCCCGAGCCGACCGGGGTCGTCGCGGTCGTCGCGCCGCAGGAGTCGTCCTTCCTCGGCCTGGTCTCGGTGGTCGCCCCGGTGATCGCCACCGGCAACACCGCGGTCGTGGTGGCCGGCGAGCGGGCCCCGCTGCCCGCGCTGTCGCTGGGCGAGGTGCTGGCCACCTCCGACCTGCCGGGCGGGGTCGTCAACATCCTGTCCGGCCGCACGTCCGAGGTCGCGCCGACGCTCGCCGCGCACATGGACGTCAACGCGCTCGACCTGGCGGGGACGGTGGACGACGCCGCGCTGGCGAAGGAGCTGGAGGTCGCCGCCGCGGACAACCTCAAGCGCGTGCTCCGTCCACAGGCTGTGGACTGGGCCGCCGAGCCCGGCACGGACCGCCTGACGGCCTTCCTGGAGACCAAGACCGTCTGGCACCCCGCGGGTGCCGGCGCGGCCTCGGGCTCCGCTTACTGACCCGGTCCCCCCGGCGGCCCGTCCCGTCGCCGGGGGACCGGCACCGCCCGCACGGCCCGGCGGCGGGCCCCCGCGACCGATGCGTCCCCGCGGGGGCCCGCCGCCGTACGCGTTCGCGCGCCGTCAGCCGCCCTGCAGGGTCCTGACGGTGTCGCCGATCAGCGGGAGGTCGGCGACCGAGCGGCTGTCGGCGACCGGCTTGGTGACGTCCGCGGTGGAGACCGGCTTGAAGTCGGCGACCTGCGAACCCACGGCGTTGTCCAGGGGGTTGACGCTGGTCTGCGCGAACGGGTTCACCGGCAGGTGGTTCACCGTGCCGATCAGGGCCGACGTCGCCGCCCGGCCGGCCTTGGCGGCCGTGGCCGCTCCTTCGCTCCGGGCGTCCGCGTGCGCCGCCCCGGCCGAGGCGACGGCCGCGACGGACGACACCGCGAGGACGGTGGCGCGGAGAAGGGTGCGGGAGAACTGCGGCATGAGGATCCACCTGCCTGGTCCCCGGCCCGCGTACGGACCGGTCCCGGGACGGCGCGGCGGCCGTCCCCGTACGCGACAATGACGTCACTCACGGTAGTTGGTTGAACATCACGCATCCAAAGCATGTCCCGGCGGGTCACCCCAAAGGCTGAATGCGTCACACTGGTGTCCCGTGAGCTCTCGCCCTCCCGCCGCCCGCGTGATCCTGCTGACCGGCCCCTCCGGGTCCGGCAAGTCCTCCCTCGCCGCCAGGACCGGCCTGCCGGTCCTGCGTCTGGACGACTTCTACAAGGAGGGTGACGACCCGTCCCTCCCGATGCTGCCGAGCGGCATCGGCGCCGACTGGGACTCCCCGCTGTCCTGGAACGCCGACGCGGCCGTCGCCGCCGTCGCGGAGCTGTGCGCCACGGGCCGGACCGCCGTCCCGGTGTACGAGCTCTCCTCCAGCTCCATCACCGGAGGGGCGGAGGTCGGCCTCGATGGGGCGCCGCTCTTCATAGCCGAGGGCATCTTCGCCGCCGACATCGTCGCGCGCTGCGCCGAACTCGGCCTGCTCGCCGACGCGCTGTGCCTGAGCCGCGGCGCGGTCACCACCGCCCGCCGCCGCTTCGTCCGGGACCTGCGCGAGGGCCGGAAGTCGCTGTCCTTCCTGCTGCGCCGCGGCTGGAACCTGATGCGCGCCGAGCGGGGCATCGTCGCCCGGCACGCGGCGCTCGGAGCGCACGTGTGCGACCGGGACGAGGCACTGGAACGGATCGGTCGCGCATCTTTTCCACCGGTCGCCGTTCGGGTTTGAACGAAACGGCGCTCGGGTCCGTATGGACATGCGTGAGGGAGCGGTGCGCACAGACCCCCCGCTGTGCGCGACCGCTCCCTCTTGCTTCCCCCGATTCCCCCGATTCCCCCGTGGACCCCCCGGTTCCCCGTTCCCCCCGGCGTCAGGCGACCAGCTCGCCGAACGCCGCCTCCTCGTCGACGCCCGCGCTGAGCGTCGCGTCCTCGCGCAGCCGGCGCAGGGAGCGCCAGATGCTGCTCTTCACCGTGCCGACGCTGATGCCGAGGATCTCGGCGATCTCCGGGTCGGTGCGGCCCTCGTAGTAACGGAGCACCAGCATCGTGCGCTGCGGCTCCGGGAGCTTGGCCAGCGCCTGCCACAGCACGGCCCGCAGCTCGGTGCCGCGCATCGCGTCCGTCTCGCCCGCCGTCTCCGGCAGCTCCTCGGTCGGGTACTCGTTGAGCTTGCGGCGCCGCCAGGCGCTGATGTGCAGGTTGGTCATGGTCCGGCGCAGGTAACCGCCGACCGCGGCCTTGTCGCTGATCCGGTCCCAGGCCCGGTAGGTGGAGAACAGCGCGCTCTGCAGCAGGTCCTCCGCCTCGAAGCGGTCGCCCGTCAGGTGGTAGGCGGTCGCGTACAGGGAGGCCCGGCGTTCCTGGACGTAGGCGGTGAAGTCCGCGTCCGCCGTGAAGCACCGCTCCCCCGGGATCTCCCGGGCCCCCGTGGCCTCCCCGTGGACGACGCCCCCGTGCCCCCCGTCTCCCCCGTGACCGCCCTCGATCGCCGTGATGTACGGCGGCCGGGTGCGGACCACCTGACGCCCGGTGCCACGAGCGCACCCCCGCCCGCCCGTGGCACCGGACTTCTCGACGCCCCGGCCCGCGGTGTGCAGGCGCGGCTGAAGGACTGCGGTGGTCGTCGTGCTGTGCAGTGCGTTCATTTCGCGCCCCCCGTGGGTGGAGCCGGCCTGGTCTTCGTACCCGTCCGGCGGGGGCCGCCCGGTAGGCGTCCCCGTCGATGACCAATAGCTTCCCGCGCCAGTTTCATGGCGTTGTCCGCCGAGTGTCACAGCCCCGTCACAGACGACGGCGGTACCTTCCACGGTCCACTTGGGAGAGAATGCGGGCGTGCCTTTCCTGTTGCTGATCGAGGACGACGACGCCATCCGAGCGAGCCTCGAACTCGCCCTGTCGCGCCAAGGCCACCGTGTGGTGGCCGCGGCCACGGGCGAGGACGGGCTGAAGCTGCTGCGCGAGCAGCGACCGGACCTGATCGTGCTGGACGTCATGCTCCCGGGCATCGACGGTTTCGAGGTGTGCCGGCGCATCCGGCGCACCGACCAGCTGCCGATCATCCTGCTGACCGCGCGCAGCGACGACATCGACGTCGTGGTGGGTCTGGAGTCCGGAGCCGACGACTACGTCGTCAAGCCCATCCAGCCGCGCGTGCTGGACGCCCGCATCCGCGCCGTGCTGCGCCGCGGCGAGCGGGACAGCACCGACGCCGCCGCCTTCGGCAGCATCGTCATCGACCGCTCGGCGATGACCGTGACGAAGAACGGCGAGGACCTGCAGCTCACCCCGACCGAGCTGCGGCTGCTGCTGGAGCTGAGCCGCCGCCCGGGGCAGGCCCTGTCCCGGCAGCAGTTGCTGCGCCTGGTGTGGGAGCACGACTACCTCGGCGACTCGCGCCTGGTGGACGCCTGTGTGCAGCGGCTGCGGGCCAAGATCGAGGACGTGCCCTCGTCGCCGACCCTGATCCGTACCGTCCGGGGTGTCGGGTACCGCCTGGACGCGCCGGCGTGAGTCAACCGCACCACGAGGACACCACCGGTGACACCACGACGGATCAGCGGCTGAGCGGCTGGAGATCACGGCTGCTGCGGCTCACCAGCCTGCGGCTGCGCCTGGTCGCCGTCTTCGCCGCCGTGGCGCTGGCGGCCGCCGTGTCCGCCTCCGGAATCGCCTACTGGCTCAACCGCGACGCCGTGCTGACCCGCGCCCAGAACGCCGCGCTCAACGACTTCCGCGCCTCGATGACCCGCAACGCGGGCTCGCTGCCGCGGCACCCGTCCTGCGACAAACTGGCGGACGCCGCGCGCAGCATCGGCACCAGCACGCAGACCTACCAGGTGCTGCTGATCGGCACCGGCCCGGACGGCGAGCGCTGCGCGACCAAGTCGCAGAGCGACGGCTTCTCGCTGGACGCCGTCCCCGCGACGCTGCGCAAGGCCGTCAGCAAGCGCAACCCCAAGGAGGGCGACCCCGCCGAGTACCACCTGTACTGGCAGCGGGTCACCCGCAACGGACAGCCGTACCTGGTGGGCGGGGCCAAGGTGATCGGCGGCGGGCCCACCGGCTACATGTTCAAGTCGCTGGAGGCCGAGCGGAAGGACCTCAACTCGCTGGCCTGGTCGCTCGGCATCGCCACCGCCCTCGCCCTGATCGGTGCGGCGCTGCTGGCCCAGGCCGCGGCCTCCACCGTGCTGCGGCCCGTGGCACGCCTCGGCGACGCCGCCAGGAGGCTCGGCGAGGGCAAGCTCGACACCCGGCTGCGGGTCACCGGCACCGACGAACTCGCCGAGCTGTCACGGACGTTCAACCGCACCGCGGAACGGCTGGAGCGACGTGTCGACGAGCTCAGCCAGCGCGAGGCGGCCAGCCGCCGCTTCGTCGCCGACATGTCGCACGAGCTGCGCACCCCGCTGACGGCGATCACCGCCGTGACCGAGGTGCTGGAGGACGAGGCGGACTCCCTCGACCCGATGATCGCCCCCGCGGTGCGGCTGGTGGTGAGCGAGACCAAGCGGCTGGGCGAGCTGGTGGAGAACCTGATGGAGGTCACCCGCTTCGACGCCGGCACCGCACGCCTGGTCATGGACGACGTCGACGTCGCCGACCTCGTCACCGCCTGCATCGACGCCCGTGCCTGGCTCGACGCGGTGGAGCTGGACGCGCCGCGCGGCATCATCGCGCTGCTCGACCCGCGCCGCATCGACGTGATCCTGGCCAACCTGATCGGCAACGCCCTCAAGCACGGCGGCTCGCCGGTCCGCGTCAAGGTGCGGCAGGACGGGGACGAGCTCGTCGTCGAGGTCGCCGACAACGGCCCCGGCATCCCGGAGGAGGTGCTGCCGCACGTCTTCGACCGGTTCTTCAAGGCGGACGCCTCCCGGGCCCGTTCCGAGGGGAGCGGCCTGGGCCTGTCCATCGCCCTGGAGAACGCGCACATCCACGGCGGAGAGATCGCCGCGGCCAACAACCCCGGTGGCGGCGCGGTGTTCACGCTGCGCCTGCCGATGCGCACCGGGGCCGGCCAGGCGGCGGAGACCGAGGAAGGGAACGAGAGCAAGTGACGCAGCCGTCCCGGGGCGCCGCCCCGGACGCCCCGGGTCTCCCGTCCGCGGGTGCCGCCCGCCGTCGCCGGCGCGCCCCGCTCCTCATCCTGCTCGGCGTGGTCCTGCTGGCCGGCTGCGGCATCCGCACCACCTCGGTGCCGGTGGACGCCGGGCCCGCGCCCTCCCGTGTCTCCTGCGCGGTGCCGGACGAGGAGGCGAGCCCCACGGCGACGGCCTCCGCGTCGCCGCAGGGCCCGGCCGCCCGGGTGTTCCTGGTGTGCAGCGCCCAGGTGGCCGCGGTGAACCGCTCGGTGCGGACCGGGGGCCTGGACCAGCTGGGCATGGCCGTGCTGCTCCTGCGCGAGCTGCAGCGCAAGCCGCGCGGCGGCGAGTCCGCGGCCGGCTTCACCACGGCCGTGCAGGGCGACCTGGCCGTGGAGGGACCGCGCCGCGACGACCCGCGCGGATCGCTCCGGCTCAGCGCCCCGCTGGGCGACCTGCCGCCGTTCGCGCTCGCCCAGGTGGTGTGCACGTACGCCGGTACGGCCGCGGGCTCCGGCAGCGGCGGGGTGCTCCTGGGCGGCTCCGACGACACCCCGGTGCGCCGCTTCACCTGCACCGGGGACCTGCGCACCGACCCCGAGGCGGCGGAAACCGCTGGAACCGCCGTGAAGTGACAGACGTCCTTCCAGGCGTGCGGCGCGACGGCTCTCTCCCGAAAGTGCGCGCGGTGGGCCTGGTACTCGCCGCGGTTCATCTGGCTCTGGTGGGGTGGCTGATGCTGCGTCCGCAGTACGTGCCCTGGGTGGACGCCCCCAACCTCCGTCCGTTCGCCTCCATCCGCTCCGACCTCGCCATGGGGCCCGCGGAGGCGGCCCGCCGGATCGGCGCGGGGCTGGCGCTGCTGGCCCCGCTGGGCGTGCTGCTGCCGATGGCCGGCGGCCGGGTGCGGGTGTCGGCACCGGGCTCGTTCGCCCGCACGGTCTTCGCGGGGCTGATGATCTCGCTGGCCCTGGAGTTCGTGCAGACCGGGGTGCCGGGCCAGATCTTCGACGTGGACGCCCTGCTCCTCAACACGGCGGGCGTCGCGCTGGCCCACCTCGCCGTGGTGCCCGCGGCCCGCGCCTGGGTGCACCGGCGCAGCGTCCGCCGGGAGGACCGGCTGACCGGTGCTCAGGGGCGGACCCCGAGGATTCCCAGGGTCGGGATCGCACCGTAGAGCGACGATTCACGACGGTATGCGCTCGTACGGTGATGTCATCGGCCGGAGAGACCGGCCTGGACTCCCGAAGGAGCACCCGCCATGTCCGCACTGGTCCGCCCCCGTCACGGCCGGATGATCGCCGGGGTCTGCGCCGGACTCGCAGACCGGTTCGGCACCTCCGCCACCACGATGCGCGTGATCTTCCTGCTGTCGTGCCTGCTGCCCGGGCCGCAGTTCCTGCTCTACCTCGCGCTGTGGCTGCTGCTGCCGGACGAGGGACACGCGAAGACCGCCGTGTGACGCCACGGGCCCCGGAACACCTGCGGGCCGCACCCCGAGGGGGCGCGGCCCGTCCGGCGTTCGTCCGGGTGGTGCTCAGCCGCCGATCGGCAGGCCCTGCAGCGGCAACTGGCCCAGCGGCAACTGGCCGCCGACGGGGAGGCCGCCGAGCAGGGTGCTCAGGCCCGTGGGGGCGTTCTGCACGCCGGGGACGATGTTGGCGGTCTTCGGCAGGCCGCTGGTGACGGCGCCGACCGGGACCGACTTCGCCACGTCGGCGACCGGCACGGAGGCCGGCAGGGCCGAGGCGTTCGGCAGGCCCAGGTTGGTGTCCGTAGGAGCGGCGGAGGCGACGCCCGCGGCGGCCCCGACGAAGGCCACGCCCAGCGCGGCGGCACCGAGAGTCTTGACGGTTCCGGTCTTCATGGTTGCGATCCTCGTGATGGGGGATGGTGCGTCCGCCGCGGCACACACGGAACGTGTTCGCGGGATTTCGGAACGTATCGACGGGACGCGGGGCGGTGCAAGCGGCCGCGCGCGGCCGCACGCGGCCTGGGCCGCCCCGCCGCCGCACGGCGGGACGGCCCGGGTCTCATCCCTCTTCCGGCAAGGAATCGCTGGCCACGACGGTGGCGGCGGCCGTCTGGCGGAACAGCCACTCGGCCTTCAGCTCCGAGTATCCGGGCTTGATCACGTCATTGATCATCGCGAGACGTTCATCGAAAGGGATGAAGGCGGACTTCATCGCGTTGACCGTGAACCACTGCATGTCGTCGAGCGTGTAGCCGAAGGCGGCCACCAGTTCGGCGAACTCGCGGCTCATGCTCGTGCCGCTCATCAGGCGGTTGTCGGTGTTGACCGTGACCCGGAAGTGCAGTCGGCGCAGCAGCCCGATGGGATGTTCCGCGTACGAGGCGGCCGCGCCGGTCTGCAGGTTGGAGGTGGGGCACATCTCCAGGGGGATGCGCTTGTCGCGCACGTAGTTGGCGAGCCGCCCGAGGGAGACCGTGCCGTCGTCCGCGACCTCGATGTCGTCGATGATGCGCACGCCGTGCCCGAGCCGGTCGGCGCCGCACCACTGCAGGGCCTGCCAGATCGAGGGCAGGCCGAAGGCCTCGCCGGCGTGGATGGTGAAGTGGAAGTTCTCCCGCTGGAGGTACTCGAAGGCGTCGAGGTGGCGGGTGGGCGGGAAGCCGGCCTCGGCCCCCGCGATGTCGAAGCCGACGACGCCCCGGTCGCGGTAGCGGATGGCGAGTTCGGCGATCTCCTGCGAGCGGGCGGCGTGCCGCATCGCGGTGAGCAGGGCGCCCACCCGGATCCGGCCGCCCGCCTCGCGGGCCCGCCGTTCGCCTTCCCGGAAGCCCTCGTTGACGGCCTCCACGACCTCGTCGAGGGAGAGCCCGCGTTCGACGTGGAGCTCGGGGGCGTAGCGCACCTCGGCGTAGACGACGCCGTCCGCGGCGAGGTCCTCGGCGCACTCGGCGGCGACCCGGGTGAGCGCCTCGCGGCTCTGCATGACGCCGACCGTGTGCGAGAACGTCTCCAGGTAACGCTCCAGCGAGCCGGAGTCGGCGGCCTCGCGGAACCAGGTGCCGAGCTTGTCCGGATCGGTCTCCGGCAGGCCGTCGTAGCCCGACGCGCGGGCGAGGTCGACGACGGTCCCGGGGCGGACGCCGCCGTCGAGGTGGTCGTGGAGCAGCACCTTGGGCGCGCGGCGGATCTGCTCGGGCGTGGGGGTGGCCCCCGCAGCGCCCGCGGGGAAGGGGAGCGTGCTTGAGCTCGTCATTTCCGAAACATACCCCCTACGCGCGTAGAGCTCTTGGATGATGCCGAATATTGACCTCCCGGCCAGGTCGTGCACACCTTCCCGTCTGCCATGGTTACGCCATGGCTTCGCAAGCTTTACCGGTGCGTGGTGCGCGGTTGGGGAAGAGAGTGACACCGGGTCTGAACCCGGCGGCACGGCGGGATACGGACGACGAGGCGGTCCGTGCCGCCGTGCTGCTGCTGCCCGGCGGCAGTGCGCTGAGCACCCGTCGGCGCTCCCCCGTGGCCGCCGCGGCGATGGTGCCGCTGGCCCGCCGTCTGGTGCGGGCCGCGGGCCGCGGTGAGGGCCTGGCCGTGCACGTCGTGCACTACCGCTTCCGCGGCTGGAACGGCGGTCACGCCCACCCGGCCGAGGACGCGCGGTGGGCGGTCGACGAGGTCGTCCGCCGCTACGGTGACGTACCGGTGTCGCTGGTCGGCATGGACATGGGCGGCCGCGCCGCGCTGCACGCGGCGGGCCACCCGGCCGTCAACTCGGCGGTCGCCATAGCCCCGTGGCTGCCCGACGCCCCGGAGCCCGATCCGGTGAAGCAGCTGATAGGCCGCCACATCCTGATCGTGCACGGTACGAACGACGACTCCACGCACCCCGACCTCTCCTACCGGCTGGCCGAACGCCTGAAGAAGGTCAACCGGGACGTGTGCCGGTTCGAGGTCCACACCGACGGCCATCTGCTCCACGACCACCGGGCCGAAGTCGCCTCCCTGACCGCCGACTTCGTCCTCGGCACCCTGCTGGGGCGGTCCTTCGCCCGCCCGGTCGCCGACGCACTGGCCGCCCCTCCCCCGCTCGGCCTGCGCATGCCCCTGGCCTCGGGTTTCGGACGGTCGCCCCAACTGCGCTGAGCGCGGGGCGCCGAGCACCGGGGTCAGCCCCGCCCGCGGACCCTCCGTTCGACGAGGTCGGCCACGCGGGTGAACCCGGCCATCTCGTCCTCGGGCAGGGCGCCGCCGGGACCGGCCGGCACGGCCGGCGCACCCAGACGGAAGAGCAGGGCACGCAGGAGCATCTGCGCGCCCTCGGCACCGGGGACCGCCGAGTCCACCAGGCGGTGCCCGGCACGGTGGTGGAGCAGGCCGTCGACCACCACGATCGCGTCGGCGTACGCGACGGGCCGCCAGTAGGGCGAGAAGTCGATGACCGCGGGGGCCCGGCCGGGCGCGAAGAGGACGTTCCCCGTCAGGTCGCCGTGGATGAGCTGGGCCCGTGCCTCGACCGGTTCGCGGAGCCGTTCCATCCTGGTGACCAGCCGCCGGATCTCCGCCGGCGGCTGCGCTGTCGACTCGCCCCAGGCGAAGCGGTCGGCCACCGCCCACGGATGCCGGTGCGCGTCCAGGTGGCCGGGTCGCGGCACATCGCGCAGCGCCTCGTGGAAGGCCCTGCCCGCGGCCAGCAGGGCGTCCCATCTGCCGGCGGGGCCGGGCTCTCCCGCCAGGAACTCGGTCGCCGCCCATCCTTCGACGACGTGACCACCACCCGCGGAGCGCAGGAATCGCGGAACCCGGAAGTCCCGGCGCCCCTGCAGACGTTCCATCAGCCCCGCGGCCCAGGCGGTCTGCCCGGCGTCGGCGCCCGGCTTCAGCACCGCGCCCGCCACCCGGACGCTGTGCCCCTGGCCTCCTGCCAGCGGCTCGGGCCGGCCGGAGAGCCCGAAGGCCTCCACGACATGCGGGGGCGGCAGGGCCGGGTCGGTCGCACGGGTCATGCCCCGCATCCTCCGGGACCGGCGGCTCCGGACGCATCCGCGTTCCGGGCCGGCCGGCGGCGTCAGCCGGGGAGGAGCTGACCGCGCCTGCCGAGCAGGAACTTCTTGAAGGCGGCGACGGGTGCCGTGTCGGGGTGGCCGCCGAGCCAGGCCACGCCGATCTCCCGGACCGCGCGCGGGGCGGTGACGGTGAGCTCCACGACTCCGGGACGCGGGACGAGCGGCGGCGGCAGCAGGGCCACCCCGAGTCCGGCGGCGACCAGACCGCGCAGGGTCTCGGCCTCCTCCCCCTCGAAGGCCACCCGCGGGGTGAAGCCCGCCTCCGCGCAGAGGGCGTCGGTGATGCGCCGCAGCCCGTAACCGGCTTCCAGGCTCACGAACAGCTCCCCTGACGCCTCCGCCAGGCGCACCCTGCGGCGGGAGGCGAGCCGGTGGTCGGCGGGGACGACCAGCCGCAGCCGCTGCTCGTCGAGGCGCCGGACGACCAGGTCGGGCGCGTCCGGCACCGGCGAGGTCAGGCAGAGGTCCAGATCGCCCGCGCGCAGCCCGGCGAGCATCGCCTCGCCGTAGTTCTGCACGAGCTGGAAGCGGATCCGCGGATGGTCGGCGCGGAAGGCCCGCAGCAGGGCCGGTACGGTCTCCGGGCCGAGCGTGTGGAGGAAGCCGAAGGCGACCCGTCCCGACTGCGGGTCGGCGTCGGCGCGTACGGACTCGGCCGAGCGCTCCACCTCGCCCAGCGCCCGCTCCACCGATGCGAGGAAGCCGCGGCCCGCGGGCGTGAGCGAGACCGTACGGCCCTGACGGGCGAAGAGCGTGACGCCCAGGTCGAGTTCGAGCCGGACCATGGCCCGGCTGAGCGTGGACTGGGGCACCCCCAGCTCGCGCGCCGCGCGGGTGACGTGCTCGTGCCGCGCCACCGCGGCGAACTGGGCGAGCCGGGGGGCCAGCACCGCCGCCCAGGAGGCGCTGTCCAGCTCCGCTCGCGTGTCTGTTGCGTCACGGGACGGTGACAGCGACCGGGCTGACCTCGCTTCATGCGTCATGGGAACGATTATCGCCACTCCGTGCATTGGACGCATGAAACCGGCCCGGCCTAGCGTGAAGGCATGTCTCCCGCCGATACAGGGGCGTCCACCGTGATACGGCCGGGCGCCGCCGCCTCCGCCCCCTCAGCCGCGACACTGCGACCGGGTGAACCCGGCTACCGGCGCGCCATCCTGGCCCTTTTCGCCGCGGGACTCGCCACCTTCGCCCTCCTCTACTCCACGCAGGCCCTGCTGCCGGCGCTCTCCACGGGGCTGTCCCTCAGCCCCGCCCAGGCGAGCCTCACGGTCTCGGCCACCACCGCCGCCCTGGCGCTGGCCCTGCTGCCGGTGAGCGCGCTGAGCGAGAAGTACGGCCGCACGGCCGTGATGACGGCGTCGGTCTTCAGCGCCTCGGCACTGGCCCTGGTCATCCCCTTCGCGCCGGACCTCACCACCCTGGTCGTTCTGCGCGCCGTGCAGGGCGTGGCCCTCGCCGGGCTCCCGGCGACCGCGATGGCGTACCTCGGCGAGGAGATCCACCCCAAGGCGGTCGCCTCCGCGATCGGCCTCTACGTCGCGGGCAACAGCATCGGCGGCATGAGCTCCCGGGTCCTCACCGGCGCGGTGGCCCAGGCCTTCGGCTGGCGCGCCGCACTGTTCGCCGCCGGCGCCATGGCGGTGCTGTGCGCCGTCGCCTTCCGGCTGCTGATCCCCACCGCCCGCAACTTCCGTCCCGGCCCGGTCAGTCCCGCCGCCCTCTGGCGCACGGTGATCGGCCACCTGGGCACCCCGCTGCTGCGCCGGCTCTACCTGATCGGGCTGCTCTTCATGGCGGTCTTCGGCGCCGTCTACAACGTGCTGGGCTACCGGCTCGCCGCCGAGCCCTTCGGCCTGTCGCAGACCGCGATCGGCCTCATCTTCCTGGTCTACCTGGTCGGCACCGGCGCCTCCGCGGCCTCCGGCGTCCTGCACGCCCGCCTCGGGCGGCGCGGCGCCCTGTACGTCGCCGTGGTGCTGGCCGCGGGCGGGCTGCTGCTCACCCTCGCGGGCTCCCTCATCGCCGTGCTGACCGGACTGGTCCTCATCACGGCCGGCTTCTTCACCGGCCACTCCATCGCCTCCGGCGCGGTCAGCCGCACCGCCACCACCGGCCGCGCCCAGGCCTCCGCGCTCTACCTGACCGCGTACTACGCCGGCAACAGCCTCGGCGGCACCCTGGGCGCCTCCGCCTTCCACACCGCCGGCTGGGGCGGCACCGTCGCCCTGTGCCTGGCCGCCGTCCTGGGCGTCGCGGGGATCACCGTGTACGCGACCCGGCGCGCGGTCGCGGACCGGCGGCTCGCCGTCCCGGCGGGACGCACGGCCTGACGGCCGTACGACGAAGGACGGGACCGGTGGAAGTCCACCGGTCCCGTTCCTGGTCGCGGGGCGGCCCCGCTCAGGCGATGCGGTCCAGCACGATCGGGGCCGGCGTGAACGCGGTGCCCGCCGGGGAGATCTCGACGCCGCCGGCGAGGGCCGCCAGCGCGTAGTCGAACTTCTCCGGGGTATCGGTGTGCAGGGTCAGCAGCGGCTGGCCCTGCGTGACCGTGGCACCCGGCTTGGCGTGCAGCTCGACGCCCGCGCCGGCCTGCACCGGGTCCTCCTTGCGCGCCCGGCCGGCGCCCAGGCGCCAGGCGGCGACACCCACGGCGTAGGCGTCCAGGCCGGTGAGCACACCGGACCGCTCGGCCGTGACGACGTGCTGCTCGCGCGCGACGGGCAGCGCCGCGTCCGGGTCGCCGCCCTGCGCGGCGACCATGCGGCGCCACACGTCCATGGCGGAGCCGTCGGCGAGCGCCTTGGCGGGATCGGCGTCCTTCAGCCCCGCAGCGTCGAGCATCTCGCGCGCCAGGGCGACGGTCAGCTCCACCACGTCGGCCGGGCCCCCGCCCGCCAGCACCTCGACGGACTCGCGGACCTCCAGCGCGTTGCCCGCGGTCAGGCCGAGCGGGGTGGACATGTCGGTGAGCAGCGCCACGGTCTTCACGCCGTGGTCGGTACCCAGCCCCACCATCGTGGAGGCCAGCTCGCGGGCCTGCTCCAGGTTCTTCATGAAGGCGCCGGAGCCGACCTTGACGTCCAGGACGAGCGATCCCGTCCCCTCGGCGATCTTCTTGGACATGATCGACGAGGCGATCAGCGGGATCGCCTCGACGGTGCCGGTGACGTCGCGCAGCGCGTACAGCTTCTTGTCGGCCGGGGCGAGGCCGTCGCCCGCGGCGCAGATGACGGCGCCGGTGTCGCCCAGGACCCGCAGCATCTCCTCGTTGGACAGCAGCGCCCGCCAGCCCGGGATGGACTCCAGCTTGTCCAGGGTGCCGCCGGTGTGGCCGAGACCGCGGCCGGACAGCTGGGGGACGGCCGCACCGCAGGCCGCGACCAGGGGCGCGAGCGGCAGCGTGATCTTGTCGCCGACGCCACCGGTGGAGTGCTTGTCGGCGGTCGGGCGGGGCAGCGAGGAGAAGTCCATGCGCTCGCCGCTGGCGATCATCGCAGCCGTCCAGCGCGCGATCTCGGACCGGTCCATGCCGTTGAGCAGGATCGCCATCGCGAGCGCGGACATCTGCTCGTCGGCCACCTCACCCTTGGTGTAGGCGTCGATGACCCAGTCGATCTGGTCGTCGCCGAGGCGGCCGCCGTCGCGCTTGGTGCGGATGACGGAAATGGCGTCCATGGTTCACGTACCTTCTTAGCGGTTGGTCAGGTCGTCCGGGCCGAACGCGTCGGGGAGGACGTCGCGCATCGTGCGGATGCCGTCGGACATCTCCACCAGCAGTTCGGGGCCGCCGTGCTCCCACAGCAGCTGACGGCAGCGGCCGCACGGCATCAGCTGGTCGCCCTTGCGGTCGACGCAGGTGAAGGCGACGAGCCGGCCGCCCCCGGTGGCGTGCAGGGTCGACACCAGCCCGCACTCGGCGCACAGGCCGAGTCCGTAGCTGGCGTTCTCCACGTTGCACGCCGAGATGACCCGCCCGTCGTCCACCAGTGCGGCCGCGCCGACGGGGAAGTGCGAGTAGGGGACGTAGGCCCGGGACATGGCGTCCCGGGCCTGCGTCCGCAGGCCTTCCCAGTCGACGTCGTCGACGCCGACCGGGCCCGCGGTGTCGCTCACTTGCCCTGGCCCTTCCGGTACCTCATACCGTCAGCCTTGGGCATCCTCAGACGTTGTGCCGACAGGGAGAGCACCAGCAGGGTGACGACGTACGGGGTCGCTCCCACGAACTCGCCGGGCACCTCGTCGGTGAACAGGTACCAGCCCAGCACCGCCGCGCCGACGACCAGGCTGACGCCGCCCTGCCAGAAGCTGCGCTTCCACAGCTTCCAGGCCGCCAGCAGCACCAGCAGGACCACCAGGAGCAGCAGCAGCGCGTGCACCGTCGGGCCGCCGTTGCGCAGCTGGAGCGCGTCGGAGTAGCCGAACAGTCCGGCGCCGGTGGCGAGGCCGCCGACGCGCCAGTTGCCGAAGATCATCGCGGCGAGGCCGATGTAGCCGCGGCCGCCGGTCTGGCCCTCGAGGTAGATGTGCGCGGGGACCATCGCCAGGAAGGCGCCGCCGAGGCCGGCGAGACCGCCGGAGGTGATCACGGCGACGTACTTGTAGAGGTACACGTTGACGCCGAGCGACTCGGCCGCGACCGGGTTCTCACCGCAGGACCGCAGCCGCAGACCGAACGGGCTGCGCCACAGCAGGAAGAAGCTGCCGACGAAGAGCAGCACCGCGACGACCGTCAGCGCGGAGACGTCGGTGACCAGGCCGCCGAGCACGCCGGCGAGGTCGGAGACGAAGAACCAGCCGTGCTTCTCGATGCTCGCCAGCCCGTCGGACAGCCCGGGGATGTCGAACGACGGCAGGGCGTCGACCGGTGGGGACTGCTTGGGGTTGCCGCCCTTGGTGGCCGCGTCGCCGGTGGAGAACCACAGCTTGGCGAGGTACTGGGTGGCACCGAGCGCCAGGATGTTGATGGCCACGCCCGAGATGATGTGGTCGACGCCGAAGGTGACGGTGGCGACCGCGTGGATCAGACCGCCGAGCGCACCGCCGACGACACCGGCGAGGACGCCCAGCCACGGGTTGGTCTGCCAGCCGGCCCAGGCACCGAAGAAGGTGCCGAGGATCATCATGCCCTCGAGGCCGATGTTGACCACACCGGAGCGCTCGGACCACAGACCGGCCAGACCGGCCAGGCCGATCGGCACGGCGAGGCCGAGCGCCGCGGTGATCTGGCCCTGGGCGGTGAGCTGGTCCTGACCGGTGATGATCCGCACCACCGACACCAGCGCGAGCGCGGCGGCGATGATCAGCAGGATCATCGGGAAGGAGAGGCGGCCCTTGCGGCCCTTGGCCCCTGCGGCCTTGGGAGCCGCGGGCGGCGGGGTCTGGGTCATCGTGGCGGTCACGCCGTCACCTCCTTCTTGGTGCGGGCCTGGGCGGCGAGTTCCTCGCCGACCTTCTGCTGCTGGCGCTTGAGGCCGTAACGCCGGACGACCTCGTAGGCGATGACGACGCTCAGGACGATGACGCCCTGCATGACGCCGACGATCTCCTTGTCGTAGCCGTCGAACTCCAGGCGGCCCGAGCCACGCTCCAGGAAGCCCCACAGCAGCGCGGCCAGCGCGACGCCGACCGGGTTGTTGCGGCCCAGCAGGGCCACCGAGATGCCCGTGAAGCCGATGCCGGCCGGGAAGAGGTCGGAGCCGTAGGCGTGGGCGTCGTTCAGCAGCAGCGGCATGCCGGTGAGACCGGCCAGACCGCCGGAGATCAGCATGCTGGTGATCACCATGCGCTTGACGCTGACGCCGCTCGCGGTGGCGGCGCTCTCGGACATGCCGACGCTGCGCAGGTCGAAGCCGAAGCGGGTACGGCCCAGCACGAACCAGTAGCCGATGCCGATGACCACGGCGAGCACGACGAAGCCGTAGATCTGGCCGATGTCCTCGCCCATGTCGAAGTTGAACAGGTGGCCTGAGGAGGGCAGCGGCGTGGTCGACACCGAGGTCTGCGCCTTGTCCAGGTGGCCGAGCCGGCCGTCCTTGAGCAGGTAGCCGACGATGTAGGTGGCGATCGAGTTCAGCATGATCGTCGCGATGACCTCGCTGACCCCGCGCGAGGTCTTCAGCAGGCCCGCGATGCCGGCCCACATCGCGCCGACGATCATGGCGACCACGATGATCAGCGGGACCTGCAGGAAGCCCGGCAGCGTCACCGCGCCGCCGACGGCCGCGGCGAAGAAGGCGCCCAGGCGGTACTGGCCCTCGACACCGATGTTGAACAGGTTCATGCGGAAGCCGACGGCCACCGCGATGCCCGCGATGTAGTACGTGGTCGCCTTGTTGATGATCTCGACCTGGCTGTCGCTCTTGAAGCCGTAGTCGAACATCGTCCCGAAGGCGCCGAACGGCTCCTTGCCCGTGGCGAGCAGCACCAGCGCCGTGATCACGAACGCGGCCACGAGCGCCAGCACGGGGGCCGCGACGGCGAGGAGCACCCGCTCCTTGTCGATCTTCTTCATCGTTCCTCTCCCCCGTGGTCGGCGTCGCCGTCCTCGTGCTCCAGATGGCCGGCGGCCGCGCCGGTCATGGCGGAGCCCAGCTCCTCCGGGGTGATGGTGGCGGGGTCGGCGTCGGCGACCAGACGGCCGCGGTACATGACGCGCAGGGTGTCGGACAGGCCGATCAGCTCGTCCAGGTCGGCGGAGATCAGCAGGACGGCCAGGCCCTCGCGCCGGGCCTCGCGGATCTGGTCCCAGATCTGCGCCTGGGCGCCGACGTCCACCCCGCGGGTGGGGTGCGCGGCGATCAGCAGCTTGGGCCGGTGGCTCATCTCGCGGCCGACGATCAGCTTCTGCTGGTTGCCGCCGGACAGGGACGCGGCGGTCACCTCGATGCCGGGGGTGCGGACGTCGTACTCGCGCACGATCCGCTCGGTGTCGCGGCGGGCCGCGGCCGGGTCGAGGAAACCGCCCTTGCTGTTGGGGCGCTCGGTGACGTGGCCCAGGATGCGGTTCTCCCAGAGCGGGGCCTCCAGCAGCAGGCCGTGCCGGTGCCGGTCCTCGGGGATGTAGCCGATGCCGTCCTCGCGGCGCTTGCGCGTCGGGCGGTGGGTGATCTCGTCGCCGTCGAGGCCGATCCGGCCCGCGTCGGGCGGCAGGATGCCCATGATCGCCTCGACGAGCTCCGCCTGGCCGTTGCCCTCGACACCCGCGATGCCGAGGACCTCGCCCTTGTGGATGGTGAAGGAGATCTGGTCCAGGACGACGCGCTCGATGCCCTCCAGGTCGGTCTCCGACAGGTGCAGACCGTCGATGGTCAGCATCGGGACGTCGGTGACCGTGGACTCCCGGGTCTCGGGGGACGGCAGCTCGCTGCCGACCATCAGCTCCGCGAGCTGCTTCGGGGTCGTGGTCCGCGGGTCGGCGGAGCCGACCGTGGTGCCCCGGCGGATGACGGTGATCTCGTCGGCGACGGAGAGCACCTCGCCCAGCTTGTGGGAGATGAAGATGACGGTCAGGCCCTCGGCCTTGAGCTCGCGCAGGTTGTCGAAGAGCGCGTCGACCTCCTGCGGGACGAGGACCGCGGTCGGCTCGTCGAGGATCAGCGTACGGGCGCCGCGGAAGAGGACCTTCAGGATCTCGACGCGCTGACGGTCGGCGACACCGAGGTCCTCCACCAGGACGTCCGGGCGCACCCCGAGGCCGTAGGCGTCGGAGATCTCCTTGATCTTGGCCCGGGCCTTGCCGCCGATGCCGAACAGCTTCTCGCTGCCGAGGACGACGTTCTCGAGGACGGTGAGGTTGTCGGCGAGCATGAAGTGCTGGTGCACCATGCCGATGCCGCGGGCGATGGCGTCGCCCGGGTCGTGGAAGGTGACCCGCTCGCCGTCGATGGTGATGGTGCCCTCGTCCGGCTTCTGCATGCCGTAGAGGATCTTCATCAGGGTCGACTTGCCGGCGCCGTTCTCGCCCACGAGGGCGTGCACCGTGCCACGGCGAACCGTGATGTCGATGTCGTGGTTGGCCACGACACCTGGGAATCGCTTGGTGATGCCGCGGAGCTCCACGGCATTCTGGCTGGGGGGGCTGGACGCGTTGATGGCGCACTCTCCTCGCGGAAAAGAGCGGGGCGGGCGGGGTGTGGCGAACGTATCGCGAGAAGGGGCCTCTACGCGCGTAGCGTTGCCAGATCCATAAAGGGAAGAGTCACAACGGACACCGCGTGCGCGACACCCGGCTGAACACAGGCGCGAGGCCCGGGAAGGGGGGAGCCTGGGCTGTCCCCTCCCGAGCCTCGCGACCGGCGCTCACGAGAGACCGGGCGTCACTTGACGGTCGTCTTGACCTTGATGTCGCCGTTCACGATCTTCTTCTTGGCCTCGTCCAGCTGGGACTTGATGTCGTCGATGAAGCCACCGCTGGTGGACAGGCCGACACCGTCCTTGGCCAGGTCGTAGGCGTGGGTGCCGGTCAGCGGGGAGCCGCTCTTGACCGACTCGACGACCTCGTAGACCGCGACGTTCACGTTCTTCAGCGCGGAGGTCAGGATCGAGTCCTTGTACTTGGCCAGACCCGGCTGCTCGTGCTGGTCGGAGTCGACACCGATCGCCCAGGCGCCGGACTTGCCGGCGACGGCCTCGATGGCGCCGTTGCCGGAGGAGCCCGCGGCGGCGTAGATCACGTCGATGCCGTTGTCCAGCATGCCCTGCGCGGCGGCCTTGCCCTTGGCGGGGTCGGAGAAGCCGGAGAGGTCCGAGCCGCTGGTCAGGTACTGGGTGGTGACCTTGACCTTCGAGTTGGTGTCCTCGACGCCCTGGCGGAAGCCGGCCTCGAACTTGTTGATCAGCGGGATGTCCACGCCACCGATGAAGCCGACCTTGTTGTCCTTGGTCTTCAGGGCGGCGGCGACACCGGCGAGGTAGGAGCTCTGCTCCTCGGTGAAGACGATGCTGTCGACGTTCTTGGCGTCGACGACCGAGTCGACGATCGCGAAGGTCGTCTTGGGGTACTTCTTGGCCGCGGCCGTGATGGACTCGCCGTAGGCGAAGCCGACACCGATGACCGGGTTGTAACCCGCGTCGGCCAGGTCCTCCAGGCGCTGCTCGCGGTCGGCCTCGGTGTCGGAGGTCTTGGCGGTCAGCTCCTTGACGTCGACGCCGAAGTCCTCCTTCGCCTTGTCCAGGCCCTGGGCGGCGGAGTCGTTGAACGAGTGGTCACCACGGCCACCCACGTCGTAGGCGACGCCGACCTTCAGCTTGCCGCTGCTGCTGCTGTCACCGTCGCTGTCCTTGGAGCTGCTGCCGCAAGCGGTCGCGGTGAGCGCGAGAGCCGCGGAGGCTATACCCGCGGCGGCGATCTTGGTTACCCGGCGCAAGAGGGTACCCCTTCAACTCTGAGCGCCCCGTCCGGCGCTGGCTTAACCGGAGCTTAACGCGCGTAGATGTCAGGTAAAGGGGGGTTGGCCGCCCGTTATCGGATCGTCGCATTTCGGCCAGGTGACCCGGCCGTGTCGACCGGGTCACCCACCGTCATGCCAGCAGCGCAGCGGAGGTGAACAGCTCCACGCCGACCTTGATCGCGCCCTCGTCGACGTCGAAGTCACCTTGATGCAGATCACGCTTTGACGTGTCCCCAACGGGCCGTACGCCCAACCTCGCCAGCGCGCCCGGAACCTTCTCCAGGTACCAGGAGAAGTCCTCGCCGCCCAGGCTCTGCTCCGTGTCCTCGACGGTGTGCGCGCCGTAGCGGGCCGTCATGGCGTCGCGCAGCAGCTCGGTCGAGTCCGCCTCGTTGACCACCGGCGGCACCCCGCGGTGGTACGTCAGCTCCCACTTCGCCCGGTACATGGCGGCCACCTGGTCGATCACCTCGTGGACCAGGTCGGGGGCCTCGTGCCAGGCGTTCAGGTCCAGGCAGCGGACCGTGCCCTCCAGCTCGGCGTGCTGCGGGATGACGTTGGCCGCGTGACCCGCCTCGATGCGGCCCCACACGATGCTCATCCCGGAACGGGGGTCGATCCGGCGGGCCAGCACGGCCGGCAGCTCGGTGGCCATCTTGGCGGTGGCCATCACCAGGTCGGTGGTCAGGTGGGGGCGGGCCGTGTGGCCGCCCGCGCCGTCCAGGGAGAGCTCCAGCCGGTCCACGGCGGAGGTGATCGATCCCTGACGCAGCCCGATCCGCCCGACCTCGACCTTCGGGTCGCAGTGCAGGGCCAGGATCCGGCCCACGCCGTCCAGCGCGTCCGCCTTGATGGCGTCCAGCGCACCGCCCGGCATGACCTCCTCGGCCGGCTGGAACACCAGCCGTACCGGACGCCTCAGCTTGCCCTCGCGCTCCAGCTCCGCCAGGACCAGGCCGGCGCCGAGCACCACCGTGGTGTGCACGTCGTGGCCGCAGGCGTGCGCCCGGCCGGGGACGGTGGAGCGGTACTCCACACGCTTGGTGTCCGGGATCGGGAGCGCGTCGAGGTCCGCGCGCAGCGCCAGCCGCGGACGCTCCGGGTCGGTGGCACCGATGTCGCACAGCAGACCCGTGCCGCCGGGCATCACACGGGGCTTGAGGCCGGCCTGCTCCAGACAGACCTTCACCGCGGCGGTGGTACGGAACTCCTGCCGGCCCAGCTCGGGGTTCATGTGCAGGTCCCGCCGGAACGCCACGAGTTCGGCCCTGAGCCGCTCGGGCACGACGCCCAACAGCGCACCTTCGGGTGCGGCGGGAACTGTGGGCGCCACTGGCACGGGCTTTTCGGAGGGTTCGGAGGCTGAGTCGTTCACCTCCGACAGGCTAGACCGCATCTGTGCTCCTGATCGCTACATCGCCGTAAATTCATGCCGCGCGAGGAAGAAAAACTCCCCCGTTCGGCGCGTACCCCGCGCTGTACAGGGGTATGAACCTGGTTTATCCCTAGCCACTCCATAGTGGCCCAACGATCGCCCTGCCGCGAGGCAACGCCCTGTGACCGGCCCCGGGCGGCTCAGGCTGCGGCTCGGGCGAAGGCGGCGGGAGCCCCGGATCCGGACGGCTCGGGGGAGGGACGGCGCGGGCCCAGGAGCGTCCTCCCACGTCGGCCGGACCGGCATGCGGACGGCGCGGTCCACCACCACCGACGGCCCGGCGCGGGACCACTCCCCGCAGGTGACCCGGCACGGGCCGGACGAGGGCCCGGATCCCCCTGGCTCAGGGCCGGCGGGCAGCCCGGCGGCCTCCGCGAGGTCGGCCGAGTCGGCAACGCGGACCCGGCCGGCACGGACGGCCGCCGTCCGCGGGGCAACGCCCTGTGACCGGCCCCGGGCGGCTCAGGCTGCGGCTCAGGCGAAGGCGGCGGGAGCCCCGGATCCGGACGGCTCGGAGGAGGGACGGCGCGGGCCCAGGAGCCGCGCGTAGAGGTCGATGAGCGGCTCGGACTGCTTCTGCCAGGACCACTCGCGCAGCACGTCCGCACGCTCGTAGGCCTTGCGGTAGCGGCGCGGGTTGGTCAGCACGGCGCCGACGGCACGGACGAAGTCGGCGGTGTCCCCCGAGCGGAAGACCTCGCCGTTGCCGATCTCCAGGGTCGGCCGGGCCAGCACGCGGACGTCGCTGACCACCACGGGCAGCCGGGCGTGCGCGTACTCGAAGTAGCGGGCCGGGAGCGCGACCTGCCGGTCGGGGAGCCGGTGCACCGGGAGCACCCCGATGTCGGCCGAGGACAGGAAGCGCGGGATCTCGGCGGGCGGCACGTAGGGCAGCACGTGCAGCCGGCGGGCCACGCCCAGCTCGGCGGCGCGGCCGGTGAGGGTGCGGATCCAGGGGTCGTCGAGGTCGGGGACGACCAGCGCGGCGTGCAGGTCGTACAGCTTGGGCAGCGCGTCGACGACCGTGAGCAGGCCGCGGGCGGGACCGGCGGAGCCGCTGTGGACCAGCAGCGGGACCTCCGGGGCGAGGTGGCAGCGGTCGCGGACGCCGGGCGGCGGCGGGGAGGGCAGCGGCTCGTGCGGCGGGGTGTTGCGGGCCACCGCGGGGCGGGCGGGCAGCCCGTGGCGCTCGCGGAGGCGGTCGGCGTAGGTGTCGGCGACGGTGACGACGCCGTCCGTCAGCGGCACGTAGCTGCGCTCGTGGGCGTCGCGGGCGACGGCGGCACGGCGGGTGGGCTCGGTCTTGGCGGTGGTGTCCCAGACCACCTCCACCCGGTGACCGGTGCCCTCGGCGCGCATCGCGGCCCGCACGGCGGTGCCCAGGGTCCGGTGGCCCAGGGCGTGCACGAGGTGCGGGCGCAGTTCGTCGAGGACCGGGCCGTAGGCGATCTCCAGGTCGAGCAGGAGCGGGTCGAGCCGGCGCCAGCAGCGCTTGCCGAGCAGCAGCCGGGTCGCGGTGGCGGCGGCGCCTTCGAGGGGTCCGCCGGGGGTGGCGCGGCGGCGGACGGCGGCGCGGTACTGCGCCGAGCGCAGCGCCGTCCAGGCACGGCGCATCACGTGCCGGAACCTGCCGCCCGCGTGGGCCAGACGGGCGGCGGCCTTCACCGGTAAAGGGCGGTGGATCACGTCCAGCTCGGCCCCGCGGGAGGCCAGCAGGGCCGTGTGGGCGGCGAGCAGCGCGGTGCGGTAGGCGTGCGACTCGGAGCTGCGGTAGGCGAGGGCGTGCCGCAGGCCCGGACGGGGGCGCTGCAGCCGACGCCGGTGGAGCGTCTCGGCGACGGTGACGCGGATGAGCCGCACTCCCCCGGGCGCGGTGCCGGCACCGCGTCCGGAGGGGTGCGGCCCTTCCGGGGCGCGGCCGATGAGCGTGACCTCGTACCCTGCGGCGGCCGCGGCCGCCGCCACACGGTGCGCCCGGGAGTCGCCGTCGAGCGCACTGTCCGCGAGGACCGCGATGCGCGGCGCGGACCTCGGTGCCGTTGCCATGGATCAAGACAACCGGGTACGGGTGACCGCTCGGTGAAGTGGATCTTGCGGAGAGTGGAACGACACCGGCCGCCGACCCGCGCGCCCTTGCGCGCCCCCGCACTTCAACACGCCCCGGCGCGACCGGTTTTCCCTCTTGCCGCGCCTTTCGGGAGCTCGCCGGCGGCCACCAGACTGGTGTGACGAGGGGAAAAGGGGTGGGGCGTGTGACATCGCGATACCCGGGCGCCGGGAGCACGGGGGCCACCGGGGACACGGAGGCGTACGGCGCGGACGGCGGAGGTGCAGGCGGCGGAGGTGCAGGCGGCGGAGGTGCGGGCGGCGGCACGGCCGCGGTGCCGCCGCCCCGCCCCGGGCACGCGCCGCGGACGCCGCAGGGGGCGTCCTCGGCTCCCTACGGCGCAGAGGAGGACTGGAGCGCGTCCACCCGCTACATGTGCGCGGGGGCGCGTCTGGACGAGGGCTTCGCGCGCCGCGTGGTGCACGCGCTGCGGCACGAGCGGTACCGGGCCTGCGCGCCCTCCTACGGCGTCGACCTCGACCGGGTCGGCGCCCACGCCGAGCAGACCCTGCGCGACCTGCGCAAACGGGATCTGGCCGTCGGCGCCGTCTTCGTCCTCTCGCTGCTGGTCGCCCCGGTGACCACCCTCGCCTACTGGTTCGCCACCGCCTTCCTGCCCGGGGGCGGCACGCAGACGGGCTCGGTGCTGCCGAGGCGGCGCCGGGTCCGGGAGGGGCGGCGCGACCCGGCCGTCATGGCGGTGCTGCGGGCCCTGGCGGTGCAGCTCGCCGTCCTGCTGGCGGCCTCGTGGCTCGGCGCGCTGGTGCCGTTCTGGCCGAGCGCCGGACCGGTGGTGACCTTCCTGCTGACGCTGGTGCTGCTGATCGGCTGCCCGTGGCTGTTCACCTGGGAGCAGCGCAACGCGGCGTGGAAGGCCATCCGTGAGCAGCTGACCCGTGAGGCCTTCCGCTCCCCCGCGGAGGATCCGCCCCGCGACCCGGACGCGGCGGGGCTGCCGCAGTCCTCCGTGGGCGGCGACGCCAACCTGGTCGTCTACAGCGGCTACCGGCCCTTCGTGGGTGCGGGCGACGAGGTCACCTCGTGGTCCTTCGCGATGCGGCTGACCCCCGAGGGCCACCAGCCGGGCTCCGGGCAGGAGCCGCCGCCGGTGCCCTTCGACACGGCCGGGCTGATCCGGCGGATGGCCGACGACCTCGACGCCCTGCGCGCGGCCGCGGCCTCCCCGGTGGACCGGATCCCCGGCCTGGAGGTCACGGAGAAGGTCTTCGTCCACGGCACGGAACTGCGGCAGAACGCGCTGTACGGGGAGGCGGTGTTCTGGCCCGGCGCCGCGGGCCACTGGCCGCCCGAGGGCAGGCCGGCCGACCAGCTCTCCTCGGAGCGGATCGCGGCGGCCCGGGGCGTCGTCGACGGCCCCGTACGGCACTGCCTGGCCGCGCAGGTGCGCAGTTGGGGGACGGACCTGGTGCTGTCGGTCTTCGTCCAGACCGCGGTGAGCGGGGCGACGCTGTACCTGCAGGCCAACACCCTGGTGCTGACCCCGGTCCGGGAGGCCTACCGGGTCGCCGACTCCGTCTCCCGTCCCGAGGAGGCCGAGGAGGCGGCGCCCGGACTCGCGGACGCGCTGCTGCTCAGCCGCTCGGTGCTGATGTCCGCGCTGCCCGACGCCTATGCGGAGCTGCGCGCCCCGGCCCGGCGCGAGCGCGCCCTGGCGGCGCAGCGGACGGCGATCACGGACGACCGGCGCTATGACTTCGGGGCCAGGATCAGCCTGCGCGAGCTGGCGTCCTCGCACACCTACCGCGACTTCTTCCAGAAGGTGGACGTCACGCGGATCGGCAAGCAGATCGAGCTGCAGATCCTCGGCACGCTCGCCGAGTTCCTCGCCGAACACGGCTTGGACCGGGGCGACCTGACGCAGCATCGGAACGTCATCCTCAACCAGGGGATCATGATGACCGGCGGCTCCATGAGCGGCAGCATCGCGGCGGGCTCCGGTGCCGCCGCGATCTCCACCGGCGTCCGGCAGCCCGCGGCGGGGACGGGCAGCGAGGGGGGCGCGAAGTGACGCCGCAGGATCCGGCTCCGCAGGTCAACCACGGCATCGTGATCGCGGGAGACGCCCGGGTCAGCGACTCGGCCCTGGCCGCCGGGCGCGGGTCGTCCGCCCGCAAGGACGGCACGGACGCCGAGGCTCTGCGCGCGGCGCTCGCCGCGATCGGCGAACTCCGCCGCCGCCTGGACGCCTTGGAGGGCGCCGAGGCCGCCGGGGAGGAGGCCGGCGCCCTGGCGGACGACCTCACGGCGGAGGAGGTGGACGGCCGCCGGGTGGGCGAACGGCTGACCCGGCTGCGGGCCCTCGTCGGCGACGCCACCGCGCTGAGCGGGCTGGTCACGGCGGTGCACGAGAGCGTACGGGCCATCACCGGTGGGTGAGCGTCCGCGCCGTGGGCGGTCGATGGTGGCGCTCGCGGTCTGCTGTGCGGCGCTGGCGGCGGCATGCTCGCTGCCGGGGGACGGCGAGGGGGCGGGCAAGTCCGCCGACGGCCCCCGTACGAAGGCGGTGTTCGCCCCGCGTGATCCCGTGGACGCGGCGCGGCTGCGGCAGATCGCCGACCTCATGGGGCGGCGCGCCGAGGGTTTCGGCTACGAGGACGTCACCGTGGAGGCCGGCGCGGGCCGGGTCACCCTCTCCCTGCGCGGAGGGAGCGAGCGGGAGATCGCCTCGCTGGGGAAGCCCGCGGTCCTGGTCTTCCGGCCGGTGGTGCTGCTGGAGGCCTCCGGCACCGGCTCGCCCGCGCCCCCGTCCGGATCCGGGACGGGTCCCGGCCCGGGCACCGGCGGCTCCGCTCCCGGTGGCGCGGAGTACGCCGCTCTGGACTGCTCGGCGCCCGCCCAGCGGGTCGACCACCAGCAGGGCGACGCACGGTGGGCCGTAGCCTGCGCCGAACGGGCCGAGAGCGGCACGTGGACGAAGTACCTGCTCGGACCCGTCGCCCTGGGCGGCACCGAGATCAGCGAGGCGGAGGCCGTACTCGACACGCGGAACGCCACCGGATGGCAGATCCGGATGACCTTCGGCAACAGCGGCGCACGGAAGTTCGCCGACCTCACCGCGCGTCTGGCCACGCAGCTGAGCCCGGCCAACCAGTGCGCGATGGTGCTGGACGGCGCGGTGCTGTCGGCGCCGCTGGTCAACTCGGCCATCACCGGCGGCACCGCCGTCATCACCGGCAACTACACCCGCAGCTCCGCCGGCCGGCTCGCCGCCCAGCTGGGCACCGGCGGTCTGCCGACGGAGATGGAGGTCGTCTCCGTGACGCACTGACCCGCCGGCGGAACGGGCCGGCGGGCCGGTGCGGGTCGGTCTCGTCCGCCCTGCCGGACGGGCTCAGTTGACGGCGGCCGTGCCCGAGGCCACCGAGGCGAGGCCGTGCAGGTCGCGGGCGCTGCCGGTGATCCCGGACAGGAAGCTCTGGGCCCGCGGCGAGGCCCGGTCGGTCAGCCACTCCGGATCGACGTCGCAGACCCTGATCTTGACTCCGGTGCCCTCCAGGGCGAGCGGCAGGGTGTGCACGACCGTGGAGGGGAAGCTCAGGACCGTGTGCCCGATCGGGCCACGGCGGGCGATCAGTTCCAGCGGCAGGTCGGGCCGGACGATCTGCAGCCCGGTCTCCGCCGAGAGCCGGTGCAGCTTGTCGGCGCTCTCCCGGCGGTGCGCGAAGTAGCGGGTGGCACCGTGCGCCCGGGTCAGGGCGGCGACGGCGGTCAGGTAGCGCTCGGGGTCGACCACCCCGGTCTCCACGAGGGAGGTGCCCACGATGTCGGTGCCGGCACTGATGGTGGGCGGGCCGAACCGTGCCCGTGTCCAGGCGAAGCGGTTGGTCCGCAGCGCCATTCCGGGGGGAGGCGAGGCGGGCATCGAGCTGAACAGCTCGACCCGCCGCCCGGCGCCTGGGGTGAGTCGGCGCCGGGCGGCTGAGGCGAAGACGCCGAAGGCGGCGTCCACCGGCGACAGCCGGCGGCCGCTGCGGTGCCAGCGGACGAGCCGGGCACCCCTGGCGAGGAGTTCGGTGAACTCCATGGTCGCCGTGCCGTCGTCCACGACGGTGATCTCCTTCGCCCGGCTGAGCGGCAGGAGCACCTGCACCAGCCGGGAGAAGGGGTCGCCGAGGACGACCCGCCCCGCGGCCCGCAGGGCCGGGGTCAGTTCGACGGCGGTGCGCAACAGCGAACCCCGGGAGGAACGGGCTTCGCACCAGCGCACCGTGATGCCCTCGTCCATCGCCAGCTCCGTCATGCGACGGAGCTGGCCACGCGTCATGGGGTCACGCGGGGCGAGGGCGACGATGGTGAGCGGCCGCCCGGGCGCCGCCGGGCCCGGGACGGCCGTGGCCGTCCCGGGCCGCGGCGTGGGCACCGCGGGCGGGTGAACATGCGCCCACTCCAGCACGTTGAGCAGCTGAACGGGGCTCTCTACGAGTGCCAGAGTGCCGCTGTCGCTCATGGATCAGGCCGACACCGACTGCGGCTCGGCCGCGGCGGCCGCCTGCGCCGCCTCCTGCTCGGCGATGACGCCGGGCACGCGGCGCAGCTTCTTCATCGGGCCGAGCTCGCCCTCGTAGACCTTCTTGACACCGTCGCCGAGCGCCTGCTCGATGATGCGGATGTCGCGGACCAGGCGGTCCAGACCCTGCGGCTCGACGGAGGCGGCCTGGTCCGAGCCCCAGTTGGCGCGGTCGAGGGTGATGTGGCGCTCCACGAAGACCGCGCCGAGGGCGACGGCCGCGAGCGTGGTCTGCAGGCCGATCTCGTGGCCGGAGTAGCCGACCGGCACGTTCGGGAACTCACCCTGCAGGGTGTTGATCATCCGCAGGTTGAGCTCCTCGTGCTTCGCCGGGTAGGTCGAGGTGGCGTGGCACAGGATGATGTTCTCGCTGCCGAGCACCTCCACCGCGTGGCGGATCTGCTTCGGGGTGGACATGCCGGTGGAGAGGATGACCGTCTTGCCGGTGGCGCGCAGGGCGCGCAGCAGCTCGTCGTCGGTCAGCGAGGCCGAGGCGACCTTGTGGACGCGGACGTTCTCGAACTTCTCCAGGAACTCGACCGAGGGGACGTCCCACGGGGAGGCGAACCAGTCGATGCCCTTCTTGGTGCAGTACTCGTCGATCGCGCGGTACTCGTCCTCACCGAACTCCACCTTGTGGCGGTAGTCGATGTACGTCATGCGGCCCCAGGGGGTGTCACGCTCGATGTCCCACTGGTCGCGCGGGGTGCAGATCTCCGGGGTGCGCTTCTGGAACTTCACACCGTCCGCGCCGGCCTCCACGGCCGCGTCGATCAGGGCGAAGGCGTCCTCGAGGGAGCCGTTGTGGTTGATGCCGATCTCGCCGGTGACGTAGACGGGCTGGCCGGGGCCGACCAGGCGGTCGCCGATCGGACGAAGGCGGGCGTTGGTGGTGGTCACTGGGAGAGTTCCCTTCGGGAAAGTGAGGGGCCGAGGATCCACGAGGCGATCTCGCGGACAGCTCCGCGTCCTCCGGGCATTGCGGTGACGGAGCGGGCGGCGTCCTTGACGATGTCGTGCGCGTTGGCGACGGCCGTGGGCCAGCCGACGAGCGCGAAACAGCCGAGGTCGTTGACGTCGTTGCCGACGTACAGGACCCGCTCGGGGGCGATTCCTTGCTCCTCGCACCACTGCTTGAGTGCGAGGTCCTTGCGGTCGATGCCGTGGAGCACGGGGACCTTGAGCTTGCGGGCCCGCGCGGCGACGACCGGGTTGGTCTCCGTGGACAGGATCAGGACGGGCAGGCCGTTGTCGCGCAGGGCGGCGATCCCGAGCCCGTCACCGCGGTGCACGGTGACGGCCTCGCGTCCTTCGGAGTCGACCAGCACCGTGTCGTCGGTCTGGGTGCCGTCGAAGTCGAGTACGACCGCGTCGACGTCGTCGCGGGTCGGGTGCGCCGGCGCCTCGGGGGCGGTCTCCGTCGCGGGGTCGAGCAGCGGGGCCAGGGCGCGGGCGCGGGCCAGGTCGTCCGGCTCGTCGATCTCCAGGACCTTGGCGGGGTCGGTCCGCACCAGCGCGGTGTGGCCGAAGAAGCGGTGCTTCGCCTCGCGGAAGCCCGGGACGCGCATCGCGTAGGCGGCGCCGGTCTCCAGCAGGTCCTGCGGGCGGTCCTGGCGACGCGGGCGGTGGGCCTTGTCGTGGTTGACGCCGTAACCGCCGGTCGCGGCGGCCACCGTCGTACGGGACCGGCCGCCCTCGGCGGCCTCGTCGGCGGCCGCGGCGGCGGCGCCGATCTGGTCGGCGGCGTCACGCCAGATGAAGCCGTGGAAGGGGGCCACGGTCACGGCCGTGTCCGCGCCGTCCTCAACGATCGCGGCGACCACGCCGTTGACGTCCTCGGTGGTGATGAACGGGCTGGTGCACTGGACGAGCAGCACCACGTCGGCGCCGCGCCCGGTCATCGCCTCGTGCGCGTCCATCGCGTGCAGGACCGCGGCCTCGCTGGTGGCGGTGTCCCCGGCGATGGCGGCCGGGCGCAGGACGACCTCGGCGCCGGCGGTGCGGGCCGCGTCGGCGATGGCGGGGTCGTCGGTGGAGACGACGACGTCGGTGACGAGGCCGGCCTCCCGGCAGGCGCGCACGGCGCGGACGACCAGCGGCACGCCGCCGACGGGTGCGAGGTTCTTGCCGGGTACGCCCTTCGAGCCGCCGCGGGCGGGAATGACGGCCAACACCGTTGGCATGGTGGCTCCTTGCGATTTGGGGGGCGGGTTCACAGCTGGCCCCACCTGCGGATCACGGGCGCGACGCGCTGCACGCCCTGGCGGTACGCGGCGCGCGCGGAGTTGCGCGCGATGTCGCGCACGGCCCGGCGCAGCGGGCTGGGCTCGGTGGGCTCGGTCGCGGCGCCGGGCAGCGGCTCGCCCTTGGGGTCGAGGCCGTGGCGGGCGAGCACGCCGGGCAGGTAACCGGGCGCGGTGGTGGTCGTGTAGTACGGCGCCAGCGGCGGGAGCACAGGGGCGGCGGTCAGTTCCGTGACGCGCTCGCGCACGGCACGGAAGGGGTCGCCGTCGGAGGCGATGCCCTGGCTGCGGGCCCACTCGGGGTGCACCCTCGGCACCTCGCCGGAGTCGATCTGGTCCCAGGAGGCGTAGGCGCCGGAACCGAGGAAGTGGTGGTTGCCGAGCGCCTCGCGGATCCCGAGGTCGGTGAGGACGGCCGTGGGGATGCCGCGGTGCATGGACTCCAGCGCCGCCGTCGAACTCACCGTGACCAGCAGGTCGGTGCGGTCCAGGACTTCGCCCATGTGCCCGTAGACGAGCTTGAGGTTCTTCGGCGGGTCCAGCTTGGCCACCAGCTTCTGGTACGGCTGTTCCTCGATGTGCGTGGTGTGCTCGCCGGGCTTGCTGCGCAGCTTGACCAGCACCTCGCGCTCCGGGTGGAAGCGCGCGTGGTCCACCGCGCGGCCCAGCAGGTACGTGCGGTCCCTGCGGCTGTCCGGCACGGAGGGCTGGACGGCGAAGACCACGGTGAACGGCCGGTCCGCGGAGGGCTCGTAGGGCTTGCCCTCCAGGAAGGGCAGGGCGGTCTCCACGACCGTCCCGGCGTCGGTGCCGACGCCCTCGTAGACGTCGCGGAAGCGCTGCGCGTCGTGGGCGCTGTTGGCGAGCACGGCGTCGGCGCCGGCCCGCAGCAGGAGCCCGTCGGCGAGCTTCTCGTAGACGACCCCGACGTAGCCGGTGACGACGACCGGACGGCGGGGGGTGCCCTGCCAGGCGCGGGCGAGTCCGTGCAGCATGGCCTGGACGGTGCCGCCGACGCAGGAGAGCACGACGACGTCCGCGGTGTCACGGGAGGTCCCGGCCAGGAACTGCGCCGCCGTGACCTCGCGCATCGAGTCCGCGGGGATGCCGACCTCGGCGAGCTGGCGCTCGGTCGGGGTCGCCCGGCCGCGGAGCAGGCGGGCGTCGAGCCGCGCCTCCGGGGCGATGCGGCGCGCCGTCAGCGCACCCCATTTCCATCGGGTGTCCGAGTCGGCGAGGACGGTGACCCTGATCGGGTCGGCGGTACTTGCTGGCACGCCGCAGACGCTAGGAATGCATTCCGAGCGGGTCTCCAACGCAACGCCAACGGACGGTTAACAACGCGCCGCCGAATGGGGAATCGGCCGCCCCCGACGGCGGATTCATGATTCCGCCATCTCCCGTTCACCTTGGGGTGGGGAAGGCGTCAGGGTGGGGGACGAGCCGCCCCATAGGGTGCGCGACGTGGTTAAGCTCTCCGTCATCGTCCCGTTCTACAACGTGCAGGATTTCGCTCCTGACATGTTGAGGAGCCTCCGCGCGAATACGCGCGCGGATTTCGAGTTCATTCTCGTGAACGACTGCGCAACGGATGACACCCCGGGAATCCTCGAGCGCGCGCTGCCCGACCTGCCCGGGGCGATACTCGTCTCCCATGAGAGGAACGGCGGGCTCGCCACCGCCCGCAACACGGGCATCGACGCCGCCCGGGGCGAGTACCTGACCTTCCTCGACGGCGACGACTGGCTGGCCGAGGGCTACCTGCCGCGGCTGCTGGAGGCCATCGAGACCCTCGGCACCGACTTCGTGCGCACCGACCACGTCGTCTCCCACGGGCGCAGGCGCACCCTCGCCCGGGTGCCGCACGGCCGCCGCGGGGTCGCCCTCGACCCGCGCGAGGCGATCCTCCCCGCCGACCGCACGACCTCGGTGGACTACCCGTACGCCTGGGCCGGGATCTACCACCGGCGGCTGGTCGACGCGGGCTTGCTGCACTTCCCCGACGGGCTGCGCACCGCCGAGGACCGGCCGTGGATCTGGCGGCTGCACCGCGAGGCGAAGTCCTTCGCGGTCGTCGGCCTGCTGGGCGTCTTCTACCGGCGCGGGGTGGCCACCTCGCTCACCCAGATCGGCGACATCCGCCAGCTGGACTTCATCCGCTCCTTCGACCAGGTCCTCGCCGAGACCGCGGCGGACCCCGACGCGGACCGCTTCCTGCCCAAGGCGGTGCGCACCTACTGCGCGGTGATCGCGCACCACCTGGGCGCCATGGGCCGCTACGAGCCCCGGGTCGCACGGAAGCTGAAGGCGATGAGCGCGGCCGCCCTGAAGCAGATGCCGCAGGAGATCCTGAACGAGGCGCTGGACTCGATGGACATGAAGCGCAGCCTGCTGCTGCGCCGGACACGCAGGCGCCGCGGCCTCGCCGGGGCGGTGGCCGCGTGATGCCCCGTACCCAGGTGTTCCTGGCGTCGACGCTGTTCGGCGCCGCCACGGTGGCCGCCGCGATGGACGCCGGGCTGTTCGCCCCGGCCGACCGCAGGCTGCTGCTGGTCAGCAACAACGCCGCCGTGCCCGAGATCGCGCCGGCGCTGGACACGGCACCGGGCTTCGGGGCGCTGCGCGGCCGCTTCGACCGGGTGCTCTCGTGGAACGACACGATCGCCCCGCTGCACCCCTCCGGGTGGTCCCCGCGCCCCGAGGACGTGCCCCTGTGGGAGCGCCACCTGCGGCGGCTGTGGGACCTCGGCGGGGACGAGGTCGAGCTGGTCGTCGAGTCCCTGCACGTCGACCCGGCCCTGGCGCTGGTGAACGTCTTCCCGGGCGCGCCCGTCGAGGTGTACGCCGACGGCCTCATGGTCTACGGCCCGACCCGGGACAAGCTGGACCCGCTCGTCACGACCCGGGTGGGCCGGCTGCTGCACCTGGACCTGGTCCCCGGGCTGCGGCCGCTGCTGCTGTCGGAGCACGACGTCCCGGCCCGGCTCGTCCCCGCGGAGGCCTTCACCGGCGTCCTGGCGGGGATCGCGGAGCACGCCGCGGCCCCGGCTCCCCTCCCCGAGGGCGGCGCGCTGCTGCTCGGGCAGTACCTGTCGGCGCTGGGCGTCCTCACCGCCGCCGAGGAGGAGGAGCTGCACGTCCGCATGGTGCGCGGCGCCGTCGCGGCGGGGCACCGCACGGTGGTCTTCAAGCCGCACCCGACGGCGCCCGCGCACTGGTCGCAGCGGCTGGAGCGGGAGGCGGAGGCCCTGGGGGCGGAACTGACCGTGGCCGGGGCGTCCGAGCTCGCCGAGGTGCTCTTCCTGCGGACCCGCCCCCGGCTCGTCGTCGGCTGCTTCTCCACCGCGCTGTTCACCGCGTCCGCCCTGCACGGGCTGCCGGTCGCCCGGGTCGGCACGGAGCTGGTGCTGGACCGGCTGACGCCGTACCAGAACAGCAACCGCGTGCCCGTCACGATCGCCGACCGCCTCCTGCCGGACCTGGAGGACCGGACGTACCGCGAGGCGGCGGAAGCCTGGCGGCCGCCGACGGCGGAGCGGGTCGAGCGGGACCTGACACCGCTGGTGCGCGCCGTGGGCTACTGCATGCAGCACCAGACGTACGCGCATCTGCGGGACGAGGCGGTCCGCTACCTGACGGACGGCCTGGACACCGGCACCTGGCGCTACTTCAAGCGGCGCCGGCTGGCGTCCCTGGCGCTCCCGGGGGCGGTGCCGTCCCAGCTGGCGTTCCTGCCGGCCAATCCGGCCGTGCGCAGGGTCGCACGGCGGATCAGGCATGTGACGTCCCGCGGCTGACCTCGGGACGTCAGGGCCACGGGGGCCGGCGCGGAGGTCGCGCCGGCCCTCCGCGCGCTGATGGCCGCGCGGTGACTACCGCGCGCCGTCCGGGGCGAGGGTCCGCTCGATCCCCGCGACGAGGACCCGCAGACCGGTCTCGAAGCGCGCGTCGTAGTGGTCGAACATCTCCCGGCCGGCCTCGCCCACCAGCGGGAACTCCCCGCCGAGACGGGCCTGCCGCTCGTCGGTGTCGTAGCGCGGGTCGCGTCGGCCGGGCAGCGGCTGCACGGCCTGCTCCTCGATCACGAAGCCGATGGTGAAGGTGTACGCGGTGAACCACGCGTTGAGGGCGTCCTCGACGCGGAACCCCTGCTCGACGAAGGCACCCAGGTAGCGCTCCAGGGCGCCCGCGTGGCTGTCGTCGGTGAGGTGCGTGCCGCTGAAGACCTTGGCGCCGTCCCGGTAGGCCAGCAGGGCCGCACGGGTGCCGCGGCAGGCGGTGGCGATCCAGTCCCGCCAGTCGGAGCCGGGGACCTCCTGGCCCATGCCGCGCTCCAGCATCTGCCGCAGCATGCGGGTGGCCATGGCGTCGAGCAGGGCCTGCTTGTTGGCGAAGTGCCAGTACAGGGCCGGTGCCTGCACCTGGAGCTCCTTGGCGAGCCGACGCAGGGTCAGCCCTTCCAGCCCCTCCTCGTTCAGCAGGCCGAGGGCGGTCTCCACCACCTTGTCGCGGTCCAGTCGCGTCGCTGCCACGTGCCCATCCTGTCCGTCCGTCGGTACCCCTTGACAATTTAACACCGTTAAGGGAACCCTCGGGACATGGAACTTAACAGTGTTAAGGAAACCGGCGTCCTGATCGTCGGGGCCGGCCCCACCGGACTCGCCCTCGGCGTCGACCTCGCCCGCCGCGGCGTGCCCGCGCTCGTCGTGGAGCGCTCCGACCGGCTGTTCCCCGGCTCACGGGGCAAGGGCCTGCAGCCCCGCTCGCTGGAGGTGCTCGACGACCTCGGTGTGGTCGGCTTCGTCCTCGCGTCGGGCGGCCCCTACCCGCAGGGCCGCGTCTGGCAGGACGGCCGTCCGGTCCACGAGTGGGAGATGTTCGAGCGGGTGCCCGCCACCTCCGCCGCCCCGTACGGCGCGACGTGGATGGTCCCCCAGTGGCGCACGCAGGAGATCCTGCACGCGCGGCTGCGCGAACTGGGCGGCTCGGTCCGCTTCGGCGCCGGGCTCACCGGTCTCACCCAGGACGCGGACGGCGTGACCGCGGAACTGGCCGACGGCACGACCGTACGGGCGGCGTACCTGGTCGCCTCCGACGGCGGGCGCAGCGCCGTGCGCAGGGCCCTGGGCATCGCCATGCACGGCGAGACCGTCGACCCCGCCCCGATGCTCGTCGCCGACGTGACGCTGACCGGCCTGGACCGCGAGCACACCCACGTGTGGCGGGGCCCGGACGGCACCGGCGCCGTCGCCTTCCCGATGGGCGGCACCGACCGGGACTTCCAGTTCGTCGCGACGTACCCGGCCGGCGCGGAACGCCCCGACACCTCACCGGACGGGGTGCGCAAGACCGTCGAACAGCGCACCCACCTGTCGGCCGACGACGTGCTCGAGGTCATGTGGAGCTCCGACTTCCGGCCGCGCGCCGCCCTGGCAGAACGCTTCCGGGAGGGCCGGGTCCTGCTCGCCGGGGACGCCGCCCACATCCACTCCCCCGCGGGCGGCCAGGGCCTCAACACCGGCATCCAGGACGCCTACAACCTCGGCTGGAAGCTCGGCCAGGTGCTGCGGCACGGCGCCGCGGCCGAGCTGCTGGACAGCTACGAGCAGGAGCGGCTGCCGGTCGCCGCCGACGTCCTCGGCATGAGCACGCACCTGCACCGCAGCACCATCAGCCGGGGCCGGCCGATGAACCAGCGGGGCGCCGAGGTCCACCAGCTCGGTCTCGGCTACCGCGACGGCCCGCTCACCGCCGAGACCCGCGAGGGCCTCGCCGAGGACGCCCTGCGGGCCGGGGACCGCGCGCCCGACGCACCCCTGTCCGGCGACGGGCGGCTCTTCGACGTCCTGCGCGGCCCCCACTTCACGGTGCTGGCCGTCGGCACCGAACCGCCCGCGGCGCTGCCCGGCTTCGCCCGCGCGCACCGCGCGGGGGCCGGCAGCGCGGTCCACCGCGGCTACGGCGAGGGCCTGTTCGTGGTCCGCCCGGACGGCTACGTCGGCCTCGCCACGCGCGACCCGGAGCGCGTCACCGCCTGGCTCGCCCGCTTCGCCGGGTGATTCAGAAGACGTCCGAGGGGACGTACGTCCCCCAGACCTCGCGGAGCGCCTCACAGACCTCGCCCACCGTGGCCCGGGCACGGAGCGCGTCCCTCATCGGGTACAGGACGTCCTCCGTGCCCTCGGCGGCCTTCCGCAGCGCGGACAAGGCCGAGTCCACGGCCCGCCTGTCGCGTCCGGCACGCAATGCGGCCAGCCGCGCCACCTGCGCCTCCTCGATCGCGGGGTCGACGCGCAACGGCTCGTAGGGCTCCTCCTCCCCCAGCTGGAAGCGGTTGACGCCGACGACCACCCGCTCCGCGGAGTCGGTCTCCAGGGCGATCCGGTAGGCATTGCGCTCGATCTCGGCCTTCTGGAATCCGCGTTCGATCGCGCTCACCGCCCCGCCGAGCTCCTCCACCTTGGCCATCAGCTCCAGCGCGGCCGCCTCCAGGTCGTCGGTCATCGACTCCACGACGTAGGACCCGGCGAAGGGGTCCACGGTCGCCGTCACGTCGGTCTCGTACGCCAGGACCTGCTGGGTGCGCAGCGCGAGCCGGGCGGACTTCTCGGTGGGGAGCGCGATCGCCTCGTCGAAGGAGTTGGTGTGCAGCGACTGCGTGCCGCCCAGCACCGCCGCCAGCCCCTGGACGGCCACCCGCACCAGGTTCACCTCCGGCTGCTGGGCGGTCAGCTGGACGCCCGCGGTCTGGGTGTGGAAGCGCAGCATCCACGACCTGGGGTTCCTCGCCCCGAACTCCTCGCGCATGACGCGGGCCCAGATGCGGCGGGCGGCACGGAACTTGGCGACCTCCTCCAGCAGCGTCGTGCGCGAGACGAAGAAGAAGGACAGCCGGGGCGCGAAGTCGTCCACGTCCATGCCCGCGGCGAGGGCGGTGCGGACGTACGCGATGCCGTCGGCGAGGGTGAAGGCGATCTCCTGCGCGGGCGAGGCGCCGGCCTCGGCCATGTGGTAGCCGGAGATGGAGATGGTGTTCCAGCGCGGGATCTCGGCGCGGCAGTAGCGGAAGAGGTCCGCGACCAGCCGCAGCGAGGGCTTGGGCGGGAAGATGTACGTGCCGCGGGCGATGTACTCCTTGAGCACGTCGTTCTGGATGGTTCCGGTGAGCCGGTCCGCGGGCACTCCCTGCTCCTCGCCGACCAGCTGGTACATCAGGAGCAGCAGGGCGGCGGGCGCGTTGATCGTCATCGAGGTGGAGACCCGGTCCAGCGGGATGCCGTCGAAGAGCACCCGCATGTCCTCGACCGAGTCGACGGCCACGCCGACCTTGCCGACCTCGCCGTGGGCGAGGGGGGCGTCGCTGTCGTGGCCCATCTGGGTCGGCAGGTCGAAGGCGACGGACAGGCCCGTGGTGCCGTGGGCGATCAGCTGCCGGTAGCGCGCGTTGGACTCGGCGGCGGTGCCGAAGCCCGCGTACTGGCGCATCGTCCAGGGCCGGGTGGTGTACATCGTCGGATGGACACCGCGGGTGTAGGGGTAGCCGCCCGGCTCACCGAGCCGTTCGCCCGGGTCCCAGCCGTCCAGGGCGTCGGGGCCGTAGACGGGCTCGATCGGCAGACCGGATTCGGACTCGCGTGCCATGCGTCATGCCTCCAGCGACTCGGCCCCCTTTCCTCAGTGTGCGGCGAACCGTGACCGGGCCGGTGCAACTACATGCCGGGGAAATCAGTCAAAGGGTGTACCGACTCATCTCCAGGGGGACGAAGTGGCACTCATATCCGTCACAAGAACACGCGCGGCGGCCGCGGCCGCCGCGCTGCTCACCGGGGCCCTCCTCGCCGGCTGTACGGCCCAGGCGAGCGAGCCCACCGCCAGGGCCTCCGTGGCACCGGACGCCGCGGGCCCCACGGCGAGCCCCTCCGGGAGCCCGAGCACTGCGCCGGGCAGCGGCTCCCCCTCGCCGACGGCATCGCCGTCCGCCACGAAGAAGCCGGAGGCCGACCGCACCCCCCGCCCGGTCGTCGTGATCGCGCGGGGCAGCAGCAGCGCGAAGGTGCGCGAACTGCAGGCGCGGCTGAAGCAGCTCGGCCTCTTCGGCCGCAACCCCACCGGCTACTACGGCGACGTCACCGCCTCCGCGGTGCGCACCTTCCAGTCCCGCCACAAGCTGCCCGCCTCGGGCACCGTCACGGACAGGACCTGGGCGAAGCTGCGCTCGGTCACCCGGCAGCCCACGCGCGGCGCCATGTACCCGCCGACCAGCAACCCGGTGGCGAAGCTCGACCCGCGCTGCATGACCGGCCGCGTGCTGTGCGTCAGCAAGACCAGCCGCACCCTGGCCTGGGTGGTGAACGGCAAGGTCGTCTCCGCGATGGACGTCCGCTTCGGTTCCCAGTACACGCCGACCCGCGAGGGCACCTTCAGCGTCTTCGCCAAGAGCCGGAACCACGTGTCGACGATCTACCACACGCCCATGCCGTACGCGATGTTCTTCAGCGGCGGCCAGGCGGTGCACTACTCGGCCGACTTCGCGGCCCGCGGCTACACGGGGGCCTCGCACGGCTGCGTCAACGTGCGCGACCGCGCGAAGATCTCGGCGCTCTTCGACCAGGTGCGGATCGGCGACAAGGTCGTCGTCTACTGGTGACCCCGGGCCAGGAGCCCGTCCAGCGCCCGCCCGAACAGCAGCCGGCCGGCCCACGCGGTGGGCCGGTCGAACGCCCCCGGCAGCGGGCGCACCCTCAGGTCCTCGCGCCACACCACGCGTGAGCCCCCCTCCTCCCGCGGCCACACCTCGATCTCGGCCCAGCCGAGCACGGTCCGGCCGCGCTTCTCCAGCCGGCACCGCCCGGGACGGCCCGCGTCCGGCGGCTCCCAGCGCACGATCTCCATGGGGTCGTCGACGGCCATCCGCCCGAGTCCGGTGCGTGCCGTGAACGACCGCTCCCCCGTGACGACGGCGGTGGTGAACGGCACCAGTTCCGCGTGGCGTTCCCAGTCGGTGACCCGGCGCCAGGCCTCGGCGGCGGGGAGCGGGCAGTGCCGCTCGATCCGGAAGATCACGTCGTCGAGCCTACGCCGCCGCCCCTGCGGCACCACGTGAGGACGCGGGCGGAGCGGGGGGAAAGCGCTCCGCCCGCGTCCCTCGTTGGGGGCCCGATACGGGGGGACCGGGCGACCCCTCGACCGATGACCAGTCGGTCTACTGGTTAAAGCGCCCGGCAGGCCGAAAGTGTCACACCCCGCACCCGCCGCGCCCGGGAGCGCGGCCGGGAGGGAGAGCTGCCCGGCCGCGCTCGGGTGCGGACCCATGGGCACGGGAAGTGCCCGGATCCGCGGGGCCGATGACCAGTCGGCCCGTCCATGGGAGCGCGCGGCGGCCGGAAAGTGTCACTCGCCGCCGTGGCCGCCGTGCGGTCCCGGCCGCCCGTCGGACGGTACGACCGGGGCGGACGGTGGCGACGGTGCGGCCTTGGAGGTCGGTACGGACGGTGCGACCGGGGCGGGCCGTGAGGTGCCGCGCGGGCCGTGGCCGCCCTGGCGGTGGTGTCCGCCGGAACGGTTCTTCCAACGGCCGGGGTCCTCCCGGGAGTCGTCGTCGCCCCGCTCGCCCCCCTTCTCGGCCTTGCCCCCGTTCCCCCCGTGCCCGGCGTTCCAGCCGAGCAGATCGGTGCAGTAGCGGCGGACCTCGCGCTGGCCGCCGCCCGCCGCCTTGCGCAGTTGCTTGTAGGCCTGCTCGTCCACGCCCTTGCGGTGCCGGCCGGCCGCGGCGTAGGCCCGGCACAACGCCCTGTGGTCCAGGGCCGGCGTGGAGGACGGCGAGGAGGACAGCGTCCCGGCCGGCCGGCCGGGGAGGACGGTGCCGTGGGTGCCGCCGGTGCCGCCCGCCGGGCGGCCGTGGCCGGGGCCGGGGCGGGAGGTCGGCGGGGCGGTGCGGCCGGGTGACGGCGAACCGCTGTCCGAGGCCGCCGTCGCCCCGCTCTGGGTGTGCACCGGGGCGGGGTCCGGGACGCCGCTGCCGAGCAGGGCCGGCAGCGCGCCGGCGGCGGCCGCCATGCCGACCCCGGCCATCGCGGCGGTCGCGATCAACGTGCCCGTCACCGATCTGGAGTGACGGGCCGTACGGCTCCGCCCGCTCCGGGACACCGCACCAGCGCCCGCGCCGGGCGACCAGTCGTCGGCCGTGCCGAGGCGGACGCCCGCGGTGGCCCCGGTGAGCGCGTCGTCGCCGCGCGCGGCACGGAACGCGGCGAGGGCGGCCTCCTCGCGTTCCGGGTCGAGGGGTGCGGGAGCCGCGGCGGCGGCCAGCAACCCGGCCAGGGCGGCGGCGCGCTCGTCGCGCCAGGCCCGCTCCGCGGGGTCGTCACCGTGAGCACCCCGCAGCAACCGCTCGGCGGTGGCGTCGTCCAGCCAGTCCTGTCCTCGGTTATCGCTCATCTCATGTCCTCAAGCGTTCGGGACGCCGAAAACGTCACACTTGACGACCCGCCGTCGGAATCCAGCAGCTCAGCCAGACGGCGCAGGCCGCGGCTGGTGGCCATGCGCATCGCACCGGGCCTCTTGCCGACGACCTCGGCCGCCGACCGGGAGTCCAGGCCCATCACGACGCGCAGCAGCACCGCCTCGGCCTGGTCCTGGGGAAGGGCGGCGATGGCCGCCAGCGCGGCGCCGGTGCCCACCGCGGCGACCGCCTCCTCGGCGGTGTCCGAGACGGCGGGCCGGTCGAGCAGTTCCTCCACCCCGGCGGCGGCCAGCGGCCGGCGGCCCACCGCCCGCAGGTGGTCCAGCGCCCGGTTGCGGGCGATCCGGGCCGCCCAGCCGCGTACCGCGTCCCCGTCGCCGTGGAAGCCCGGCAGGTCGCGCGCTATCTGCAACCACGCCTCCGACGCCACGTCCTCGGCGTCCCCCGCGCCGACCAGCGAGCGTACGTACTGCAGCAGTTGTGGCTGCACCGCTCGGTACACGAACCGGAAGCCGTCCTCGTCCCCCTCTTGCGCCGCGCGTACCGCGGTCGCCAAATCCACGTGCGGGCCTCCCCCTCGGAATCGCGCACCATACTGCCCCATGATGGGCGCCGGCAGGGCGTCCGGGGGCGGCTACCCGCCGGTCACCAGGGGTCAGGACAGCAGCCGGGAGAGCCGCTTCAGGCCGCGGTGCGCCGCCGTACGGACCGCTCCCGCCCGCTTGCCCAGCACCCGGGCCGCGGACACCCCGTCCAGCCCGACGACGACGCGCAGCAGCACCGCCTCCGCCTGGTCGGGCGGGAGCGAGGCGATCAGGGCGAGGGCGCGCTCGGTGGCCAGCGCCTCCAGTGCACGGTCCGCGGTGTCCTCGGCCGCGGGGAGGTCCAGCAGTCCGGCGTCGAGGGGACGGGCACGGGGCCTGGCGTCCTGGCGCCGCAGGTGGTCCAGGGCCCGGTGCCGGGCTATGGTCGCCGCCCAGCCCCGGAAGCCCGCCCCGTCCCCGCGGAACCGGCCGAGGTCGCGGGCGATTTCGAGCCAGGCCTCGGAGGTGACGTCCTCCGCGTCGTCGCCGACGAGGCCGCGCACGTAGCCGAGCAGCAGCGGCTGGACCAGCCGGTAGACCACCGCGAAGGCGTGCTCGTCCCCACCCTGGGCGCGCCCGACCGCGGCCCCGAGCTCCATGTCGCGGTCGGTCCGCGGATCGTGGCGCCCCCCGTTGCTGGCCACCCTGTCCTCTCGAATCGCCGACATCCTGTACAGCGTGGATTCGCACTGAATCGTCACACCTGTCGGGCCGCCCTGGCGATGGGTGTGACATTTTCGGCCGCGTTGACGCTTTAACAATCAGAAGCGGCCGAAGACGCTCCTGTGGGGGGAGGCGGACTTCGGCCGCTTCACCTGGGGCGGCCGGGTACGGCGGCTCAGCCGGCCCGGTCGGCGAGGGTGCTGAAGTCCTGCCAGCTCAGGACCGGCGGGCCCGGGTCCCAGAGCTTCTGGGTGAGCGCGCGCAGGGGCATCCGGATGCCGGCCGCGACCTCGTCCTCGGTCTGGGCGTCCGCCCGGTCGCACCAGACGGCCAGCCGCGCGCCGAGGATGCGGTCCGGTCCTGCGAGCGCCGCGGGCACGGCGCCGTCCCGGTAGACGACGGCCGGGGTCCACTCCTCGTAGATGCGTCGCCCGCTGGGGTAGGGGAAGTTCTCCGGCGCGCCGAGGACGTAGTACAGGTACCAGGAGTTGAGGTTGAGCAGCTGCCGGCCCTCGCGCAGGAGGTCCTCGGGCAGCCGTCCGCGCAGTTTGTTGCTTGACCAGTAGGCGACCACCCGGTCCGGGTCCGCGGCGACCCGGGCGCCGCCGGAGAAGCCGTCGTTCCAGGCCTCGACCCGTTTGCCGAGCGATCGCAGGGTGGCGGCGCGGTCGTTGAGCCAGCCGGCCGCCGCGTCGGCCACCCCGGCGTCCGGGCCGTAGCGCTCACGCGCGTACGCGGCGAGCTGCGGGAAGGACGTCTCCGGATGGTCGGCCACGAGCGGTCCGTACTCGTCGCCGCCGACGTGCCAGTGGGCACCGGGGAAGAGCGGTGCGTACTCCTTGAGCAGGTCGTCGACGACGTCGGCGGCACCGGGCCGGGAGATGTCCAGCGCCCCGCGCACGGGGGTGCCGTCCACGGAACGCAGCTGGAGGTCCGGGTGGGCGTCGAGCACGGCACCCATGTGACCGGGGCTGTCGATCTCCGGGACGACGGTGATGTGCCGCTGCGCGGCCAGGTCGACGACCGCGCGGATGTCCTCCTTCGACAGGTGCCGTGACGAGACGATCTCGGGGTGGCTGTCGCTCTGGAGGCGGAAGCCCTGGTCGTCGCTGAGGTGGAGGTGGAGCTGGTTGTACTTCAGGTCGCCCAGCTCGCGGACCCTGGCCTCCAGCCATGCACGGCTGAAGTACTTGCGCCCGATGTCGATCATCAGTCCGCGCTCCGGCCGGTCCGGGCGGTCCTCGACGGTGCCGGCCGGCACCCGTCCGGTGGAACGGACCGCCTGGAGGAGGGTCCGCGTGCCGTAGAAGACCCCGGCGTCGGTGCCGGCGCGTACTGTCACCCCGTCGGCCGAACTTGTCATCTCGTACGACTCCGGGCCCGCATTACTCCGTTCGAGTGAAAGCGCAATGTCCCCCGGCTTGGCGGGCCCACTGACGTACGGCCGGCGGAGCTCCTCCGCGAGCAGCCGCGCCTCGTCCTCCACGGCGCTCCCGGCGGGCGCCACCACGCGCGAGCCGGGGCCCGGTACGAAGGCGGCGGTACCGGCGGCAGGGGTGAAGGAACGGACGGCGGGGATCGAGGGGAACCCGGCGGACGTGCTCGCCCGCTCCGTCGGCGGGGCGCCGGGGGCCGCGGTCCCCGCGGGTGCGGCGAGCGCGGGACCGGCCCCGAGCACGGCGCTCAGCACGGCGGTCAGCACGGCCGTCGCCGCGTACGCCGACGCACGTTTCGCCCGCATCTGCCACATGATCCGAATTTATGCCCGCTGTGTGGATCTCGCCGTGCGGACCAGGGGAAGCCGTGCACTTTCGTTCCCGTACGAGTGAAATTCGTGCATCCGTCGTACAGGGCCGAACATAGGCCGATACGGTGGTCGTCACTCGTCGTCCCCCTGTGGTTCACGCCGCGCAGCCGCCTCGCGGTTCCCCCACCTTCGTCACCGTTCCCTCCCAGGAGCCCACCGCTGTCCAGCGACACCCCCGCCCTCCCGCCGCGGGCCCCGGCGCACCTCCCGGCGCAGTCCCGCGGCCGGGCGCCCCGACCGGCGCCGACGGGCCGCACCGGCCTCCCCCACGGCCTGCGGCGGCTCAACGAGGCCTCCCCCGGGGCGGCCGAGGCCGTCCTGCTGACCTGCTGCGGCAGCCTGCACTGGGCCCGCAGGGTCGCCGCGCACCGCCCCTACCCCGACCTGGACGCCCTGCTGGCCGCCGCCGACGAGGCCGCCTACGACCTCACGCCCGCCGACCTCGCCGAGGCCCTCGCCGCCGAGGCGGCCGGCGCCCCGCCGGACGCCGCCCCCACCCGCGGCAGCCTCGCCGCGCACACGGCGCTGCGGGCCGCGCAGGCCGCGTACGAGGCTCGCTTCGGCCACGTCTTCGTGCTCTCCCTCGACGGGGTGCACCCCGGTGAGTCCCTCGACCGGATGCTGGCGTCACTCCGTCAGCGTCTCGGCAACGAACCGGACGAGGAGCGGGTCACGGCCGCCGAGGAACTGCGCCGCGTCACCCGTTCCCGCCTGGGACGACTGGCCCTCGCAGACGCACGGGGCGGGCCGGGGGTTCCCGGCCGATACACCCACCCGTGCGGGATCGATCACACCTGAAGGACCCGGCAGGACGTAGCCGACAAGCCGTCGCTACGATGGCCAGGGCCGGAGGACCGTACCCGGCCGGGCCGACCGACCAACGAAGCCGGCAGGCCCCACACCGCTCCCGGAGGGTTTTTTCCGTGCCGGCTGGAACGTTGTACCGCGGCCGGGAAGGCATGTGGTCATGGGTGGCTCATCGAGTCACCGGTGTCCTCATCTTCTTCTTCCTGTTCGTCCACGTCCTCGACACCGCACTGGTGCGTGTCTCCCCCGAGGACTACGACAAGGTCGTCAACACCTACAAGCAGCCCATCGTCAGCCTGCTCGAGTACGGGCTGGTCGCGGCTGTCCTCTTCCACGCTCTGAACGGCCTGCGCGTCATCGCCGTGGACTTCTGGTCCAAGGGCCCGAAGTACCAGAAGCAGATGCTGTGGACGGTCGTCGGAATCTGGGTCGTGCTGATGATCGGGGCCATCTACCCCGTCCTCGGTCACGCCGCACGAGTGCTGTTCGGGAGCTGAGCGAAGTCATGTCCGCAACGGACCACGTGGAGCTCAGCTCCTCCAGCGCCGCCTACGGCCCCGACAACCCGGCCCCGGTCATCGAGCCGCCGCGCGCCCGGACCAAGCGCACCCCGCGCAGCACCCGGACCAACTTCGAGATGTACGGCTGGCTCTTCATGCGCCTGTCCGGCATCGTCCTGGTCGTCCTGGTCATCGGTCACCTGCTGATCCAGCTCGTCCTCGACGGCGGCGTCACCAAGGTCGGCTTCGCCTTCGTCGCCGGCCGCTGGGCCTCGCCGTTCTGGCAGACCTGGGACCTGATCATGCTGTGGCTGGCGATGCTGCACGGCGGCAACGGCCTGCGCACCGTGATCAACGACTACGCGGAGCGGGACAACACCCGGTTCTGGCTGAAGATGCTGGTCTACACCGCGACCGCGTTCACCATCATCCTCGGCACGCTGGTGATCTTCACCTTCGACCCGAACATCCGCTAGCCAGGGCTGGACAGGGAAGCGACCCCTCATGCAGATCCACAAGTACGACACCGTCATCGTCGGCGCGGGCGGCGCCGGCATGCGCGCCGCCATCGAGGCGACGAAGCGCAGCCGCACCGCCGTTCTGACGAAGCTCTACCCCACCCGCTCCCACACCGGCGCCGCCCAGGGCGGCATGGCCGCCGCCCTCGCGAACGTCGAGGACGACAACTGGGAGTGGCACACCTTCGACACGATCAAGGGCGGTGACTACCTGGTCGACCAGGACGCCGCCGAGATCCTGGCGAAGGAGGCCATCGACGCGGTCCTCGACCTCGAGAAGATGGGCCTGCCCTTCAACCGCACCCCCGAGGGCCGGATCGACCAGCGCCGCTTCGGCGGCCACTCCCGCAACCACGGCGAGGCCCCGGTCCGCCGTGCCTGCTACGCGGCCGACCGCACCGGCCACATGATCCTCCAGACGCTGTACCAGAACTGCGTCAAGGAGGGCGTGGAGTTCTTCAACGAGTTCTACGTCCTCGACCAGCTCATCGTCGAGGAGGACGGCGTCAAGCGGTCCGCCGGCGTCATCGCGTACGAGCTGGCCACCGGCGAGATCCACGTCTTCCAGGCGAAGGCCGTGGTGTACGCCTCCGGCGGCACCGGCAAGTTCTTCAAGGTCACCTCCAACGCGCACACCCTCACCGGTGACGGCCAGGCCGCCGTCTACCGCCGCGGTCTGCCGCTGGAGGACATGGAGTTCTTCCAGTTCCACCCGACCGGCATCTGGCGCATGGGCATCCTGCTGACGGAGGGCGCCCGCGGTGAGGGCGGCATCCTCCGCAACAAGGACGGCGAGCGCTTCATGGAGAAGTACGCGCCGGTCATGAAGGACCTCGCCTCGCGTGACGTCGTCTCCCGCGCGATCTACACCGAGATCCGCGAGGGCCGCGGCTGCGGTCCCGAGGGCGACCACGTCTACCTCGACCTGACCCACCTGCCGCCGGAGCAGCTGGACGCCAAGCTCCCGGACATCACGGAGTTCGCGCGGACCTACCTCGGCATCGAGCCCTACACGGACCCGATCCCGATCCAGCCGACCGCGCACTACGCCATGGGCGGCATCCCCACCAACGTCCAGGGTGAGGTCCTGTCGGACAACACCACCGTCGTCCCGGGCCTGTACGCCGCCGGCGAGGTCGCCTGCGTCTCCGTGCACGGCGCCAACCGCCTCGGCACCAACTCGCTGCTGGACATCAACGTCTTCGGCCGCCGGGCCGGCATCGCTGCCGCCGAGTACTCCGCGGACCACGACTACGTCGAGCTCCCCGAGGCCCCGGCGCAGTTCGTGGTCGACCTGGTGGAGCGGCTGCGTTCCTCCACCGGCAACGAGCGGGTCGCGCAGCTGCGCAAGGAGCTGCAGGAGACCATGGACGCGAACGTCATGGTGTTCCGCACCGAGCAGACCATCAAGACCGCCGTCGAGAAGATCGGCGAGCTGCGCGCGCGGTACCGGAACGTGTCGATCCAGGACAAGGGCAAGCGGTTCAACACCGACCTGCTCGAGGCCATCGAGCTCGGCAACCTGCTCGACCTCGCCGAGGTCATGGCGGTCTCGGCCCTGGCCCGCAAGGAGTCCCGCGGCGGCCACTACCGCGAGGACTACCCGAACCGCGACGACGTCAACTTCATGCGGCACACGATGGCGTACCGCGAGGTGGGTGCCGACGGCACCGAGGCGATCCGTCTCGACTACAAGCCGGTCGTGCAGACCCGCTACCAGCCGATGGAGCGTAAGTACTGATGAGCACCGCGACCCTCGACAAGGTCGAGGCCGAGGCCCAGGCCTCGCCCTACATCACGGTCACCTTCCGGATCCGCCGGTTCAACCCGGAGATCTCGGAGGAGGCCACCTGGCAGGACTTCCAACTGGAGATCGACCCCAAGGAGCGGGTCCTCGACGGCCTCCACAAGATCAAGTGGGACATGGACGGAACGCTGACGTTCCGTCGCTCCTGCGCCCACGGCATCTGCGGCTCCGACGCCATGCGCATCAACGGCCGCAACCGGCTGGCCTGCAAGACCCTGATCAAGGACATCAACCCGGACAAGCCCATCACCGTCGAGCCCATCAAGGGCCTGACGGTGCTGAAGGACCTGGTCGTCGACATGGACCCGTTCTTCCAGGCCTACCGGGACGTGATGCCCTTCCTCATCACCAAGGGCAACGAGCCGACGCGCGAGCGCCTGCAGTCCGCCGAGGACCGCGCGCGCTTCGACGACACCACCAAGTGCATCCTGTGCGCCGCGTGCACGTCGTCCTGCCCGGTCTTCTGGAACGACGGCCAGTACTTCGGCCCGGCGGCCATCGTCAACGCCCACCGCTTCATCTTCGACTCGCGTGACGAGGGCGGCGAGCAGCGGCTCGAGGTGCTGAACGACAAGGACGGCGTGTGGCGCTGCCGCACCACGTTCAACTGCACCGACGCCTGCCCCCGTGGCATCGAGGTCACCAAGGCGATCCAGGAGGTCAAGCGCGCGCTCATCACGCGTCGCTTCTGATCCCCTCCGCCGAGGCTCCCCCGAGGGCCCCGCAGCCGGTCAGCCGGCTGCGGGGCCCTCGGGCGTTCACGGGGCCAGCGCGCGGCCGATCTGCCTGCGGGTCACCGTGTGGCCGACGCACCCTGCGAGCCTGCGCAGCTCGTCCCGGCCGGCGTCACCGCCCAGGCGGGCCAGGGCGCGTATGCCGGCGCCGGCGACGACGGTCTTGACCGGGGGACGTTCGACGAGGGCGCCCAGGACGCGGACGGTCTCCGGGTGGGAAGGCACGGACGGCGACGACAGCAGCCAGGCCATACCGCGGACGGCGGTGACGTTCCAGGGGTCGTGGGAGCCGTGGGTGGCCAGCGCGAGCCAGGGGGTGGCGGTACGGCGTACCGTCTCGGCGTCGACGCCGTCGAGGAGCGCGGCGGCCGCCCGGTCCCAGCGCGCGCTGGGCGCCGGCTTGGCGGCACGCAGATGCGGGATCAGGTGACGCCAGCGGGCGCCGAGTTCCGGCAGCTGCGCCAGGACGCGGTCGGACCAGAGCTCACCGGGGTTGAGGGGCGGCTCAGGGAGGCGGTCGAGCAGCAGCTGCGCCCAGCCGAGGCCCGCGTACGCGGATCTGCGGAGCAGGCCAACCGCCTCGCCGGACAGCGGACGCCCGGCGTCCAGCAGAGCCTCGGCGAGGATGGGCACGTCGTCGCTGATCTGCGTCCACCAGCAGGTCGCCGCCACGCGTTCCAGCATGCTGTTCCACCGCATGCACCAGGAGTCCTCGGCGAAGCCGCGGGAGACCGCGGCGAGCACGAGCCAGGGTCTTTCGGACTCGTCCGGCACCTTGTGCGGTGCCTCGCCGTGCTCGACGAGGAGACCGGCCAGGGCCATGCGCCGCTCCTGAGGCATCGCCCTCAGCCGGGACACGGCTCCGTGGCCCTCGCAGTCGGCCGCCGACAGCAGGTGCCCGGCCAGCTCGGTCACCTCCCCCTCCGCGGCGAGCCGGGCGATGAACTCGATCCGGCCCTCGTCCTCCCAGGGCGAGCATTCCGGGGTCGTCACACGTTTCACAGCCGGCTCACGATCGTCGGGTCGGTGATCTCCGTGTCGCGGGCGAGGAGCAGCGCCTTGCCGAGGACCACCGACAGCATGGCGTCGCCCTCGAAGGGCAGGGGGCCCGGGACCACGCAGGCGTGGGCGGGCGGGACGACGCACAGGTGGCGGTCGCCCGGGGACATCAGGACGTTGCCGGACCCTATGTGGATCCGGTACGTGTGACGGTCGCCGCGGACGTGCAGGAAACGGCCCTCGACGCCGCAGCGTCCGGCGATGGCCAGGCGCGGCACGAGGCGGCACAGCACCTCGCGGCGCGTCTTCGCGCACGGGGTCAGCTCGCCGAAGCCGTAGGACGCCCAGTAGGCCCGGAAGCGGCCGTCGGGGCCGCCGTCCTGCCAGGTGGGGTCGTTGCCGATGCCCGCGGTGCCCACGAAGAGGTCCACGTCGCGCAGGACTTCGCTGAGGACGAGCGGCGGAACGTCGGCGAGCGGGAGCGGATCGGCGGCCCGGTCCCCGGGGGCGTGCAGCGGGAGGAAGCGCACCTGGTCCGTGCCGACGTACAAATGGCTGCCGAAGTGGCCGAAGGCGTCCCCGTCGACGCCCTGGACCCGCAGCTCCGCCCGCAGCCCCCACCGCGGGAGCTCGCGCGTGGCGGGCGGGAAGGCCTCGTCGACCGGCAGGCGCAGGCGGTACCGCCAGCCGCGGGCGGCGGCCAGCGAGGCGAACGGGTGCTGTCTCAGGACGTGGTGCGTGGCGGTGACGCGTGCGGCGTCCGCGAGGCCGTACACCTCGCGGTGGGCCTGCCGGAAGGGCTGCGTGACGCCGTGCCGCTCCAGCCACTCCCGCCAGGCGGTGATCTCCGCGCGGTCGCGCCCCCAGGGATGCCACAGTCCGACGACGTCCTCCCCGCCACCCAGGACCCGCTCTCCCGCGAGGGTGCGCAGGCCGCCGTCGGCCCATCCGCAGGCGACCCCGTCGACCGTCCACAGCAGGCGCCGGACGAGGGTGCCGAGCAGTGGATGGCCCAGCATCCGCTCCCGCCACACGGAGTACGCCCACGTGCGCCGTTCCGGGAACTGCCGTTCCAGCCATGCGGCCTGCGCCGCCAGCGTCCGGTCGATGTCCCCGACGGTCGCCCTGAGCCGCGTCAGCTCCCCCGCGTGCTCGCGCCGCACGACGGCCGGGGCCCCCTTCAGGGCCTTTCCCGCCGCGTTACGCCACCCCAGCACGGCCCGCCCGTCCCGGATCCCCAGTTCCGCGGTGACGCCACCCAGCCGCTGCACCACCCCGATCCCGTACCCGGGCACGGCCGACTCCCCCACGTCCCCCCACGCGATCACACTCACCGTCCACCCCCTGTGCGGCGACCCCCGCAGTCCCCATGCCCGCCGAGCGTAGGACCGCCCTCTGACAACGCCCCGTTCGTCCCCCTTTCGGCGCAAGCACCCCCCATGCGCTGGGCCGACCGGTGTCCACAGCGGTGTCCCCGGTTCGGTTGTGGGGGGTCGCAGCTTGTACCGTCCCCCCATGGCCGCGACACCCCCCACACCGCCGCGACGTGCCGTCCTCGGACTCGGCGTGGCTGCCGCGCTGCTTCCCGCCGGGAAGGCGGTGGCGGCCGGCAGATCCGTGGTCGGGGGCGAGCGGCTGGGGCGGCACGGGGTGCAGGTGGCGGTGGGGGCGCCGAGGCTGCCCGAGACGAACTCGCTGTCGTGGATCGTCGCGGACGCCGACTCCGGTGCCGTGCTGGCGTCGTACAACGCGCACCGGAGGCTGCCGCCGGCGAGCACGCTGAAGATGCTGTTCGCGGACACGCTGCTGCCCCGCTTCGGCCGGCGGACCCGGCACGAGGTGACGCACGCGGACCTGGCGGACATAGGAGCCGGGAGCAGTCTGGTCGGGATCGAGGCGGGGATCACCTACACGGTCGAGCAGCTGTGGCTCGGGGTGTTCCTGCGGTCGGGGAACGACGCGGTGCACGTGCTGTGCTCGATGAACGGCGGGGTGGAGAAGACCGTCCGGGAGATGCGGGCGCAGGCCCGGGAGCTGCAGGCGAACGACACGTACGTGGTGAGTCCGGACGGCTACGACACGCCCGACCAGCTGTCGTCGGCGTACGATCTGACGCTCTTCGCGCGGGCGGGGCTGCGGAACCCGGACTTCAGGTACTACTGCCGGACGCAGGTCGCGCGGTTCCCCGCGGAGAAGGGCGCGACCTTCGAGATCCAGAACACCAACCGCCTGCTGGGCGACTACGACGGCATGATCGGGGTGAAGAACGGCTACACCACCAACGCCGGGAACACCTTCACGGGCGCGGCGGAGCGCGACGGACGGACGCTGTTGGTGACCGTGATGCACCCGGAGTCGGGGTACGACGAGGTGTACCGGGAGGCGGCCGACCTGCTGGACTGGGGGTTCGACGCGGTGGGCCGCGTGGAGCCGGTCGGGGAGCTGGTGCCGACGCTGAGCCAGGTGCGCGCGATGGCCGGGGGGCCTCCCGGTGAGAGCCGCGGCCCGCGGCCCGCGGCGGCGGGGGACGCGTCGAAGGGTTCCTCGTGGTTCGGACCGGCCGTGGAGACCGTCCTGGTGGCGGCGGTCGCGGCCTTCGTCCTGGCCATCAGGCGCCGCCCCCTGCCGCAGCGGGCGGCGGCCGGGGGGGACGCCGGGCGGCGCGGGCGCGGCTCGAGCCGCGCCCGCTGAGGTCGCCGTCCCGCGGCCGGGGTACGCCGCTCACCCGGCGAAGGTCCCGTAGGCGGCGACGACCAGCGCCATCAACCCGGTGAGCGCCGCCACGGCGGGCAGCGGCCAGCGGGAACGCTCCAGCGCCTCAATGCGCTCCTCGTGCTCGCCCAGCACCTTGTCGGTCTGGTCGGCGCGCTGCAGGAGCAGGGCGAGATCGCCCCGCGTGGTGGCGAAGCCGACGTCGACGGAGCGGCGCAGGCGTTCGAGTTCGAGGGCGACCCCGAGGGTGCCTTCCTGATGCGTGGTCATCTGCCTCACCGCCTCAGCCAGGAGGGCAGCAGCCGCTCCACGGCGTCGAGGGACATCACGCGGGTGACGGCGGCCGCGACGGCGAGCACGGTGCAGGCGCCCGGCCAGGCCGCGTCGACCAGCAGCGGCGCGGCGGCGGCGAGGGCGACGCCGGTCTGGACGAGGGTGCGGACGGTACGGCGGTCGGCGTCGGTCATGTGGTCTCCTTCCTCTTCGGGACGTGCAGTCCGTCCCAACTGATGCGGCCGGGGATGCCGTCGGCGTCCGCGCCGCCGTAGCCGAGCTTGCGCTGCCAGGCGGCGTAGGAGCGGCGGTCGGCTTCGGTCCACTCCGGCCCGGGCCCTTGCCGGTAGCGGCCGCAGCCGACGGCGACGAGGCGCCGGCCCATCGCCGTGACGACGTCGCTGCGACGGCCGGGCCGGAAGAAGGCGGCGCCCGGGAAGGGCTCGTACGTCCGCGTGGGCGGGGTTCCGAGCCGCTTGGCGACGCGCTCCCGCATGGCCGGCATCGGGAAGCTCGGATCGATCTTCCGTCTCGTCCATTCCTTGTGCCCGATGACGTGGCCGGCGCTCCAGCCGTGCACCCGGCACAGGGCGACGGCGGTCCTCTCCACGGCCGTCAACTGGGCGGCGGGGTAGGGGTCGCGGCCATCGCCCAGGTTCTCGATCTCGAACCCGTAGAAGTGGGCGTTGCCGTCGACGGCGTCGGCACCTGGCTTCGCGGGCAGCGGGCGGCCGGCGCGGACGGCGTCGTACACGGCGCTCGAACCGCTGCCGGCGTGGTTGGTGCGCCCGTACCCGACCAGGTGCACGGTGCCGTCCTTGGCGATGACGCCGATGCACAGCGGTCCTGGCAGGTCGGCGCGGCCGGTCCGGCACAGCGCCACGCTGTCCCGGCCGGCGGTGTGATGCAGCATCACCCCGTGCACCTGGCCCCAGGCGGCGACGGCGTTGCGGTTGTGGGTGCGCCAGTCGCCGTGTCCGGCGACGGTGACGCCTTCGGCATCGAGAGCGGCCAGGAATGCCGTCGCGGAGACGGGTGTGGCCATGGTTCCTCCTCTGTCGGTGGGACGGTGGGACGGTGGGACTGGCGACGGGAACGGGGAAGCCCCGGGCCGCCGTGTGACGGCGGCCCGGGGCTCGGGGGCGGACGGTCCTACAGCAGCGGGTCGATCCGGATGAAGCGGGTGTCGAAGCTGGCCGTGCTGGACGCGTTGCCGGAGCGGTAGGCGGGTGTGGCGGTGTAGCCGGTGCCCGCCGTGAGGCCGGTCACGAGGAACTGGCTGGACGACGAACCCCGGCCGGTGTTGGTGACCAGTGCCGCCCGGTCGTCGCTGGTGGCGAGGATCACCGCGTTGTCCGAGGCTCTGCGGACCGTGGCGGACATGTAGGAGCTGTACGCCCCCGAGCTCCACATGTAGGCGCCCACCGTCACGATGACCTGGCCGGAGGCGGGCGCCGTGAAGGCGGCCGCCATGGGGTCGCCGACCGCGTCGGTCAGGGTCTCCGCGTAGGTCGTCGAGTTCGTGGTGCCGCCGTCCACGTTCACCCGGAACACCGGGACGGCTCCCACCGGCGCCCAGACGGTACCGGTGTACTGCACCAGCCGGCCGGGGGTCGTCAGCCAGGCGACCATGCCGGCCACGGGTGCCGTGACCTTGGCGTCGCGCGACGCCGCGTCGGCGAAGCGCATCACGGTACGGCCGTCCACGCCCTCCGCGAGCGCCCTGAGGTTCGCGGGCAGGTCGGCGGCGTCGGTGGCCTGGGGGTAGGGGAGATTGCTGATCGGGGTGTACTGCGTGCTCACGCGGTGGCCTCCGCTGCGGGCTCGGGTACGCCGCCGCCTTCGGCGGTGTACGGGGACGGGGTGGCTTCCTCCTCCTCGCCGGGGCCGTGCGGGGACGGCGGGTCCGGCGGCTCCGGTTCCCCCTCCGGCGGCAGGCCGTCGCTGACCGTGACGGCGACCGGAAGGTCCGGTCCGAGGTCCGCGGCCGCGCCGACGCCGAGGTATCCGGCGAGTTCCGTCGTCACCGTGTCGGCCAGCTGCCGGAACTGAACGTCCGTCAGGGTGACGGGGCCGGATCCGGGGGTGTTCTCAGGCATGGGTGCCCTCCTTGATGTCGCGCCAGGTCCGGCCGCCGGCCTTCACCTCGGCGAGGGTCGGGTACGCGGCCGCCACCTGGGCGTACGTCTGCCACACCTCCGCCACCGGCGCTGCCGGGACGTCGGGGGTCAGCCCGGAGTCCGCGGGGACCCCGTTGGGCACGGTCCCGCGCAGGGTCAGGGTCTGCCGCACCCCGCCGGCCGCCGTCGCCGCGGTCTTGATCCCGGTGACCCAGGCCAGGGTGTCCAGTCGGGCGCCGCTGGTGTCGACCAGCCGCACGACGTCGCCGAGCTGGATCCGCGGGTCGGGGAGCACCTCGACGTCGCCGATGACGGGGACGGGGTACTCGCCGGCCCTGCGCATGGCGTCGGCGAGCGACTGCGCGCCCCGCAGGTCCTGCACCCAGTCCGTGGCCTCGGCGGAGTACTCCTGGCGGCCGTAGAACCGTTCGCCGGCACTGCCCGCCACCCAGGAGGTGGCGAAGCGTTCGGCCGGGTCGTCGGCCGGCTTGAGGGTCTCGAGGTGGACGGACGGCTCGCCGGTCTTCGTGACGGTGTACAGCGTCTGCGCACTGCGGTTGCTGAAGCGCACCACGAGGTAGCCGTCCTCGCGGCGGGTCAGGACGTCGACCGCGCCCTTGACCGCCGTCGCCCCGGCCGCGGGCGATGTCGCGAAGCGCACCGAGGACCCGGAGGTGCTGACGGAGTCGTCGTCGGTGAGCGGCGGTCCGATGTCGAACTCCTCCTCGGCCATCACGTAGCTGACCGTGACGGACCGGTTCGCGGGGATCTCCCGGATGGTGCTGTCGTCGTAGACGGTCCCGGTCGCCGCGCCGGTCTTGGACCAGTCCTTGGCGGGCTGGACGCAGTAGTTCCGGCAGGCGTCGATCTCCTCCGTGACGGTCAGCGCGGCGATGTCCCGCACGGTGGTCAGCGTGAGGTCGGCCGCCGTCGGGGGCTGGGCGAACCGGGTGTGGTTGCGCCAGCGGAAGACTCCGTGCTCGTCGAACTCGGCGGTCGCCATGGTCGCCCTGGCGATCTGCGTCAGCACGTCCCACTGCGAGCCCGAGACCCGGGGGACGCAGACCAGCGGGAAGACCGCGTCGTCGAGGACCGCGCCCTTGGTCCAGGTGCCGGACTGGCCGAAGACGCCCGCGGCCGGCATGGCGGCCAGCCCGGAGGTCACCTGCAGCGACTCCACGGCCACGGTGGTGACCAGCCGCACCTGGTCCAGCTCGGCGGACTTCTGGATGCCGGACGGCTGGACGTACGTGGCCGCCGTCCCCAGCAGTTGCGTTCCGTCGGGTGCGGTCAGCCTCGGCTGCACGGTGGGGTACACCGCGGTCCCGGTGCCCGCCGTGTCGAAGAACGCGCCGATGTGCCAGACGCCCCGCTGTGCCCTGATGGCCGGCCATGACCACTCGAAGTACCAGTAGCCCTGGTCCGAGCCCTCGGAGTGGAGGCGGACGGTGCCGGCGACGAAGTCGACGACCAGGCGCAGGGTGCCCGTCGCCGATCCCGTGCGGTTGAGCTGGAGGTGGATCTCCACCGTGTCGCCGATGCCGACGGCGTTGTTGACCCACGCCTCGGCGAACAGCCGGCTGCCCGGCACGGTGACGCGGCTGCGCGGGAACCAGGAGGCCGTCAGGCCCGTGGTCCCCGGCTCCAGCCCGGTGGGCACGAGCGCCATCTCGTGGGGCGCGTCCTGCCTGGTCCAGGTGTAGTTCCGCGGATCGGGCAGCACCTCCGGCTGGCCGTAGGGCGTGGTGAACCCGCCGTGCAGCGTGGCGTGGACGAGGGTGAGCGGCTGCCCCTCGACGAACTCGGGGTAGCGCGCGGGCGGGGAGCTGTGGAGTCCCGCCTGCCGGAGGAGCTCGTCCACGCACCAGGTCGCCGAGGACACCGGGCGCTTCCGGAAGAACCCGATGTACGGCTTCGGCAGGACGGCGGGGCCGCGCAGCCGCTCGGCCCCGTCCAGCGCGGTGACCTTGACGGTGTCGCTGCCGGAGGCCGCGCTGCGGGCCCGGACCGTGCCGCGGAAGGCGGCCAGGTCGTTCCCGCCGAGCCCCGCGGCGTGCACCACGGACTGGCCGGGACGGACGAGGTCTCCCGTGCTCCTGGGCGCCCACGGCGAGTACAGCTGGGGGCCGGACCGGTCGGCTCCGCCCTGCAGGTGTTCGTCCGGGGGGACGGCCGCACCCGAGATCTCGAACTCGGCCTGGGCCGAGGCGCTGCCGGAGAACGCCCGCATCGCCTCCGGCAGGTCGGTCGCGTACGACCGGTCCACGCTCCACGACTGCACCTGGGCGCCGAGGTCCTTGCCGCCGAAGCGGGTGGAGTGGGACGTGGTCCGCTCGCCCTGCGCGAGGGCCGCGCCGAGCGCGTCGTCAGCCCGCTGCACCTGCCACCTCCACCAGGTCGATGCTCACGCCGCGGTACGGCAGCGGCTGGGACGGCACGTCGCTGTACCCGGTGACCGCCATCGCGGGGCAGCCGTCGCCGGGGACGCCGTCGGCGGCGCCGTCGTCGTACGACAGGCAGGCCCCGGCGAGGGCGTACGTCCCGGCGGCCCCGGGCTTCGCGCAGGGCGTCACGAAGGCCGCGCCCGCCGGCACGGTCCCCGCCACGTAGGCGCCGTTCGCCGACACCGACGACAGGTAGGCACCGGCGGCGTTCTTGAAGTCGAGGTTCACCGCGCACGTCGGCAGGGCGGCGATCGCCGTGGAGGCCCGGAAGGAGATCCGGGTGCCGGGCGCGACGGGGTGGCTGCCCCAGTAGCGGTGGCGCCAGGCGACCTTCGCGGCGGTGTCCGCGGCGGTGAAGGCGAAGACCCCGGGGGAGGCCGGTTCCGTGACGCTCCCCGTTCCGGTGCCCACCACCGGGAGCCACTGGCCGAGCCCTGTGCTCCCCGGCTCCCCCCGGCCGGCCGCCTGCAGCGCGTCCAGCATGTTGGCCGCCGCCGGGTCGAGCAGTGCGACCGGCCCGGCGCCGTCGGTGCGGCGGGCCAGCCGGTCCAGCACCCTGGCCTGCGCGGGCTCCAGCGTGTCCCAGCTCAGCTTGGTCCGGCGGTTGGCGCGCGCGTTGCGCACGACGGTCACCCGGCCGCCGAGCGACGTGAACTCCGACACGCCGAGGTCGGCGCTCCGGTCGAAGCTCCGCGCCGCGCGGTCGATCTCGTACAGCGAACCGGGCGGTCCGATCCACAGGTTCCTGCCCATGTGTCACCTCGTCTCTTGCCGTGAGGGCATGAAAAAGGCCGGCGACACGGTCGCCGGCGTCGAATCCGTACGAAGGGCGGGAGGGGCGCGGCTCAGCGCCGCGCGAGTTGCCGGTTGCCCAGGGCCACGGCCCGCGCGATGGTCTGCGCGTCCACCTGGACGACGACGGGCCGGTCCGCGAGCTTCTCGACGGCCGCCGCCAGCCGCGCCAAGTGCGCCGGCGACCCGCCGCCCGTGCCGAGCATCCGCTCCAGCCTGCTGAGCGGGATGACCGCCTCGGCCTCGCCGCCCTCACCGACCACCGCCAGCGTGCCGCCGCTCCGGGCGGGGACGACACCGCCCTGGGCGAGGGCGGGGATGTTGGGGATCTGCGGGATGTGGATCGAGAAGGACTTGCCACCGATCACCGGCACCCAGCCCGGGATCGACACGTGGACCCGGTTCAGCGCGGAGATCATGTGGTTGATGCCGCTGACGTACGCGCGGGGCAGCGCGGTGAAGGCGTTGATGATGCCCTTCAGCACGGACTTGATCGGGCCCGCGTGGGACCTGATGGCGCCGAGGATGGCGTTCCAGGCCCACTTCACGCCCTTGGCCAGGGCGGCGGACACCTTGTCCATGTTGATGAACTGGGAAATGATCGGCGCGAGCAGTGCCATGACGAGCCCGAACGGGTTCGCCGCCATCGCGAGGTTGAGCCCCCGCTGCGCGAGCGAGGCCCCTTTGACCCCCTTGCCGAGGCTCCCCATGGACTTCCCGCCGCGGTCGGCGTTCTTGCCGGCCTTCCCGACGGACTTCTCGACGGCGTCGGACTGCCGCTTGACCTCACGCAAGGCCCCCTCGGCCTTGCCGGAGGCGCCCTTGAGCCTGTCGAGGGAGGCCCTGAACTTGTCGGTGCTCCCGCGGGACTTGCCGAGTGAGCTGTCGGCTCCCACCGCAGACGCTTTCACCTTGTCGAGGCCGGAGCCGCCGCCGGCCGCCGCCGACTTCATCCTGCCGAGCGAGGTGTTCAGCCGGTCCGAGCCGCCGCGGATCCTGTCCAGCGAGGGGCCGGCCCCGGCTGTCGAGGACTGGATCTGCCGTGCGGCCGTGGCCGCTTGGGAAGCCGCGCCCCGAAATCGGGCCAGCGATCCCGCGGCCGTGTTCGCGCTTCGCGAAAGAGACATGGGGACTCCAGGTTGTTTCAGGCCATCTGGCGTGCGGCGCCGTTCAATTCCTTGGTGAGATCACTGAGAGATCTGGACAGGGCGATCGACGCACTCCGCATGGAGTTCACCCGCTCCACATCGATGCTTTCCACCGGGGCTCGCACCGCCGGCTCCGCGTCCTTCTTCCGGCGCGGAATTCCGTTCTCGTCGTGCTCGATCCGGGCCTTCCCCAAAAGGGAAGCCTTCACTTTGTCCGCGTCGAAGAGTGTGCTGACGGCGAAGCCGCCCACGATCGCCGCGAGTGCCGACCAGGCCGCCACCGAGTCGGCCTTGAAGTCCTGGAGGCCCTTGACCACTTCATCCAATCCGAAGCCGATCGCCTTGGCCCAGTTCTCCGCCTGGGTAGGCTCTTCCTTCGCGTCCTTGAACTTCTGGTCGAGATATTCCTTGGTAAGCCCCCCGCCCTTCTGCTCCTTGAACTTTCCGTCGATGTAAGCCTGGGTGGCAACACCACCCCCCGTCTCGAGTTTGCCCTTTATGTCGGCTACTCGGCTGTACACCTCGTCGATCGAGTGATTCGCCATGACGGCACCTTCCTCGCGGTAATGATGGGCACCCAGGGGGCACTTGACACACGCAACCGGCAACCCCAGACTGGAGCGTCTTTCATTCGGCAAGCCTTTGAGATTCCCACAAGGGGGGAAATGTACGGCCCGGCGATTCCGGTGTCCGTTCTGTCAGCCTTTGCTCTCTGGCTGTCATTGCGGATCTTCCGAGGGGGGCGCGCGCTGAGGAAGCGCGGGATCCGGACCACGGCAACGTGCGTGAACACGGGAGGCGGCCCGAACGGCAGTGTTCAGCTCATGGTGCAGTTCACCACGGACACCGGTGAAGCCGTTCGGACCAGCATCGGCCCCTTCAATTTCCCACCCGTCCGCACAGGCGGACTTCTTGAAGTGGTCTACGACCCGCAGGAGCCGGTCAACGTCGAGACCCCGGACCGGCTGACGAACGGCAGGGTGGCACTGGCTTTCGTCGTCGGCTCCGCGACCGCGCTCCTCCTCTCGCTGGCGCTGATCGTCTTGGGCTAGTGCTCCGGAGCCCTACGCCGTCTCGTACGTGTCGGTGGACTGCGGACACGGGAGCGCGCCGAGCGCCGTGTGACGGGTCACGGATGGACCGGCCCCTCAGGCGAAGAAACGGATCAACTGCGCGGGCGTGGGGTTCCCGGGAACCGGCGACGGGCCCTGGTCCACGCCGGGGGCGGCCCCTGCGCCCGGGCGTGGGACGGGCTGGGGGTACTCCAGCGCCTCCGCGTCCTCGTCGCGGTTCACGGTGGCGAACATCCAGTTGGCCTCGGCGAGGTGGTCGACCACGTTGGCGAGCAGGTGGTCGCCCACCGACCAGTCGGCGGCCTCCCCGTGGACGCCGCGCAGGGTCGCGCTGTCGCGTGGCAGGTGCCGGACCAGCACCGCGAGCCGGCGGGAGGACAGCCGGCCGCGGTGCCAGTCCAGCAGGTCCACGCCGTAGTGGCGGAGCAGGTCCGCCTCGAGCGCCTCGGCGTGTTCGTCGACGAACCCGCCGAGGCTCAGCCTTCCCCCAGGCCGAGCCCCGTCTCCTTGCCGTAGGCCTCCAGGATGGCCGCGATGTCCTGCATCGTGACCTCGTGTCGGTCGAAGCGGCCGAACTGCCGCTCGCCCAGCAGCAGCTGGAGCAGCCCGTCCACGTCGTTGTCGTCCAGGGCCCGCAGCTCGCGGGCCGTGGAGCGGGTGAGCTCGGTGGGGAGCTCGAAGGTGTCACCGTCGACGGTGAAGGTCCAGGAACGGCCGAGCGCCTCCAGGCGCTGGGCGCGGGCGGCGCTGACGTCGAAACCGGCCATGCTGCATCCCCTCTGAGATGGGTGGGTGGTGTACCGGGACTGTGCGAAAGGGCCCGGGGCCGGTGGCGCGGCGCCACCGGCCCCGGCGGTCGGACGGGGCGTCTACGCGTAGGAGGCGTCCTTCATGAGGATGGTGGCCAGCGGCTTGACGTCGTCCACGGCGAGCGCGGTGAAGGTGACGCCGAGCTTGACCGACGAGGTGCGGTTGAGCGTGATCTCCTCGGTCTCGGTCACCTGGCCGCGCGGGATCACGAAGCGGTACGTGACGTTGGCGCCGTCGCTGAACTCGATGCCCATCGCCTTCTCGTTGAACTTCGGCGCGCCCGCCAGGTCGTACTTCCACTCCGTGCCGGAGGCGGCCACGGCGTCGCCGCCCATGAAGAAGGGCAGGGTGTCCTCGTTGAGCTGCAGCAGCTGGAACTTCACGCTCAGGTCGCGGTCGGAGTAGATGAACCGCGCCGGGCTGACGGACTGCCAGGTCTCGACCGGGTCGAGCTTGTCCTTCTTGTTGAACTTGATGCCGTCGGGCGAGGTGTAGCCGAGGTCCTTCCAGGCGGCCGCCCAGGCGACGACGGTGTCGGCCGGGGCGGCGGTGCCGACGGGGGCGACGAGGATGCGGCCGGTGCCGGCGACGCGGATCTCGGAAGAGTTGTTGCCTGCCATGCTGGACTCCTTGTCGGGGATGCGGACATGACGAAGGCCCCGCCGGACGGCAGGGCCTGATCAGGGGTGGGCGCCGGGGACGCTCAGGCGGGCCGGATGTACAGCCGCGTCGTGGAGTAGTAGCGGTTCGCGGCGGCCCGGTTCCAGTCGGGCAGCCAGCGCGGGCCGTCGGCCTCGACGACGTCGGTGACGACGGCCGTCCCGTAGGTCGTGGCCCGCAGAGCCTGCACGGCGGACCGGGCGGACAGGGCCAGGGTGTGGGCGGCCGTCTTGGTCGGGCCGTAGACCTCCAGGTCGACCAGCGGCTGGTCCAGGTGCGCGTCGTCGATCCAGGCCCCTCCCGCGCGGGAGACCAGCACGACCGGCTGGGTGCCGTCGAAGCCGGCGGGCGCGGCGTTGTCGACGGTCGCTCCGGTCAGTTCGGGGCGGGCCTTCAGGAAGTCGACGACCAGCTTCTCCACATCGGGGAAGACGGGCGGACTGGGCAAGGGTTTCTGCTCCCTTCGGACGGTGGCGGCGGCTTCGCGGTGCGAGCGGTGGGCCGCCGTCCAGCACGAAGCGGCGGTCCGTCACCCGGTCCCGGGCACAGCTCCGCCGCTGCATCCATCGTGACTGATTGCGCTCGCGCTCGCAACTTGAATCCTCTCCGCAATGGCTGGATCCGTGGCCCGAAGCGTGCCGCCCGAGGATTGGCGGCACCCGAAAGTGGTGAACACGTGTTTGAAGGACGTCTGGGTCCGGCGACGCTCGACTGCCGCTCGGCACCAGGGGGCAACGGGGAGGGAGTGCCGTGCCAGGCACGGAGGACATGCACGAACCGGTGGAGCACCGGGCGCGGGAGCGCACGCAGGAACACGCACAGGAACAGACCCGGCCGGCCGCTCCGCCAGCCGCCCGGACGCTGACGGAGGAGGAGGCCCGAGGGCTCATCGAGGAGATCGTCCAGGCCTGCCTGCCCGAGGGTCTCGTGGCGGTCACCCACTCCCACCTGGAGGAAATCACTCTGCGCGCCTACGCCCACGGCTGGCAGGACGCGATGGGCCAGTACGAGGAGGAAGCGGAGACGGAGCGGGAGAACGGCGTCGCCCGTCCCCGGCCCGGGGACTTTCCACGGCTCGTGAGCCCGGCGCCCGACACGGCGTCCGCCCCGCCGGGACCGGCGCCGGCTCCCCGGCCGCGGCGCCCGCGCCGTCCGCCCCGGGGTCTGCCGGGGGCGGGCATGACCTGAGGCCGGCCGGTCCCCGGACATGACGCCGCCCCGCGCACCTCCTCGGGTACGCGGGGCCATGCAGGGAGTTGTCGTGACGTCAGGCGCGCCGCGTGGGCGCTTTCCGGCCACGCGCCACCCGCTCGGCGGCGAACACGTCCTCCAGCCGGTACAGGCTCGCCCGGCCGCTGCGGCCGGCCGCGGCCAGGTGCCCGAGCTGCACCCACTTGCGGACCGTGGCCGGGACGACCCCCGTCTCCCGTGCGGCGGACTCGCCGTTGATCAGCGTCGGGCCGGGGTACCGCGCGCCGTTCACATGGCCTCCCGGTCCACCAGGCCGGCGATCGCCGCGGGATCCAGGGGAAGTTGCCCCCATGCGGTCTCGGCCCAGGTGTGACGGTGCGCGGAGTCGTCCGCGCAGCCGCAGTCCTCGTCGGTGCAGCGGCACCCGGGGTTCACGCAGAGCACGGCCCTGCGGGCGGGAAGGGCCCGCAACGAGACCGAGTCGCACCAGGGGCAGCGTCCGTCCACCCGGACCAGGACCTCGGTCTCCCCCAGCACCGCACCGCAGCGGCGGGCCATGCGCCGGCATTCGTCGAGGACGTGCGCGGCCAGGACGGGATGCTCGGCGACCCGGTCGAGCAGGCCCGCGATCCGGCCCAGCCGCTCGGGGACGGGGGCGCGGCGGGCACGGCCGAGGCCGAGCTTGTCCCGGACGGCCTCCTCCAGTTCGACGACGCCGTCGGTGATGTCCCGCAGGGCGTCGGACACATGGAGCCGCAGCGGTGCGGCGCCCCCGCCGAGCACCCACTCGCGGTCGGTCCGCTCCTCCCGGTCGCGTTCCGCGAGCGACCGCAGCGCCTGCGGTGTGAGGGGGTCCCTGGACGCGGCCGAGGAGCCGGGACTTCCGGGAACGAGTTCGCGGACGAGCTCGGGGAACTGGCGCCGGAGGATGTCGAGCCACCGGACGGCCCGGGCGGTGTGCTCGGTGGCGAGGTTGCAGGTCACTTGACGATTCCTTTCGTTGCGGACGGCGGTCCCGGGACTCACGCGGACAGGCCGGGCGCCGGCGCCGGCGCGATCACCCGGCCGTTGCGCCACAGGCGGCCCGCGCAGACGCCGTCGAACCAGTTGCGCTCGGGGTCGACGACCTCCTCGCACACCGCGCGGATCGGGCACCGGCCGCAGGCGAGCAGCGCCGGCAGCGCCTCCCGGGCGTGCCGGGCGAAGACCACGGAGGGCGGCAGACCGGCACAGGCGGGGGCTTGCGGGGGCTGAGGTTCACAGGGGGAACGTAAGGACACGACGGTCGGACCCTCCGACGGTTGACGTTGTAAATTCGAACATACTTTCGCATGTTGCGAACGCGCACGCAACAAATTTGTTCCCGGCGCAGGCCTGTGACACATACCTCCGGAATATGCCCGGCACCCCGTGGACCTGGGCGTCCTGAACACGGGATCTTCACCGATGCGATCGCGCAACGGTACATTTCGTGCGCGCACGCTGGTTATCGTGAAGAAGCGAGAGGGAGGAGCCCCACAGGTGCCGAGCGATGCCGACCACATCGAAGACTTCGCCGACTGGATCGAAGGCCTCATGCGCGGCCGGGGGTACGACATCGACAGCCCGCGCGGGGGCGGCAAGTCGAAGCTCGCGGACGACGCCGGGGTGCACCGCGCCGCCATCACACGGCTCCTGCAGCGGCAGAGCATGCCGGATCTGGAGACGATGCGCGGGCTCGCCCGTGCGCTCGGCATCCCCGTGCGCGACGTGCTCGTCCGGTCGGGCAAGCTGAGCGAGGACGACCTTCCCCGGCTGGACGTCCACGCTTCGGGCGCCGGCCCCGCGGGACCTCGGATGACCGCCGCGCAGGCGGCGGACGCCCTGGGCATCCCCGACCACCTGAAGGCGGCGTTCATCCAGGTGACGGAGCAGTTCACGCGCCCCGACCGCGCCGCGGACCTGGGAGCGGGGGACCGCGCGACGGGCTGAGCGTCAGTTGCGGGCGACCCAGACCTGGTTGAGCTGCTCCTGGTAGTAGAAGGACGTCAGCCCGAACGCGGGGGCCAGCAGCAGCCCCTTGAGGCCGGAGACCGTGTCGTGGAGGCCCGCGCGGCGCTGGGCGCGGGCGATGCGGCAGCCGGTGTTGTAGAGCGAGACGACGGCGGGCACGAGCAGCAGCGCGCCCAGGCTGATGGCGAGCACCGCGAGGGCGGGCCGGACCTTGATGCCGGGGTCGAACTCCCGCAGTTCCTTGTTGGCCCGGTAGTACCACACGAGCCAGTACACGCCGAAGGTGAGGGGCCCCAGGAGCCAGACGGCCCCGGGGCGGCGCATGTCGCCGGACGGCGTGGCGAGTCCCACGCCCCCGGAGACGGGGAAGCCCGGGAAGGGTCCCCGCGGGTAGGAGAGGGTCCGGTAGCGGTCCTCGTCGAACATGCTGCCCCCAGGTCGGGCCTTCGGCCGTGGACGGAGCGGTTGCGTGCCGAAGAGAAGGTAAAGCTACTCGGCGGTTCGGCGGCCTGTCAGCGGGGAACGCTCACAAATTTCGCACAGGATGTCGGATCTTCCCGGATCCTGTGTTCAGCCGTCCTCCGCCACCACCATGACGCGTCGCAGCAGGTCGGAGAGGTACCGGCGTTCGTCGGCGTCGAGGGTCCCCAGCAGCCGGTACTCCTCGTGGCCGAGGACGTCCATGGCGCCGAGCCAGGTGGCGCGGCCGTCGTCGGTGAGCTCGACGTCGACGCGCCGGCGGTCGGCGGTGGAGTGGGTGCGCCGGACGTGGCCGCGGGCCTCCAGCGCGTCGAGGCGGCCGGTGACGGACGCGGGGGCCAGGTCGAGGTCCGCGGCGAGTTCGGACGGGGCGGCGCGGCCGCCGCGCCCGGCGAGGGCGTGCAGGGTGTCGAACTCGTGCCGCTGCAGGCCGAAGTCGACCAGCGACTGTTCGCGGACCTTGCGCAGGTGGCTGGTGACGAGCTTCATGCGGGTGACGGCGCCCTCGATGTCGGGGTCGAGGTCCGGCAGGAGGGGCAGCCAGCGCTCCACGTGCCCGTCGGTCCAGTCCCGTTCCACCGGGGCTCCCACGGTGCCGGCGTCGGCGTCTGCGTCCATGGGCCGAATCCTACGGCGCAGTATATTTCGGTGGCGAATGATTCGGCACCGAAATACATTGCGGTGCCATGACACCCACGCATCCCCTCCGGCTCCGCGGCTTCCGGCTGCTGTTCGCCGGACGCACGCTGTCCCTGCTCGGCGACGGGGTCGTGCCCGCCGCACTGGTCATCGCCGTGACCAGGGCGACCGGCGACGTCTCGGCCCTCGCCCTCGTCCTGGCCTGCGCAATGGTGCCCAAGCTGCTGCTCCTGCCGCTCGGAGGGGTGGTCGCGGACCGCTTCGACGCCCGGCGCGTGGCGCTCCTCACCGACCTCGTACGCTGCGCCGCCCAGCTCTTCGTCGGGCTGGAACTGCTCGGCGGCGACCCGTCGCTGGCGCCCATCGCGCTCGCCGAGGCGGTGGGCGGCACCGCCTCGGCGTTCGCGATGCCGACCCAGTCGCCGCTGGTCGCCGGCACGGTGACCGACGGGGCGGCACGGCAGCGGGCCAACGCCCTGATGGGCGTGGCGAACAGTGCGACCCGGCTGTGCGGACCGGCCCTGGCCGCGGCGCTGATCTGGGCCGCCGGGCCCGGCCTGGCCTTCGTGCTGGACGCGGCCTCCTTCGCGGTGAGCGCCGCGCTCCTGGCGGTGCTGCGGATCGAGCGGACGCCGCTGCCGCGCGCGTCGATGCTCGCGGACCTCAAGGAGGGCTGGAGCGAGGTCCGTTCCCGCGACTGGTACTGGACGAGCCTGGTCGCGCACGCCATGTGGAACGGGGCCGCCGCGGTCCTGACCACCCTCGGTCCGGCCGTCGCGATCCACCGGCTCGGCGGCGAGGGCGTGTGGTTCTGGGTCCTGGAGGCCGGGGCGGTCGGCCTCGTCCTCGGCTCCCTGCTGGCCGCGCGGGCCCGTCCCCGCCGTCCCGTGCTCGTGGCCAACCTGGGCCTGGCGACGTACGCGCTGCCGCTGGTCCTGCTGGCCGTCGCCGCACCGGCCCCGCTGCTCGTCGCGGCCTACGGCCTGGCGCTGGCCGCGCTCGGCTACCTCAACCCGGTCTGGGAGACGGTCGTCCAACAGCAGGTGCCGCCGCAGGCACTGGCCCGGGTGACCTCGTACGACTGGCTGCTGTCGCTCGCCGCGATGCCCGTGGGCTACGCACTGGCCCCGCTCGCCGCGAACCTGTGGGGCTCGGCGGTCCCGCTGGCGGTGTCGGCGGCGCTGGTGGCGGCCGCCTGCCTGGCGACCGCGGCGGTGCCGGCGGTGCGGGCGATCGGGACCCAGGTCCGCGCGGAGCCGGCCGCGCCCGCTCCATCCGCCGACCGGACGGCGAAGGGCTGACGGCGGAGGGCCGGCGGCGGAGGGCTGCGGCGCACTGCCCCACGCCCCCTGCGGGCCACCGCACTTGTCGCTTGAACATGTTCAAAAACAGGTCTACAGTCATCGGCAACGGGTTTTGAACACGTTCGAAAAGGGTGGGACCCATGGACCTCACGGTCGTCGCATACGTCATCTACCTGCTCGTCAGCGTTGCGCTGACGGTGTGGGTGGCCCGGACCCTCAGCCGGGCCGGCAAGGTCTTCCTCGAAGACGTGCTCCACGGCAACGAGAAGCTGGCCGACGCCGTCAACCACCTTCTGGTGGTCGGCTTCTACCTCGTGAACCTCGGCTTCGTGGCGCTGTACCTGAAGAACGCCGACCGGGTCGGGAACGCCCGCGAACTCTTCGAGGCGCTGTCGGTCAAGCTCGGTGTCGTCCTGCTCGTCCTCGGGGTGCTGCACCTGTGCAACGTGTACGTGCTCAACAAGATCCGCCGCCGGGGCGTCATGGACCGCGAGCAGATCCCGCCCGTCCGCCCGCAGGGCTGGACCGCCCCCGCGCAGCCGGGCGCGTGACGGCGATGGACCGCACCCCAGCGACCGGGGCCGCTCCGGCGGCCCCGGTGCCGGTCCGCCTGCTGACCGTCCTGTACGACCCGGACTGCTCGCTCTGCTCATTCGTCCGCCGCTGGCTGGAGCGCCAGCGGCAGATCGTGCCGCTGGACCTCGTCCCGGTCGGCTCCGAAGAGGCCCGCCGCCGCTTCCCGGAGCTGGACCACGCCGCGACCCTGCGCGAGATCACCGTCGTCGGGGACTCCGGACAGGTCTACCGCGACGACGCCGCCTGGCTGGTCTGCCTGTGGGCCCTGGCCGAGTACCGGCCGATGGCGCACCGCCTCAGCACCCGCGCCGGAGCGCCCGTCGCCCGGGCCGCCGTGCTCGCCGCCGCCCGCTACCGCGAGGCGCAGTGGGGCGGCGGGGCCGCCGCGACGGGCTGGGGCGGCCGGGTCTACCCCAGCGGCGAGGGCTGGTCCTACGACCCCAAGGACGGCTGGACGCACCGTGCCCCGGGCGCCGTCCCGGACGCCTGCGCGGACGGCTGCGCCCCGCCCGGTTAGGCTCACGGACGTGGAAGAAGCACCCCCCGGCACGACCCCCGGGGCACCCCGGCCCCCCAAGAGCGAGCAGACGCGCGCCCTGATCCTCGAGACGGCCATGCGGCTGTTCGAGGAACGGGGCTACGACAAGACGACGATGCGCGCCATCGCCAAGGAGGCCGGGGTCTCGGTCGGCAACGCCTACTACTACTTCGCGGGGAAGGAACACCTCGTCCAGGGCTTCTACGACCGCCTCGCCGCCGAGCACGCGGCCGCCGTCCAGGGCCTCCTGGACGGCGGCGGGGACAGGGACCTGGCGGTGCGGCTGCTCACCGTCATGACCTCCTGGATCGACGTGGCACGCCCCTACCACCAGTTCGCCGCGCAGTTCTTCAAGAACGCCGCCGACCCGGCGAGCCCGCTCAGCCCCTTCTCCCCCGAGTCGCACCCGGCCCGCGACGCCGCCATCTCCATCCACGAACGGGTGCTCTCCGGCTCCGACATCAAGGTCGACGCCGAACTGGCCGAGGTGCTGCCCGAGCTGATGTGGATGTACCAGATGGGCATCGTCGTCTACTGGGTCTTCGACCACTCCCCCGACACCGAGCGCACCCGCCGGCTGGTCGCGCGGACCGCTCCGCTGGGCGCGCGGATCCTCAGGCTCTCCCGCTACCGGCTGCTGCGGCCGATCGTGCGTGAGATCCGCGAGCTGCTCTCGGAGTTCCTCTTCCGGCGCTGAGCCGGCCCGCCGCTCCACCTCCCCCACCGGTCGTACGGAGCACCCCCGTCAGCCCGCGGCGGGCTCGGCCAGCACCGCCCAGACCGTCTTGCCGTACCGGCCGCGCTCCCGGACGCCCCAGGTGTCCGAGAGCGCCTGCACCAGCCGCAGACCGCGCCCCGACTCGTCACCGTCCCCCGCGTCGCGCGGCACGGGGCGGGACTGCGCATCGCCGTCGGAGACCTCGACGACGCACGAACCGTCGCTGTGGACGGTCACCGCCACCTCGAACTCCCGCTCCAGGAGGGGACTGTGCCGTACGGCGTTGGTCGCCAGCTCCGACACGACCAGGACGACCGACTCGACGGTCCCGCCTTCCTGCTCCCAGCCCTCCAGGTGATCACGTACCCGGTGCCGGGCCAGCCCGACCGACGTCGGGTGCCGGGGCAGCCGGAACGCACTGCGCCTCATCAGGTCACTCTCCCCATGAGCGAACGCCCCCCTTCCGTTGCGCCATCCCTTACCAGTTTCGGCGCGGGGAATGCGCTCCGTGTCGGATTGTTCCCACTCGGTGAGAACTTTCCGGCCACATTCAGGCGCGCGGTGAGGCGAGGGTCACGATCGTGATGTCCGAGGGCGCGCCCACGCGGACCGGCGGGCCCCAGGCCCCCGCGCCACGGGTCACGTACAGCTGGGTGTCGCCGTAGCTCTCCAGGCCGGCCACCGTGGGATTGGCCAGTTCCGCGATGTAGTTGCCGGGCCACAGCTGCCCGCCGTGGGTGTGTCCGGACAACTGCAGGTCGACGTGGTGCCGGACCGCCTCGTGGATCATCACCGGCTGGTGGGCGAGGAGCACGACCGCCCGCGCGGTGTCCCGGTCGCCGAGCGCCTTGGTGTAGTCGGGGGCGTGGTCGTGGTCCGCGCCGCTGATGTCGTTGACCCCGGCCAGGTCGAAGCCGGCGAGTTCGGTGCGGGCGTTCTCCAGCGGGTGGACGCCCAGGTCGCGCACGAAGTCGATCCAGGGTGCGGCCCCGGAGAAGTACTCGTGGTTGCCGGTGACGAAAAAGCTCCCGTCCCGCGCCCGGAGCCGGGCCAGCGGCTCCGCCGCGGCGCCCAGTTCCGGCACCGAGCCGTCGACCAGGTCGCCGACGATGGTGACGAGGTCCGGGCGGGCCCCGTTGATCGTGTCCACGATCCGCTGGGTGTGCGCCTTGCCGAGGATCGGGCCCAGGTGGATGTCGCTCACCACGGCGATCCGGTAGCCGTCCGCGCTCGCGGGGAGCTTGGCGAGCGGCACGGTGACGTACTTCAGGCGCGGGCCGCGCAGCACTCCGTACGTGCCCTGGCCGACCGTCACCCCCGCGGCCACGGCCGCCGCGGCACCGACCGTACGGGCGACGAACAGCCGCCTCGTCTGCCCGGCGGGTGCGGGCTCCGGCCGCGGCCCGGGATCCGCGGTGTCCTGCCCGGCCGGCTCGGCGGCCCCGGCCTCCCGCGCGTCCCGGGACCGGTCCCTGCGTTCGAGCGCGCCCCGCAGCAGCGGCCGTACGGCCTCACCTGCCAGTACCGCCAGCGTCAGGTACAGCAGCACCGCCAGCCACAGGTAGCCCGGCCAGGCCAGCCAACGCTCGGCCGCCAGCGGCAGCGCCCGCCCGCCGACCAGCGCGCCCAGGCTCAGCAGCGGCAGGACGACCGCCAGGACCGTCCCCGTCCGCCGCCACCAGCCCCCGGGGACGGACACGTCGCGGACCAGCCGTCGCCACAGGTAGTAGTGCACCCCCCCGAGGAGGGCCAGGACGGCCGCGACGACGGCGACCACCACGAGGATCACCGGGCGGCCCGCAGCGCTCTCAGACCGCGGACGCCGAGGACGCCGATCGCGGTGCCCAGCACGAGGGAGGTCACCGCCAGCGTCAGGTGCACCCAGAAGTACGTGGTGGGCGAGCCGTGGTCACCGCCCTCGAAGGCGAGCCCACTGGCGTCCTTCCACAGGTTCTTGACGAACGTCGTCCATACGATCCAGCTCCACACCCCGAAGGCGGTCAGGAACCAGGACACGGGGCGGCTGAGCTTCATGCGACCAGTATGCGGGCCGCCGTGCGGCCCCCTCCCCCGGGGTCGTTCCGCCGCCCGTACCGCGAGCCGCCGACCAAGACGCCCGTGGGCACCGCCCGGTTGCACATCCGGGACGTGGGATCGGTCACGGCCCGATCGGCCCCCCACGCCTGCCGCAGGTCCCGGACGGCCTGTAACTTCTCATCGTGCCGAACTCCTCCCCCCGCGCCGCGCGCCGTTCCGCCCTGGTGCTGTCCGCCCTCGCACTCGCCGGTGGTACGGCCCTGACCGCCGCGCCCGTCGCGCACGCGAAGACCCCGTCCCCCTCCGCGACCCCGACGCCGCCCGCGCAGATGTCGACGGTCGGCGGGGAACGGCTGGGACAGCCCGGCACCCAGGTCAGCCCGCTGACCGGCGCTCCCGCCCTGCCCGAGAAGCTCACCTCGCGGTCGTGGATCGTCTCCGACGCCGAGACCGGGCAGGTGCTGGCCGCCCACAACGCGCATTGGGAGCTGCCGCCCGCCAGCACGCTCAAGATGCTGTTCGCGGACACGGTCCTGCCGAAGCTGGACAAGTCGCAGACCTACCAGGTGCAGCCCTCCGACCTCGACGGCGTGGGCGCGGGCAGCAGCCTCGTGGGCATCAAGGAGAACCTCACCTACACCGTCCACGACCTGTGGCTCGGTGTCTTCCTGCAGTCGGGGAACGACGCCGTCCACGTCCTGTCCTCCATGAACGGCGGCGTGGACGCGACCGTCCTGGAGATGCAGCGCAAGGCCGAGGACCTCCAGGCGGACGACACCACCGTGATCTCCCCCGACGGCTACGACATGCCCGGCCAGGTCTCCTCGGCGTACGACCTGACCCTCTTCGCCCGCGCCGGACTGCAGAACGCGGACTTCCGCGAGTACTGCTCGACCGTGCGCGCCAAGTTCCCCGGCGAGTGGAAGACCGTCAAGGGGAAGAAGGGCAAGAAGGGCACGAAGAAGCGCGGCTCCTTCGAGATACGGAACACCAACCGGCTGCTCTCCGGCGACTACGACCTCGCGACCTACGACGGCATCGCAGGCGTGAAGAACGGCTACACCACCAAGGCGGGCAACACCTTCACCGGTGTCGCGCAGCGCGGCGACCGCACGCTGCTGGTGACCGTCATGCACCCCGGCGAGGGTCACAACATGGCCTACAAGGAGGCCGCGAAGCTGCTCGACTGGGGGTTCCAGGCGGACGGCATGGTGACCCCCGTCGGCACCCTGGTGCCCCCGAAGTCCGCCATCGCGTCGGCCTCGCCCTCACCCTCCGCCTCCCCCGGCAAGCAGGCGCGGGCCCAGGCCGCCCCGCACGCCTCCTCCGGTGGCGGCGGGGCGTGGACCGCCCTCGCGCTCGCCGGCGGCTCCGTCCTGGTCGTCGCCGCCCTGGCCTTCCTCGTACGGCGCCGCTGGCCGCTGCCGCAGCGGACGTCGACGGCAGCCATCCCCGCCCCGACCAAGCCCGGCGACGACGCACCCGCGAAGACCGCCGAGGCGGACACGGAGACGGACGCCGGAAAGGCGGACGCCGCGAAGGCCGACGCCGCGAAGGCCGACGCCGCGAAGGCGGAGGAAGGGCCGAAGGAGGCCACCGAGAAGGCGGACGAGGCGAAGGAGGCGGCCGCGGCGGAGGAAACCGAGCGGGAGACGCCCGCGCCGCAGGACGAAGCCACGGCGGACCGTCCGGCCTGACCGCCGGCCGTCGTGGCCTGATCCGTCACGTCCCGCTTCGCCGGCCGGCGGCGCCCCACGAAGGTCCGCCCGAGCCGGAAGATCGTTCCCGTCGGTCCTGCGGCCGGACTGCGGCCGGTGGCTCCCACCTCCGGCCGCAGTCGTGTCGTGCCACGCGCACATGCCCCCGGCCCGGGGGGCGCTCGACGGCGCACGTGCGGCTCGTGCGCCCACCCCGCTGCGACCGCCCCCTGCCACGCGGGCCGCCCTGCCGGTACCCAGGAACCAGGCAAAGCCGGTACGGGAGGGGAGCACGCCATGGGCATGTTGTCGGTCTTCGGGCTCGTCCTGGGTCTCGTCGCGGTCGCCTACTGTCTCCGCTCGGCACTCCGGGCCAAGACCCCCGCCGGACGCGCCGGATGGTTCATGGCCGCCCCGGCGGCCGTGCTCGCCGGGGTCTACCTCGTGGGCTACATCCTCGTCACCGTGCTGGTGCTGGCCGCCGCGTGGTTCACCGTCGCCCACTTCCTGCGCTGAACCGATGAGTTCCCGGCGGCCGGCCGGTCCACCTCCGCGTACACCCGACACCGGAGGAGACCACGATGACCGCCACCACCACGACCGCCCCGCCCCGCGACCGCAGCCGGGCGAACACCGCCGTGTGGGCGCTGCAGATCCTGCTCGCCCTGTTCTTCGCGCTCGCCAGCGCCACGCCGAAGCTCATCGCGCACTCCTCGGCCGCCGAGAGCTTCGACACCATCGGCTACGGCAACTGGTTCATGTACCTCATCGGCGCCCTCGAACTCGCCGGTGCCATCGGCCTCGTCGTCCCGCGCGTGGCCGGGATCGCCGCGGTGGCCTTCATCGGACTGATGGCCGGCGCGTTCACCTTCCAGGTCGTCTACTTCGACGGCAAGAACGCGGCCACGCCCATCGTCATCGCAGCCCTGATGGGGGTCATCGCCTGGCGTCGTCTGCGCCGCGCGTGACCGCGTACGCCACGAAGTCCGCCCACGCGCCGGGCGTGAACGTCAGCCGGGCCCCGACCCGGTCCTTGGAGTCCCGCACCAGGACCGCGCCGCGGCCGAACGCGACCTCGACGCAGGCGCCGCCCTCGGAATTGCTGTAGCTGGACGTGAACCACACGAGCCCGTCGGTCATGGCCTCTCCGCCAAGTCTTCGATGAACCGCGCGGACTCCTCGGGGCCGAGGGCCTGGCGGGTGATCATGTCGTGGCGCCGCATGACGATACTGACCCGCGCCGGGTCCGCATAGAGGACTCCTGTGGTCTGCCCCTCCTCGTAGACGAGGTGCTGGTGCTCGGCGGTCTCCAGCAACACGAACGGGCCGTGCAAGCCGGGATGAAGGCCCCGCTCCGCGGGCATGACCTGAATGGTGACGTTCCGGGTCCGCCCCCGCACCAGCAACGTCCGCAGCTGCTCCCGGTGTGCGCCGGGATCCGCGAAGGAGCGCAGCGCAGACTCCTCGATCACGAAGCTGAACGAGCGGGTTCGGTTGTCCAGCATCAACTGGCGTTCCAGCCGCGCCGTCACCCGTTCTTCGAGCGTCTCCTCGTCAAGCGGTGGCCAATGGGACGAGAGCAACGTGCGCACGTACGCCTCGCATTGGAGGAGCCCCGGGATGTACTGGCTCTCGTACCAGTTGACGGCGATCGCCTCGGCCTCGTACCGCATGTAGTCCCGGGCGTAGGTCGGGTACTTCTCCGGGGCGAGGAACGCCTCCGCCGCCGTGAGTTTGCCCTGTGCCCCGCACAGCCCGTCGGCGATCTGGAGCAGCCGCTGCGTCGGGCGGCGGCGCCCCTGCTCCATCGACTTGACGGTCTCGTAGCCGTACCCCGCCTCGTCGGCCAGTTGCTCGCGCGTGACGCCGGCGTGTTCGCGCCAGAGCTTGACCCTGGTTGCCGCAGTACCGCCACGCCATCGGGGGCGGGGACACCTCACTGGCCACTCGGGTACAACCACCCTCCGTACTCGCGCCGCTACTCCCGACGGTACGCCACGACCTGCACTTTTGAGCCATGGACGAGACAACTCCCCCTGCCGAGTGGTGGCTTTCGCGCCACTCGCGCAGCGTCGGGCGGGCGCGGGCCAGGCTGCGGGAACAGGCCCTCGTGTGGGGCCTCGACGCCGAGGCGACGGACACCGCGGTCCTGCTGCTGAGCGAGTTGATGGGCAACGCCGTCCGCCACGCGCGGGTCCCACCGGACCGGCGGATCGCCGCTCGCGCCGCCCTGGCCTCGGGGACCCTGCGGGTGGAGGTCTGCGACGCCGGCGACGACCCGCCCGTAGCGCGGCAGGCGTCGGCGACGGACGAGTCGGGACGCGGGCTGGCGCTCGTGGAGTTGCTCGCCGACGCCTGGAACGTTCAACCTCGGCCGTACGGCATCGGTAAAACGGTCTGGTTCGAACTCAGAGTGACAAAACCATCCGTAAACAGTAGTGACCAGTGGCCTGATCTCGACGTAGGGTTCGCGCCATGGACAGTGACCTGGGACTCCTGAACGTCATCGACGTCGAGGCGACGTGCTGGGACGGCGAGCCGCCGCAAGGCTCGGTGAGCGAGATCATCGAGATCGGGCTGACCGTCGTGGACCTCGTCGCGGGCGAGCGCGTCGCCCGCCACCGCGTCCTCGTACGGCCCGCGCGCTCCGCCGTGAGCCCCTTCTGCACGCAACTGACCGGCCTGACGCAGGCCGAGGTGGACTCGGGCCTGGACTTCGCGGACGCGTGCAAGCTGCTCGCCGTCGAGCACCGGGCGGGGTCGCGGGCGTGGGCGAGCTGGGGCGATTACGACCGTCACCAGTTCAACCGGCAGTGCCGGGCGACCGGTACGACGTACCCCTTCGGCGGCCGGCACATCAACGTCAAGACGCTCTTCACCCAGGCCCACCGCCTCACCAAGCGCCCCGGCATGGCGGAGGCGCTCCGGCTCGTCGGGCTGCCCCTCGAAGGCCGCCACCACCGCGGCGAGGACGACGCGTGGAACATCGCCGCCCTCGTCGTGGACCTGGCGCGCCGGGGCGCCTGGCCTGCGACACCGGCCTACTGACGGCCGGGCCCTTCCGCGTCGTCAGGCAGTCTCGGGCCGCTCGGGCCGCGCGTGCTCCGGCCCGCCCGGCCCACCCGGCTCGTCCTTGCGGGCGGCGGCCGCTTCGGCGCTGTGCGGGGTGGCCGTCCAGGCCGCGCAGTACAGCAGCAGCTTCGCCGTGAAGTTGATCCACAGCAGCAGCGCGATGGGCACCCCGAAAGCGCCGTACATGCTCTTGGTGGCCACGCTCTGCAGGTAGCCGCTGATGAGCAGCTTCAGCGCCTCGAAGCCGATCGCCCCGATGAGGCTCGCCACGACGACGTCGCGGCGGTTCGGGGTGACCCCGGGCAGCAGGGTGAGCAGGTAGGCGAGGATCAACAGGTCTACGAGGACGGCGATGCAGAAGCCCGCCACCGACAACAGGGCCCGCCCCGGACCGTGTTCGTCGAGGCCGATGGCGTCGCCGAGACGGCCGACGGCCGTCCCGGCGAGGGCCGAGCAGGCGACGGAGAGCAGGGCGACGACACCCAGGCCGACCAGGACGCCGAAGTCCTTGAGCTTCTGGACGAAGGGGTTCTCGGGCTCGTCGTCCTTGTGCCAGACCGCCCTGAGGCAGTCGCGCAGGGCGCCGACCCAGCTGACGCCGGTGACGACCAGCAGGACGGCGGCGATGGTGCCCACCGTGCCCGCGTTGTCGACGAGCCCGCCGATGTTGAGCTGGTCGGCGATGCCGGGGACCTGCTCGGCCAGCTTGTCCTCGAGTTCCTTCAGCCGGCCGGGGGACAGCAGGGCCGCGCCGACGGCGGCGCCGACCGTCAGCAGCGGGAAGAGCGCGACGAAGCTGACGAAGGTGATGGCGGCGGCGAGCCTCGTCCAGTGCACGTCCTCCAGATGTTCGTACGTGCGCCAGGCGTGGGTGCGCATGAGCCGCGCGATCCACGGTCCGATCACTGGGAGCCGAGTCAGCCATTCCATACCGCGCGCCTACCCTCCGTCACGACGTGCACTCTAGGTGGCGGTCGTCGTCGCGGTGGTGATCGCGTCCAGGACACGGTCCGTGTCGGCCTCGGATGTACGCCAGTTGCTGAAGGCCGCCCGCACGGCGGGCACGCCGTGGAGGACCGTCGGGGTGAGGAAGGCTTCCCCGGAGACGGCGACGGCGCGGACGAGCGCGTCGACGCGCCCGGGTGTCGGGTCGTCGGCCAGGGTGAAGCAGACGACGTTGAGCCGGACGGGGGCCAGCAGCCGCAGACGGGGGTCGGCCTCGATGCGCTCGCCGAGGCGCCGGGCGCAGGCGGCGTTGCGTTCGACGACCTCGCGGTGGCCCTCGCTGCCGTAGGCGGTGAGGGAGAACCAGGCGGCGAGGGCCCGCAGCCGGCGGGAGTTCTCGGGGGTGAGGTGGAGGAAGTCCGGGTCGGGGAGGGACGGCAGGCCCAGGTAGGGCGAGTCGTTGTGGAAGACCCGGACCTGGAGGTCCTGGCGGCGGGTGAACTGGACGGCGGCGTCGTAGGGCACGTTCAGCCATTTGTGGAGGTCGACGCAGACGGAGTCCGCGGCGTCGATCCCCTCGGCGAGGTGCGCGTACGCGGGTGACAGCGCGGCGAAGCCGCCGAACGCGGCGTCGACGTGGAGCCAGAAGTCGTGGCGCTCCTTCAGGGCGGCGATCGCGCGCAGGTCGTCGAAGTCGACGGTGTTGACGGTGCCCGCGTTGGCGACCACGACGGCGGGGCGGCCCTCCAGCGACTCCAGCGCCGCGGCGAGGCGGCCGACGTCCACCGCCTCGCGGCCACCGGGCAGCACCGGTACGCGGGTCAGGGACGACCGGCCGAGGCCGAGCACGGACAGGGCCTTGCCGATGCTGGAGTGCGGGGTTCCGGACAGCACCGTCACCGGGCCGAGCGCGGTCAGCCCGTCGCGGGACACGGACAGCCCCCGCCGTTCGCCGAGCCACTCGCGCGCCACGGCGAGGCCCACGGTGTTGGAGACGGTCGCACCGGTGACGAAGGCACCGCTGTGCTCCGCGCCGAGGCCGAGCAGCGCGCGGAGCCAGCCGACGGTCTCGCGTTCCAGGGCGGCGGCGGAGGAGTCGCCGCCCGCCGAGACGTTCTGGTCGTAGGTACTGGTGAGCCAGTCCCCCGCGACGGCGGCGGGGGTCGCTCCCCCGGTCACGAAGCCCAGGTAGCGCGGTCCGGCGCTGCCCGAGAAACCGGGTGCCCAGCGCTGCTCGAAGAGCGCGAGCGCGCCGTCGGCGCCGGTCCCGGTGACGGGGAGGGGCTGCGGCTCGGGTGCGGGCCCGGGGCGGGCGGCCGGCCGGTCGTCGACGGCCGCCAGCTCACGGGCGGCCAGGTCCCTTACCGCCTGGAGGAGTTCGGGGAGGTGTGCGCGGTCCGCGGCGAGTGTGGGGTGCATGGCGGCAGCGTAGGCGGGCGGTCGTGCGCGGCTCCGCCCGGCGGCCTCACGCGTGCGGTGGTCCTCCCGCGGGAGCCGGGCTGAGCGGCTCGCACGCACCGGGCTGGTGCGGCACGAGGGGATGCCCGGCGCCGCCGAAGGGGTAGTCCCGCACACTGCGCCAGACGCCCTCGTCGTCCTGCTCGTACAGCGAGAAGCAGCTGACGGTCCAGGTGGCGACGAAGTCGGACAGCTCCGTCTCGGCGCGGTCCAGCGCCTCGTCGGGGATGCCGTGGCCGATGGTGACGTGCGGGTGATACGGGAACTGGAGCTCGCGCCGGACCGGGCCGGAGCGGACCCGCTCCTGCAGGTCGGCGCAGTCGAGGCCGCCCTGGACGAGCTCGACGTAGACGACCGGGGTGACCGGCCGGAAGCTGGCCGTGCCCTCCAGCCGCATGGGGAAGGCACGGCCGGTGGCGGCGACCTCGGCGAGGTGCTCCCGGAAGGCCGGGAGCAGCGCCGTGTCCACCTCGGTGGGCGGGAGCAGCGTGACGTGGGTCGGGATGCAGTACGCCAGCGGGTCTCCGTAGCCGGCGCGGCGCTGCTGCAGCAGGCTGCCGTAAGGCTCGGGGACCGCGATCGACACGCCGATCATGCGGTTTCCCACGTGTTCACCCCTTCCCCGGGTCGGTTCGCGGCATCGTACGCACGCCGTACGACACCACTGCGTCAGCTGCCAGTGTGACGCGCGCGCGGCCTCCCGCGCGAGCGTCGTCCGTCACACCTGCGCGGGACCTAAGGCCCCTCTTTCCGGGCGTCCACGGGCGCGGAAGGAGCCGTCAGTGCTTCGCGGGCAGGAAGCCGATCCTCTCGTACGCCTTCGCCAGGGTCTCCGCGGCGACGGACCGGGCCTTCTCGGCGCCCTTCGCGAGGACCGAGTCCAGCGTCTCCGGGTCGCCCAGGTACTCCTGGGTGCGCTCGCGGAAGGGCGTGACCCATTCCACGAAGACCTCCGCGAGGTCGGTCTTGAGCGCACCGTAGCCCTTGCCCTCGTACTTCTGCTCGAGTTCCGGGATACCGGTGCCGGTGAGGGTGGAGTAGATGGTCAGCAGGTTGCTGACGCCCGGCTTCTCCTGCTCGTCGTAGCGGATCACGGTGTCGGTGTCGGTGACCGCGCTCTTGATCTTCTTCGCCGAGGTCCTGGGCTCGTCGAGGAGGTTGATCAGGCCCTTCGGGGACGCCGCCGACTTGCTCATCTTCGACAGCGGTTCCTGCAGGTCGTAGATCTTCGCCGTCTCCTTGACGATGTAGGCGCCGGGGATGGTGAAGGTCTCGCCGAACCGGCCGTTGAAGCGCTCCGCGAGGTCGCGGGTGAGTTCGATGTGCTGGCGCTGGTCCTCGCCGACCGGGACGGCGTTCGCCTGGTACAGCAGGATGTCCGCGACCTGCAGGATCGGGTACGTGAACAGGCCGACGGTGGCCCGGTCCGCGCCCTGCTTGGCGGACTTGTCCTTGAACTGCGTCATGCGGGACGCCTCGCCGAAGCCGGTGAGGCAGTTGAACACCCAGCCGAGCTGCGCGTGTTCGGGGACGTGGCTCTGGACGAACAGGGTGCAGCGCTCGGGGTCGAGCCCGGCGGCCAGCAGCTGGGCGGCGGCGAGCCGGGTGTTGGCGCGCAGCTCGGCCGGGTCCTGCGGCACGGTGATCGCGTGGAGGTCGACGACCATGTAGAAGGCGTCGTGGGACTCCTGCAGGGCCACCCACTGGCGGACCGCGCCCAGGTAGTTGCCCAGGTGGAACGAACCTGCGGTGGGCTGGATGCCGGAGAGCACACGGGGACGATCGAGAGCCATGGCACTCATTCTCTCAGGTCCGCGCGGATTCCACGGCCGCGGTGGGAACCCGGGGGCGGGCAGCGGTGTAGTAGGGGTGACGGGAGCCGCACGGGGGCGGCGCCGGCGAGGGGAGGGGGTCCGCCACGGAGGGGGAGGCGGCGGTGATCGCGCGCGTACGCGCCGGTGAGCGGGAGGCGTACGCGGAGCTGGTGCGCCCGCACGCGGACGTCGCGCACCGCACCGCCGTGCTGCTCGGCGCGGGCGCCGACGCGGAGGACGTGGTGCAGGTCTCGTTCGTCAAGGCGTACCGCGCGCTCGCGACCTTCCAGGAGGGGGCTGCCTTCCGGCCGTGGCTGCTGCGGATCGTCGCCAACGAGGCGAGGAACGCCGGGCGGGCTGCGCGCCGTCTGAGGTCGGCGGTGGAGCGCAACGCCGTGCTGGAGGCCCTGCCCCTCGCGGAGGACGACCCGGAGTCGCTGGCGGTGTCGCGGGAACGCCGGGCGGAGCTGCTGTCCGCCGTGCGGGCGCTGAGCGAGCCGCACCGGATGGTGGTCACCTGCCGCTATCTGCTGGACCTGGACGAGGAGGAGACGGCGACGGTGCTCGGCTGGCCGCGTGGCACGGTGAAGTCCCGGCTGCACCGGGCCCTGGCCCGGCTGCGGGCGGGGCTCGGCGAGCCGGTGCTGTCCAGCCCGCGCGACGACGGGGGGCGGCGCCCATGACCGACCGTCTCCCGGAGGAGCTGCGCGAGGTGGGCCGGCGGCTGCGGATCCCGGCGCCGTCACCCGACTCCGTCGCCGAGCAGGTGCTGGCCCGGCTGCTGGCCGAGGCGGTGCCGGCCCCCGTCGTGCCCGCCCGCGCCCCCGCCCCCGCCCCCGGCCGCGGCCGCGGCGCCCGGGCGCGCGCGTGGGCCGCGGCGCGCTGGCGTGCCCTGACGGCGGCGCTGTGCGGGCTGCTGGTGGTGCTCGTGCTCACCCCGCCGGTGCGGGCCGCGGTCGCGGACTGGTTCGGCTTCGGCGGCGTCGTCGTGCACCGGGACCCCTCCGCCCGCCCGAGCACGGGCGCCCCGCCACCGGTGCGGGGGGACGCGCCGCTGGACGGGGCGTACGTGCCGGCCGAGCTGGGCGAGCCGGACGGGGTGTCGGTGGTCGACGGGGGGCGGGTGCTGTCGATGAGCTGGCGGGTGGACGGACGCACGGTACGGCTCGACCAGTTCCGGGCCACGATCGACGTGGTCTTCCTCAAGACGGTCGGCGACGCGGTCGAATGGGTCGATCTGGGCCCCGGGAACGACTACGGGGTGTGGTTCGCCGAGCCCCACTACGTCCGGCTCGTCGACCCCGACGGCGGTGCCCGCCGCGAGCCTCCCCGGACGGCCGGACCCACCCTCGTCTGGCAGCGCGGGCAGACGACGCTGCGCCTGGAGGGCGTCCCGGACCTGGCACGCGCGGTCACCGTCGCGAAGTCCGCCCGGCCGCGTTAGGGCCTCCTCCGCGTGCCTCGTCCCGGTCCCCTTCCCCGGACGGGAACCTGGCGGGCCCGGGCGGTGTAACAGGGGGAGGAACGAGCGAGAGGGGGACCGGATGCGGATCAGAAGGATCGTCAGCTGGGCCGGAGTCACCGTCACGGCGCTCGCCGCCGTGGTCGGCGGTTCGGGCCCGGCGGCCGCGGGCGGGCCGACCAGCGTGATGCTGGTCGCTCCGGGCAGCGGCAAGGCCGCGGGCATCTACGCCAGTTCACCCGACTACCAGGAACTGGACCAGTCCATCGGGGACGGCCCGAAGGAGGACCCGCCGGACTCGCTGTCGGACGTGATGAACGACCACCACCGCCAGGTCACCGTGACGTGGCTGATCCACGACGTGTCGGTCTGGAAGGTGGACTACGTGTACCCGGACGGCCCCGGCGGTGCCTGGGTCCACACCCGCACGGTGACCGACACGGGTCTGCCGGAGCAGGGTGTGTGGCGCAAGGCGGCTCAGCCGGAGGAGCTCGACCGCCTGCTCGGCCGGCTGGGCCTCATGGGGTCCGACAAGGGTCTCGGCGTCAGCGCCCCGGACTACCCGCTCGGCCCGGACGGCGCCACGACCGTCCAGGAGACCGCGGCGGCCGCGCCGGATGACCCCGCCACCGCCGCGCAGGCCACGGCGGCCGGGGACGGCGGCGGACCGGACGGCTGGTGGCTGTCCCTGCCCGGGCTCGGCGTCGGCCTGCTCGTCGGTGGCGCCGGCACCTTCCTCGTCCTGCGCCGGATATCCCGGCACACACCCGAGGAGGGGCCCCGCCAGGAGCTCGTCGACGCCTGACGCGACGGGGGTGCGGGCCACGCCGGCACGCACCCCGCGCGGGCGGCGGGTCAGCTCAGGTCGATCCCGGGGTAGAGCGGGAAGCCGGCCAGCAGGTCCGCCGCGCGCTGCGCGATCTCGTCGGAGACCTTCGCGTCCAGCACGTGCTGCGCCTTGGAGGGCTTCCCGGCCGAGGTGACGCCCGCCGTCGTGGCCGTGAGCACCCGGTCGATCAGCCCGGCGATCTCGTCCATCTCCCCCGTGCCGAGGCCGCGCGTGGTGAGCGCGGGGGTGCCGATGCGGATGCCGGAGGTGTACCAGGCCCCGTTGGGGTCCTGGGGGATGGAGTTGCGGTTGGTGACGATGCCCGAGTCCAGCAGTGCGGCCTCGGCCTGCCGGCCGGTGATCCCGTAGGAGGACTCGACGTCGATCAGGACGAGGTGGTTGTCCGTGCCACCGGTCACCAGCGTGGCACCGCGCCGCAGCAGCCCCTCGGCCAGGGCCCGGGAGTTGTCCACGATGCGCTGCGCGTAGCTGTGGAATTCGGGGCGGCGGGCCTCCGCCAGGGCCACCGCCTTGGCGGCCATCACGTGCGGCAGCGGGCCGCCGAGCACCATGGGGCAACCGCGGTCTACCTGCTCGGCGAGCGAGGAGTCGCACAGCACCATGCCGCCGCGCGGGCCGCGCAACGACTTGTGCGTGGTGGTGGTGACGATCTGCGCGTGCGGCACGGGGTCGAAGTCACCGGTGAGGACCTTGCCGGCGACCAGGCCCGCGAAGTGCGCCATGTCGACCATCAGCGTGGCGCCCACCTCGTCGGCGATCTCCCGCATGATCCGGAAGTTCACCAGCCGCGGGTAGGCCGAATAGCCCGCCACGATGATCAGCGGCCGGAACTCGCGGGCGGTCTTGCGCAGGGCCTCGTAGTCCAGCAGCCCCGTGGCGGGGTCGGTGCCGTAGCTGCGCTGGTCGAACATCTTTCCCGAGATGTTGGGCCGGAAGCCGTGCGTGAGGTGTCCGCCCGCGTCCAGGGACATGCCGAGCATGCGCTGGTCGCCGAGCTCGTGGCGCAGCCGCGCCCAGTCCTCCTCGCCCAGGTCGTTGACCTGGCGGGCCCCGGCCCGCTCCAGCGCGGGCGCCTCGACCCGGGCGGCGAGCACGGCCCAGAAGGCGACGAGGTTGGCGTCGATGCCGGAGTGCGGCTGGGCGTAGGCGTGCTGGGCGCCGAACACCTCGCGCGCGTGCTCGGCGGCGAGCGCCTCGACGGTGTCGACGTTGCGGCAGCCGGCGTAGAAGCGGCGGCCGACCGTGCCCTCGGCGTACTTGTCGCTGAACCAGTTGCCCATGGTCAGCAGCACGGCCGGGGAGGCGTAGTTCTCACTGGCGATGAGCTTGAGCGAGGCACGCTGGTCCTCGATCTCCTGGCCGATGGCATCGGCCACGCGCGGCTCGACGCCCCTGATCACCTCAAGGGCACTGCGGAAGGCGGTGGATTCGGTGGAACCACTCGTCATGTCAGACCTCCTGCTGCACGGCACGGCATACGGGACGGCCCAGGCGCACGGCACACAGTTCACGGGCCGCTCCCCGATGGTCAATCCCATCCCAGCGCGCCAGTCACGACCCGTGGCCAGCCTAGCAACGCCCGTGGGGAAGCCGCCCGGCGCGAGGTTTCTTCGCATCCGGGACGAGCGACGATAGAAAGGGGCCCCACCGGGCCCCAGCGCCACAACTCCCGACGTACCACGAACGGAGCATTCACGTGTCGACCGCCGCCGAGCACATCGCCGCCACCGAGGCGCACAGCGCCCACAACTACCACCCCCTCCCGGTCGTCGTCGCCTCCGCCGAAGGCGCCTGGGTGACGGACGTCGAGGGCCGCCGCTACCTCGACATGCTCGCCGGCTACTCGGCGCTGAACTTCGGGCACCGCAACGCCCGTCTCATCGAGGCCGCCAAGGCCCAGCTCGACCGTGTGACGCTCACCTCGCGGGCGTTCCACCACGACCGCTTCGCGCGCTTCTGCACCGAGCTGGCCGACCTGTGCGGCATGGAGATGGTGCTGCCGATGAACACCGGTGCGGAGGCCGTCGAGACGGCGGTGAAGACGGCCCGCAAGTGGGGCTACCGGGTCAAGGGCGTACCGGACGGCCAGGCCAAGATCGTCGTCGCCGCGGACAACTTCCACGGGCGGACGACCACCATCATCAGCTTCTCCACCGACCCCGAGGCCCGCGCGGACTTCGGCCCGTACACCCCCGGCTTCGAGGTCGTCCCGTACGGCGACCTGGCCGCGCTGGAGGCGGCGCTGGACGACCGCACCGTGGCCGTGCTGATGGAGCCCATCCAGGGCGAGGCGGGGGTCCTGGTGCCGCCCGCCGGGTACTGGGCGGGCGTGCGCCGGCTCACCGAGGAGCGCGGGATCCTCTTCATCGCCGACGAGATCCAGTCGGGACTGGGCCGGACGGGCCGGACCTTCGCGTCGGAGCACGAGGGCGTCGTCCCGGACATGTACGTGCTGGGCAAGGCGCTCGGCGGTGGCGTCGTCCCCGTCTCGGCGGTCGTGTCCTCCGCGGAGGTGCTCGGGGTCTACCGGCCCGGCGAGCACGGCTCCACCTTCGGCGGCAACCCTCTGGCCTGCGCGGTGGCCCTGGAGGTCCTCGCGATGCTGCGCACCGGCGAGTACCAGCAGCGGGCCACCGAACTCGGCGACCACCTTCACCACGAGCTGGCACTGCTGACCGGCAGCGGCGCCGTCACGAAGGTCCGCGGCCGCGGTCTGTGGGCGGGCGTGGACATCGCCCCGGAGCACGGCACCGGCCGGCAGGTCTCCGAACGGCTCCTGGAGCGGGGTGTCCTGGTCAAGGACACCCACGGCTCCACGATCCGGCTCGCGCCGCCGCTGGTGATCTCCAAGGAGGACCTGGACTGGGGTCTCGACCAGTTGCGGGCCGTGCTGTCGGCCTGAGCCCCGGGAACCGGGTCCGGGTCCGGGTCCGGCCAGGGGTGTGCCCCGGCGGTCAGACGCCGTCGGGGCGGACCGCCGGGGACATCCGCGTCGTCACGCCGATGCGGTTCCAGGCGTTGATGGTGACGCACATGGCGATCAGCCGGGCCAGTTCCTCCTCGTCGAAGACCCGGGCGGCCTCGTCGTAGACCTCGTCCGGGACGCCACGCTCCCCGAGCCGGGTCACCGCCTCGCTCAGCGCCAGCGCGGCACGCTCACGCACGGTGAAGAACGGGGTCTCCCACCACACGGTGAGCCCGTTGAGCTTCTGCTCGGTCAGCCCAAGCTTGCGGGCGTCGTTCAGGTGCTGGTCCACGCAGTACGCACAGCCGTTGAGCTGCGAGGCACGGGCCTTGACCAGTTCCTTGATCACGGGGTCCAGGCCGCTGGCCGCCGCCGCGTCCAGCGCGATCATCGCCTTGTAGAAGTCGGGGGCAGCCTTGCCGAGCACCATGCGCGGCGCGTGGGCGGGCACCAGGTCGTCCGGGCCGAGGTCGGACGGAGCGCCGGCGGAAGTCGTGATCATCGTCATGCGACCCAACGTAGTGACAAGGTGGCCTCGGCCCGTGGTCCACTTGGAGGGTGAACGATTGGGCCATTTCAGGGGTCGACCTCCATCTGGACCTCGCCGGCGGCACCGGTGCGCGCGCCGGGCTCGAGGACGCGCTGCGTGAGGCCGTGCGCGACGGCAGGCTCTCCCCCGGCACCCGGCTGCCGTCCTCCCGGACGCTCTCCAAGGACCTGGGCGTCGCCCGCAACACCGTCGCCGACGCCTACGGGCAGCTGGTGGCCGAGGGCTGGCTGACCGCCCGCCAGGGCTCCGGCACACGCGTCGGCGACGGCTGGCGCGCGGCCGCCCCGCGCCGCGGCGGCCACGCCCGCGCCACCGCACCGCAAACGGAGGGCACCGCGGACCCCGCCGGCACCCCGGAGCCGGCCGGACCGCCGCAACCCCGGGAACAGGTCCCGTACGACCTGCGACCCGGCTCGCCCGACCTCGGCTCGTTCCCCCGCGCCGCGTGGTCCGCCGCCGCGCGCCGCGCCCTGGCGGCCGCGCCCAACGAGGCCCTCGGCTACACCGACCCGCGCGGCCGCCCCGAACTGCGCGAGGCCCTCGCGGCGTACCTGGGCCGGGTGCGCGGCGTGCGCACCACCGCGGAGCTCGTGGTGGTGTGCACGGGCTTCGTCCAGGCCGCCGGGCTGATCGGCCGTGCCCTGCGAACCCGGGGGGCCCGCAGCGTCGCCGTCGAGGCGCTCGGCTACCCACACACCCTGCGCATCGTGCGGAGGGCGGGGCTCACCACCGTCCCGCTGCCCGTCGACGACGACGGGGCGCAGGTCTCCCTCCTCGACGCCGGCGTCGACGCCGCGCTGCTCACGCCCGCGCACCAGTTCCCGTACGGCGCCCCGCTCTCCCCCGCGCGGCGCACGGCCGCGGTGGCCTGGGCCCGCGCCACCGGCGGCCTCGTCGTCGAGGACGACTACGACGGGGAGTTCCGCTACGACCGGCAGCCGGTCGGCGCCCTGCAGGGGCTCGCGCCCGAGCACGTCGTCTACGCCGGAACCGCCAGCAAGAGCCTCGCCCCCGGGCTGCGGCTGGCCTGGCTCGCCCTGCCGCCCGCCCTCGTGGAACCCGTACTCGCCGAGAAGGTCCTCGCCGACCACCAGTCCCCCGTGCTCGACCAGCTGACCCTCGCCGAACTCATCGTCTCCGGCGGCTACGACCGCCACGTGCGCCGGATGCGGCTGCACTACCGCCGCCGCCGCGACCGCCTCGTCACCGCGCTCGCCGCCCGCGCCCCCGCCGTGCGGGTGTCGGGCATCGCCGCCGGCCTCCACGCCGTACTGCGGCTGCCGCCCGGCACCTCGGCCGACGCGCTGGTCGCACGGGCGCGCGAGCACGGCCTCGGCCTGCAGAGCATCACCGACTTCGGCGGCACGGAGGACGACGCGATCGTCGTCGGCTACGGCGCACCGCCCGAGCACGCCTTCTCCGGCTGCCTGGAGGTCCTGTGCGCGCTGCTCGCCGCGCACACCGGCTGAGCACACGGAACGGCCCTCCGCCGCGCCCGTGCGGGGCGCGGCGGAGGGCCGTTCGTGGGACTCGGCGTCCCGGACTCAGATGAGGCCGAGGCCGCGGACCGCGTCGCGCTCCTCCTCGAGCTCCTTGACCGAGGCGTCGATGCGCGCACGGGAGAACTCGTTGATGTCCAGGCCCTGGACGATCTCGAACCTGCCGTCCTTCGCGGTCACCGGGAAGGAGGAGATGAGGCCCTCCGGCACGCCGTAGGAACCGTCGGAGACGACACCGGCGGAGGTCCAGTCACCCTCGGCGGTGCCGTTGGTCCAGGTGAAGACGTGGTCGATCGCGGCGTTGGCGGCCGACGCGGCGGAGGACGCGCCACGGGCCGCGATGATCGCCGCACCGCGCTTGGCGACGGTGGGGATGAATTCCTCGGCCAGCCACTTCTCGTCGTTGACGGTCTCGGCGGCGTTCTTGCCTGCGACCTCGGCGTGGAAGATGTCCGGGTACTGCGTGGCGGAGTGGTTGCCCCAGATGGTGAGGCGGCGGATCTCGCTCACCGGCACGCCGGTCCTCTTCGACAGCTGCGAGATGGCGCGGTTGTGGTCCAGGCGGGTCATCGCGGTGAAGCGGTCGGCCGGGACGTCCGGGGCCGAGGACTGCGCGATGAGCGCGTTGGTGTTCGCCGGGTTGCCGACGACGAGGACGCGGATGTCGTCCGCGGCGTGGTCGTTGATGGCCTTGCCCTGCGGGCCGAAGATGCCGCCGTTGGCCTCCAGCAGGTCCCCGCGCTCCATGCCGGCGGTGCGGGGGCGGGCGCCGACGAGCAGGCCCACGTTGGTGCCGTCGAAGGCGACGTTCGGGTCGTCGGAGATGTCGATGCCCTGGAGCAGCGGGAACGCGCAGTCGTCCAGCTCCATCGCGGTGCCCTCGGCGGCCTTGAGCGCCGGGGTGATCTCCAGCAGCCGCAGCTTCACCGGGACATCGGGGCCGAGCAGGTGGCCGGAGGCGATGCGGAAGAGCAGCGCGTAGCCGATCTGGCCGGCCGCTCCGGTTACGGTGACGTTGACGGGAGTGCGAGTCATTGCCTTCTCCTGGCCTTCTCCTGCTGGATCCCTTGCCGCCCCGGCAGCGTCCCTTGCCCCGGAACGGGGATCTCTCGGCGTCAAGAGACCCACGCCAGGCTATACCCGTGGCGTCGTGGCGGCTGCCACCCCCAGTGTGGCCCCGGTCACCGCCCCCGCGCAGCGGGGCCGGCCCGGACGCCGCACGGCCCGCGGGGCCGGCGGCGGTCGTCAGCCCGGCGGGGGTGTGGCGCAGCCGTGGGGGCCGGTGGTGAGGGTGGCGCAGGCGCGGGCGGCGCCGGGGGTGCGGACGGCGAGCATCGGCGTGTACGCCGCGGGGTCCTGGCCGATGCGACTGCGCTGGGAGCGGCGGGCCCCGCCGGCCTCAGTGACGCTGACCGTGTCGCCGGTGGCCCCGGCGGAGATGCGGGCCCAGGCGGCCGCACAGACCCGGCTGTAGCGCATCTCGACGTACGCGCCGCCCACCCAGGCCGCCGCGGCCGTACGGGCGTTGCCGCCGCCGCACCCCATGCCCTCCGGGTCCTTGCCGGTGCAGTCCTGGCCGGTGCACTTCACGCCCGCGGGCAGTCCGGCCGCCCGGGCGGTCGGGGACGGGCCGGGCCGCGCGCGGTCGTCCCCTCCCTCGCCGCCGGTCAGGAAGGTGGCGCCGACCACCGCCAGCACGACGGCCACGGCGCCCACCACGAAGAGCACGACCGGATGGCGCCGTACCGCGGAAGCGGAGGGAGAAGCAGAACCAGAAGGAGCATCAGAAGCAGAAGTGGACGCGGGAGCAGAAGCGAAAGGGGCCGGAGCCGGACCCGGGGCCGGGCCGAACTCCCCGAGCGCGGCGCGGGCCTCGGCGATCCGGAGCGCCTCCATCGTGACGTCGTGTCGGCCCTCGGCACGGCTCCAGACCCGCTCCGTGACCTCCCACATCGTGGTGAAGTGCGCCGGGTCGGCCCCCGTCGCCTCCGCGAGGGCGACCACGGCGTAACGGGGCGGCAGCAGCCGGCCGTTGAGGTACCGCTCCCACGAACTCCTGCTGTAGCCGGTCGCCTCGGCGAGGGCCGCGACGCTCAGGCCGCCGCGGTCGACCTGGCGCCGCAGTTGCTCGGTGAACTCCCGTACCCGCGGGTCCAGGTCATCGGCCAGTGGCCGCCAGCGGGCCATCTCCCGTTCCCCCTCTTGCTGTTGCCGTTCTGTCCCGGAAGGCTACCGTTGGAGATGCTTGGGGCGGCCCGTCCGGTTGCGCCCGTCATCCGATGCAGATGCCCAGGATGATCAGGCCCAGGCAGAGCCCCTTGCCGGAGCTGCGGCTCGGGGAGGGGGAGGGCGCCGCCGCCGGGGCGCTCGTCGCGGGCGGCGGTGCCTGGGTGGTGGGGGCGCCGCCACCGGGTGCCGCCGTCGTCGTCCCGCCCGTGACGGGCGGCGTGTGCGGGCCCTTGCCCGGGGCGGAGGACACCCCGCCGGTCTCCGCCACCTGCGCCGCGGGCGTGCCGCCGTCGGGGGACATGGCGCCCGCGGTACGGGAGGCCCGCGCGTCCGTCGCCTGCGCCGGGGGGACCGACCCGGGCCAGGAGGTGACGGCGGACCCGGCGGAGCCCGTGGCGGAGGGCGCGGGACCGGCCGGCACGCTGGCCGTGGGGCGGGCAGCCAGCGGCGCATCGGCCCGCCCGGTCCCGTCGGTGGCCACCCCGCTCGCCACGAGCAGCGCGAACACCCCGCCCAGCACCAGCCCGCCCGCGACCGTCAGCAGGGCCTTGCGCCGTCGCCGCAGGGCGTGCCGGGGCATCCCCTCGACGGGGGCCAGCGGGTCGAGCGGGTCGGCGTACGGGAAGCCCTTCATGGTGTCGGTGACCCCGCGGTCGGCGAGCTCCCACAGAGCGATCAGCCGGTCGTAGTCGGCGCCGCTGAGCTGGCCCAGCACCTCGACCGCGTCACGCGGCGGGATCCGCACGCCGTTGAGGTACTGCTCCCAGGCCCCGGTGCTGCTCGCCGTGTGCGCGGCGAGCGCCGGGACGCTCAATCCGCTGCGGTCCTTCATCCGGCGCAGGTGCACGGCGAGACGGCGCGCGCCACCGTCCAGTGTCTCGGGCAATGGCTCCCAGCGTGCCACCACGCACCCCCCGGCTCCGTCGGTCAACCCACGGTAGCGACGCACATACGCTCGATGCATGAAATCCGGAGAATCCTCATGCTCCCCGCGGGGTGACGAGTCCGGTCTCGTAGGCGAGGACGACCGCTTGGGCGCGGCTGCCGAGGTCGAGCTTGGACATCGTGCGGTTGAGGTGGGTCTTGACCGTCGCCTCGCTGATGAAGAGCAGGTCGGCGATCTCCGGGTTCGACAGGCCACGGGCGATCAGCCGCAGCACCTCCAGTTCCCGCGCGGTCAGCGCCGCCAGTTCGGCGGGCGGGGCGCGGTCCGCGCCGACGGGCGGGGCACCGGGGCGGGGCGGCGCGTAGGCCTCGATCAGCCGCCGCGTGACGCTGGGGGCGAAGAGGGTGTCCCCTCCGGCGACGGCGTGGACGGCGGCGATCAGCCGTTCGGGGCCGGCGTCCTTGAGCAGGAACCCGGAGGCCCCGGCGCGCAGCGCGGTGTAGACGTACTCGTCGAGGTCGAAGGTGGTGAGGACGAGGATCCGCGGCGGCGGGTCCGTCGCGGCGGCCAGGATGCGCTCGGTGGCGACGACCCCGCTGATCCCCGGCATCCGGATGTCCATGAGGATCACGTCGGGCGCGGTCCGCGCCGCGCGCTCCACGGCCTCCTCGCCGTCGCCCGCCTCCCCGACCACCTCGACGCCGGGCGCGGCGTGCAGCAGCGCGACGAGGCCGGCCCGGATCAGGAACTGGTCGTCGACGACGAGCACCCTGGTCATACGCCCGATGCGTCCCCTCGCCGCTCTGTCCCCCGCGCGGACGTGGGGAGCACGAGCCGTACCTCGAAGCCCTCGCCGAGCGGGCCGATGTCCACCGTCCCGCCGTAGAGCCTGGCGCGCTCCCGCATGCCGATCAACCCGTGGCCCGTTCCCGCGACGATTGTGGCCGGATCGGATCGGCCCGGTGGCGCTCCCGAACCGCTGCCCGGGCCGGTGCCGTCGTCGGTGCCGGTGCCGTCGTCGGTGACGGTCACCGTCAGGTGGTGCGGCTCGTAGGCGACCAGGACCCGGGCCCGCGCGAGGGGGGCGTGCTTGAGCACGTTGGTCAGCGCCTCCTGCACCACCCGGTACGCGCACAAGCCGACACCGGGGGCGACGGGCCGCGGCTCGCCCTCGATCCGCAGCTCGACGGCGAGGCCGGCCGCCCGCACCCGCTCGATCATCTCGCCCAGCCGGGTCACCGAGGGCATCGGATCGTACGAGGCCCAGCCCTCCTCCGGTTCGCCCGGCCCGGCGCGGAGCACCTTGAGCATGCGGCGCATCTCCTGGAGCGCCTCGCGGGTGGTGTCGGAGATGGTGTCGAGCGCGCCGCGGGCGGTCTCTGGGGAGGCGCGGAAGACGTACGCGGCCATGCCCGCCTGCACCGAGATCACCGACATGTGGTGGGCGACCACGTCGTGCAGCTCGCGGGCGATCCGCGCCTGCTCCTGCGCCACCGCCTCCCGGGCCCGGTCCTGCTGCTCGGTGCGCAGCTGCTCGGTGAGCCGGGCCAGCCGCTCCTCGCGCTTGCCCGACACCCGGGCGGACCGCCCGAAACGGCACATCACCAGGGGGAACACCACGGCCTGGGCGGCCACCGTGGCCATCGAGCTCTGCGCCGCCGTCAGCCCGGCGTACACCCAGACCGCGCCGGTCAGCGCTGCGCACGCCAGCCCGGTGCGGACCGGGCGCAGGGCCGCGACGGTGTAGAGCGCGAGCAGCGGAGCCATGGAGTTGACGACCGGCCAGTACCCGGCGGCGACGTACAGCGTCCAGGCGGCGCAGACGAAGACGCAGACACCGGCCGGCGCCCAGCGGCGCACCGCGACGGGCAGGTTGACCAGGGCGGTCAGCGCGTAGCCGAACAGGTCCAGCCGTATCCAGCCCCCGGGCGGCCGTTCGTGCCCCAGCAGCATGCTGGCGGCGGTGAAACCCACCGCCAGCAGGACGTCGACCAGCCCCTTTTTCCCCACGGGCGCAGCGTAGGCCCCGGCCGTACGGGTGTGCGTCAGTCCCCTGCCCTACCGCGGAAGTTGTACGTCCCCTTCCCAAAGGTCAAACCGGCACGGGACGACCTCCCGGCACCGCCGGCCGTAGCGTCGTCGCCGGGGGCCAGAGGGGGGCGCCCCAACACGACGGTGCCCCGTCCTCCGACGGGGGGAGGACGGGGTACCCGGTCGTGCGGGTGCCGCGCGGCGCCGGAGTTCCGGCTCAGACGGACATGCGCTTGCGCAGGTTCTCGTCGACGGCGGCGAGGAACCGCTCGGTCGTCAGCCACGGCTGCTCCGGGCCGACCAGCACCGCCAGGTCCTGGGTCAGCTGGCCGGCCTCGACGACCTCCAGGCAGGCGTTCTCCAGCGTCCCGGCGAACCGGGCGAGTTCGGGGGTGTCGTCCAGCCGGGCGCGGTGGGCGAGGCCGCGGCTCCACGCGAAGACCATGGCGATGGGGTTGGTCGAGGTCGGCCGGCCCGCCTGATGCCTGCGGTAGTGGCGGGTGACCGTGCCGTGCGCCGCCTCCGACAGCACGGTCCTGCCGTCGGAGGTCATGAGGACCGAGGTCATCAGCCCCGCCGAGCCGACACCCCGGGTGAGGACCCCGGACAGGATGTCGCCGTCGTAGTTCTTGCACGCCCAGACGTAGCCGCCGGCGCCCTTCAGGGCCGAGGCCGCCATGTCGTCGACCTGGCGGTGCTCGTAGCCCAGGCCCGACGCCTCGAACTCGCGCCGGAACTCGCCGTCGAAGACCTCCTGGAAGAGGTCCTTGAAGCGGCCGTCGTACTTCCTGAGCACCGTGTTCTTCGTGGACAGGTAGACGGGGAGCCCGCGCGCCAGCCCGTAGCGGAAGGCCGCGCGCGCGAACTCGCGGATCGAGTCGTCCAGGTTGACCATGCCGAGCGCCACACCGGCGCCCGGAAAGTGGTGGACCTCCAGCTCGACCGGGTCGGAGCCGTCGGCCGGGGTGAAGCTCAGGGCGAGGGTGCCCGCGCCGGGGATCCGCAGCTCGGTGGCCCGGTACTGGTCGCCGAAGGCGTGCCGGGCGATCACCACGGGACGGGTCCCGCCGGGCACGGCCCTCGGCACGTTCCGCAGGACGACGGGTTCGCGGAAGATCCCGCCGCCGAGGCGGTCACGGATGGTGGCGTTCGGGGAGCGGTACATCCCCTTGAGGCCGAACTCCGCGACCCGCGCCTCGTCGGGCGTGATGGTGGCGCACTTCACGCCGACGCCGTGCCTGCCGACCGCTTCCGCCGCTTCCGCCGTCACCCGGTCGTGGGTGGCGTCCCGGTGCTCGATGCCGAGGTCGAAGCGGACCAGTTCGATGTCGAGGTACGGCAGGACCAGCTCGTCCCTGATGAACCGCCAGATGATCCGCGCCATCTCGTCGCCGTCGAGCTCGACGACCGGGTTCCTTGCCTTGATCTTGGCCATGGGAGTCGTTCTCCCTCTCACGCCGGTGACGTGTGCCCGGGGTGCACGTCGTACGTCAGGACACTGGCCACACAGCGTAACCGGATCAACGCACGGAGAAGCGGACGACATCCTCCAGGAAGGGGATCTCCAGCACCGGGTGCGGCTGCGCCATCAGCGCCAGCAGCACGATCAGGGCGCCCAGCACACCGTAGGTGATCATGTCGGTGAAGCGGCTGCGGACGGCCAGCATGCCGACCGAGGGCAGCAGCCGGCGCATCAGCGCGCCCGCGAGCAGCGCCGAGCCGACCAGCACCAGGCCGGCCCGGGTGACGTCCGCGGCCACCAGCACCAGGCCGAGCAGCACCGCGCCGGAGACCACGAGGACCGGCCACTGACGGGCCGGGGCCGGGGCGTGGGCGCCCATGGCCCGGCCGCCGCCCTCGGGGCGCGCGGTGCCGCGGGTCAGCACCTGGAAGCGGCGGCTGCGGCCGGATTCGTCGGCCCCCTCCTCCGGCGCCGCCCCTTGCGTACGGGGACCCGTCCCGGTCATGCGTACCGGCCCTCCGCGGCCTCCACCACGTTCGCCAGCAGCATGGCCCGGGTCATCGGGCCGACGCCGCCGGGGTTCGGCGAGATCCAGCCGGCGACCTCGGCCACGCCCGGGTGCACGTCGCCGACGATCTTGCCGTTCTCGTCGCGGCTGACGCCGACGTCCAGCACGGCCGCGCCCGGTCGCACGTCCTCCGGCTTCACCAGGTGCGGCACGCCCGCGGCGGCCACGATGACGTCGGCCTGGCGCAGCTGGGCGGACAGGTCGCGGGTGCCGGTGTGGCAGAGGGTGACGGTGGCGTTCTCCGACTTGCGGGTCAGCAGCAGGCCGATCGAGCGGCCGACGGTGACGCCGCGGCCGACCACGGTGACGTGCGCGCCGTTGATCTCCACGCCGTGCCGCCGCAGCAGCTCCACGATGCCGTTGGGGGTGCAGGGCAGCGGGCCGCGCTCGTTGAGCACCAGCCGCCCGAGGTTCGTCGGGTGCAGGCCGTCGGCGTCCTTGGCGGGGTCCATCAGCCCCAGGACGCGGTTGGTGTCGATCCCCTTGGGCAGCGGCAGCTGGACGATGTAGCCGGTGCACTCCGGGTTGTCGTTGAGTTCACGGACGACCGCCTCGATCTCCTCCTGGGTGGCGGTCTCCGGCAGCTCGCGCTGGATGGACGCGATGCCGACCTCCGCGCAGTCGCGGTGCTTGCCCGCGACGTACCAGCGGCTGCCGGGGTCGTCGCCGACCAGCAGCGTGCCCAGCCCCGGGGTGACACCCCGCGCCTTGAGCGCCTGGACGCGGGTGGACAGTTCGGACTTGATCGCGGCGGCAGTGGCCTTGCCATCGAGAATCTGGGCGGTCATACCTCCATCTTCTCAGGTCCGCACACCAACGCTGGACAGCGGATGACGCCGCCCAGGACGATGTGGCCCGTCCCCAGTCCCATCCGCGCGAAAGAAGCCAACGTGAGCTACCCGCCCGGTCCCGGCAATCCGTACGGCCAGCAGCCGCCTCAGCAGCCCTACGGATACCCGCAGCAGCCCCCGGCCCAGCCCGGTTACGGCTACCCGACGCAGCCCCAGCCGCCCTACGGCGCCGTTCCGCCGCAGGCCCAGGGCCCGTACGGCTACGGCGGCCACCCCGGGGGCCCCGCCGGTCCCGTCCCGGGCATGCCCCCGTTCGCGAGCTGGGGTGCGCGGGTGGGTGCGACGCTGATCGACTTCCTGGTCGCCGGACTCGTGCCGATGATCCTCATCGGCATCGGCTACGCGCAGTTCATCGCCGAGGTGGTCGACGCGGCCCGCGCGTGCGACCAGAGCGGCACCTACTCCTGCCCCGCGCCCACGATGCCGGGTGGTGCCATCGCCCTGATCGGTCTGGGCTTCCTGCTGTCCCTCGCCGGCAGCCTGTTCCTGTGCTACCGCGAGGGCAAGACCGGCCAGACGCCGGGCAAGAAGGCCCTCGGCATCAGCGTGCTGCGGGAGTTGGACGGCCGTCCGCTCGGCTTCGGCATGGCCTTCGTCCGCCGGCTGTGCCACGGCCTGGACGGCGCCGCCTGCTACATCGGCTACCTGTGGCCGCTGTGGGACGACAAGAAGCAGACCTTCGCCGACAAGATCCTCAACTCGGTCGTCGTCAAGACCCAGTAGGCCCGCTCCCCCGGCCCCGTCCCCGCGAAGGAAGTGAGAAGTGAGCTATCCGCCCGGCCCCGGCGATCCCTACGGCCGGCAGCCACCGCAGCAGCCGTACGGATACCCGCAACAGCCCCCGGCCCAGCCCGGTCACGGCTACCCGACGCAGCCCCAGCCGCAGGCGCAGCCGCCGTACGGCTACCCCCAGCAGCCGCAGTCGCACGCGCCGTTCGCGGCGTACCCGGGCGGGCCGGAGGTCATGCCGTCGTCGGCCAGGACGGCCCGGGCGATGCTCTTCGTGCTCGGCGGGCTGCAGATCCTGGGCGGCCTGCTGCTCCTGCTCGGGGCCGCGGCGCTCAAGAGCGTGGACGACACCGACGAACTGACCATGCCCATCGGCCTGGTCTACGTCATGGGGGTGCTCTTCCTCGCCTTCGCCGTGCTGTCGATCGGCATGGGCGCCAAGTACAGCACCGGCGGCAACGGCACGCGGATCGGGTCCATCGTGATCGGCGTGCTGGTCGCGCTGAGCAGTGTCGCCACCATGATCAGCGGCGCTTTCCTGCTGCTCGCACCGCTCGCGCTCAGCGTGCTGCTGATCGTCTTCGCGGCGAAGGCCGAGACGGCGGCCTGGTTCAAGCGCCCGCAGTACTGAGCGGGTCCGCCCGCAGGCCGAAGGCCCCCGCACCGGCGGGGGCCTTCGGCGTTCCGGCACACCGGCCGGTCAGTGGAAGAAGTGCCGCGTCCCGGTGAGGTACATGGTCACGCCGGCCTTGCGCGCGGCCTCGACCACGGCCTCGTCGCGCACCGAACCACCGGGCTGCACCACGGCCTTGACGCCCGCGCCGGTGAGCACCTCCAGCCCGTCAGGGAAGGGGAAGAAGGCGTCGGAGGCGGCGTAGGAGCCCGCGGCCCGCTCCTCGCCGGCCCGCTGGACGGCGAGCTTGGCGGAGTCGACCCGGTTGACCTGGCCCATGCCGACGCCGACCGTCGCACCGTCCTTCGCCAGCAGGATGGCGTTGGACTTCACGGCCCGGCAGGCCCGCCAGGCGAACGCCAGGTCGGCCAGCTCGTCGGCGGTCAGCGGCTCGCCGGTGGCCAGCGTCCAGGTGGCGGGGTCGTCCCCGGCGGCCTGGAGGCGGTCCTTCTCCTGCAGCAGCAGCCCGCCCTCGACCGGACGGAACTCCGTCTCCGCGACGGGCGCCTCGGGGCAGCGCAGCACGCGGATGTTCTTCTTGCGGGCGAGGACCTCGACCGCGCCTTCCTCGAAGTCGGGCGCGACGATGACCTCGGTGAAGATCTCGGCGACCTGCTCGGCCATGGCCACGCTCACGGGCCGGTTGACGGCGATGACGCCGCCGAAGGCGGACAGCGGGTCGCAGGCGTGCGCCTTGCGGTGCGCCTGCGCGACGTCGTCGCCCACCGCGATGCCGCACGGGTTGGCGTGCTTGATGATCGCGACGCAGGGCTCGTCGTGGTCGTACGCCGCCCGGCGCGCGGCCTCGGTGTCGACGTAGTTGTTGTAGGACATCTCCTTGCCGTGCAGCTGCTCGGCGTTCGCCAGGCCCGTCCCGCCGTCGGTGTACAGCGCGGCGGCCTGGTGCGGGTTCTCGCCGTAGCGCAGCACGTTCTTGCGCTCGTAGGTGGCGCCCAGGAAGTCCGGGAAGGGGCTGTCGTCGGCGGGCGCGTACGAGCTCGCGAACCAGCTCGCGACCGCGACGTCGTAGGCCGCGGTGTGCTGGAACGCCTCGGCCGCCAGGCGCTTGCGGGTGGTGAGGTCGAAGCCGCCCTCACGGACGGCGCCGAGCACGTCCGCGTACCGCTCGGGGCTGGTCACGACCGCCACGGACGGGTGGTTCTTGGCCGCGGCACGGACCATCGAGGGGCCGCCGATGTCGATCTGCTCGACGCACTCGTCCTCCGAGGCGCCGGAGGCGACCGTCTCGCGGAAGGGGTAGAGGTTGACCACGACCAGGTCGAAGGGCTCGACGCCCAGCTCCTCCAGCTGCCGGCGGTGGTCCTCCAGCCGCAGGTCGGCGAGGATGCCGGCGTGCACCTTCGGGTGCAGGGTCTTCACGCGGCCGTCGAGGCACTCGGGGAACCCGGTCAGCTCCTCGACCTTGGTGACCGGCACCCCGGCGGCGGCGATCCGCCCGGCCGTCGAGCCGGTGGAGACCAGCTGGACGCCCGCCTCGTGCAGGCCGCGGGCCAGCTCCTCCAGACCGGTCTTGTCGTAGACGCTGACCAGTGCGCGACGGATCTCCCGCTTGGTACTCACGGCAACAGAACCTTTCGTCCCTCAATGCGATAGCCGTCGCGGGACAGCCGCCCCACGACGTCGACGAGCAGCGTGCGCTCGACTTCCTTGATGCGCTCGTGGAGCGCTTCCTCCGTGTCGTCCTCCCGGACCTCGACCGCGCCCTGGGCGATGATCGGGCCGGTGTCGACGCCGTCGTCGACGAAGTGGACGGTGCAGCCGGTGACCTTCACGCCGTACGCGAGGGCGTCGCGCACCCCGTGGGCACCCGGGAAGCTCGGCAGCAGCGCCGGGTGGGTGTTGACGAGACGGCCGCCGAACCGGGCGAGGAACTCCTTGCCCACGATCTTCATGAACCCGGCCGAGACGACCAGGTCGGGCTCGTGCGCGGCCACCGCCCCGGTCAGCGCGGCGTCCCACGCCTCACGGTCGCCGTGGTCGGTGACCCGGCAGACGAACGTCGGCAGCCCGGCACGCTCGGCGCGCTCCAGGCCGGCGATGCCGGACCGGTCCGCGCCGACGGCGACGACGTGCAGTCCCGCGTCGAGCAGCGCCTGCAGGTTCGTGCCCGAACCGGAGACGAGCACGACGAGTCGGGCGGGGCGGGAAAGGGGCGGAAAGACTGTGGCCACTGCGGGTCATCTCTCGGGATCCGGCGCTTTGGAGGATCGTACGACTCGAAGATCGCCGGAATTCCGGGGAACTCTACGAGGCCGTCGACCGTCAGCAACGATACCGGCACACCCGACCGCCCCCACGGGACGGGGGAGCGCGCGGGCGGTAGCGTCTGGGGTGAAGAACGGCGAAGTCACACGTCCCACAACTCGAGGAGTCGACGGCAAGGGGATGACCCAGGCAAGCATGAGCAGTGGCCGAGGCCGCGAGCAGGACAACCCGTTCGCCCCGCCGGCGGAGAACGCCCCCGAGCAGCCCTGGCAGCCGCGCCGGCCGGAGCAGCCCTCCGACTCCGGGGACGAGCGCCCCACGCCCACACCTCCTCCGCCGCCCCCGGCGTGGGGCGGCCAGTGGAGCGAGCGGCAGCCCGGCCGGCAGGACGGCGGCTACGGCGACCGCCCCGGTGGCGGCTACGGCGACGGACGGCGCCCGGACGGTCCGCGCTTCGACCCCACCGACCCCGCCCAGCGGCGTGCCCGCTACGCCATGATCTGCGGCATGTGGGGGCTGTTCTTCGCCCTCTTCCTGGGCTGGACGTACGTGGGGCTGCTGCTCGGCGCCCTCGCGCTGTACTGGAGCGTCAACGCGCTGCGGATGAAGCCCGAGGAACGGGCCAAGGCCCGCGCCGAGGCGGCCGCCCTGCTGACCGAGGGCGGCGCCACCCCTCCGCCGCAGCGGCCCACCGACCCCCGCAGCAAGCCGCAGCGCCCGGCCGCGCTCGGCGGTCTGATCATGGGCGGGCTCGCCCTCTGCGTCGTGGCGACGACCTTCACGACCCAGGTCGTCTACAAGGACTACTACTCCTGCACGCGCGACGCGCTGACCTCCTCGTCGCGCGACGCCTGCCAGCAGTTGCTGCCGACCCCGCTGCGCGACGTGCTCCACACCCCCTGACGCGCCGCTCGCGCCGGCCCCGGACGGAGGCTCAGGCCTCCGACGGGGCGGCGCCGGGCAGCGCGTCACCCCGCACCGCGTCGCCCTGCGCCTCCGCGTCCTCGCCCACCGCGTCCTCGCCCTCCACGTCCCGGCCCTCCGTCGCGGCGGCGGCACGGCGGACCCGCACCCAGCGCACCAGCAGGGCCGTGGGCGTACCGGCGGCCGCCGTCCACCCGGCCGCCGCGAACCCGGTGAGCCACCAGGACGGCCCGAAGTCCTCCAGCGCCCCGGTGCCCAGCGGCCCCGCCGCGAACCCGGTGAGCAGCGCCATGGCGATCCCGCACACCAGCCCGCCCAGGGCGGCGTGCGCCGCGGTGCGCCCGGGGCCGCACGGCTCCCGCCGGTCGACGGCGAGCACCCCCACCGCGACGCCGGCGAGCACCGGCACGACCAGCACCACCCAGGCCAGCGACGTCCCGGGCCCGGGCTGGGGCAGCGCCGCGAGGAGCGGGAAGTCCGGCAGCACCGGCTCCCCCGCCACGCCGGCCGGACGCACCACGGCCTGGGTGCCGAGCGCGAAACCGGGGCCGAGCGCATAGGCCGCGCCCCACACGGCGGCGTTCGGGATCAGGGCGACCGCCACCGCCAGCACCGCCAGCCGCCCGGACAGCGCCTCGCTGAGCCGGGTGAACGACGCACCCGCGGCACCGGGGTGCAACGCCAGGGTCACCGCCGTGAGCGCCGCACCGCCCGCGACGAGGACGCAGACGCCCGCCCCCGCCGAGCGCAGCACGACCGCGGTATCCCGCAGCGGCACCGTCACGGCCACGGTCACCCGGGACAGCCACGCGGGCAGCGGGATCCGCGGCCGCCCCCGCTCCGTCCAGGCCCCCGCGGCCGCCGCGAGGGCGGCGACGAGGGGCAGGTGCACCGCGGCACCGAGGGCGTCGCTGCGCACCGGCCCGTACGAGGTGTAGACGACCACCCCGGCGCCCACCGCGAGGTACCCGCCGATCAGCCATGCCACGGCGGACCGCGCGACCTCGTCGTCCGAGGCCGGCGCGACGGCGTCCGCCCCCGCCCGGTACAGCAGCCACACCGGGAACGCCATGGGCAGCAGCGGCGTGACGCCGATGGGCGCGGCGACGCCGGACAGGGTCTCGGTGCGCACCAGGCCGCCGCCGTGGGCGAGCAGCCAGCAGTCCGCGGCGACGTGGAGGGCGCCGTTCAGCCCGCTGTCGGGGAACGGCGAGACGACCCACAGGAAGAGCACGAGCATGGCGAAGCCGCCCAGGCCCAGGCCCGCTGCGACCACGCCGCCGGTGAAGGCGGGGGCGGACTCGGAGGTGCGCAGGGTCTCGTGGGCGGCCCGGATCCGGTGCACGATGTGGTTCAGGGCGCTTGCGGCACTCACGGATCTCATGCTGCCAAGAACACCCCCTTTCGCCGTGGCAGCATGCGAATGACCGTCGTGTCGCGGAATATGGCGTTATGCGTTTCTTCATTCGATCCGAGTGGTCGATCGCATGAGCCGCACATCCACGGCGAGGGCCGCGAAGGCCATCAAGAAGCGAAGGCGTCCCCGGCCGGCGAAGGCCCTCGGGGCGGCGCAGGCCGGGAACGCCGCGAAGGACCCGCAGGCCGCGCAGGCGGCCGGTGCGGGGGAATCGGGCGCGTCCGCGGAACGGGTGGAGCCGACGGGGGCCGAGCGGCCCCGCGACCCCGCCCCCGCGTCCGCTCCGCCCGGCAGGCAGCAGGCCCCGGAACCGGAGGCCGCGGGCAAGGCCGCGCGCAAGGCCGCGGACCCGGCCATCGAGGCCGTACGGATCGCCGAGGCCGCGCAGGCGGCCTTCGACGGGCTGTACACCCGCAACGCGCCCGCCCTGCTCCGCCAGGTCGAACTGCTCACCGGCAACATGCGGCTGGCCCGGCACGCCGTGCACCGCGCCTTCGACCTGGCCTGGCAGCGGTGGCCCGAGGTCGCCGTCGACCCCGACCCGGCCGGGTGGATCCGTGCGGAGGCGCACCACCACGCCCTCGCGCCCTGGCAGCAGACGCTGCCCTGGTACCGCACCCCGCCACGGGAGCGCAGCGCGTTCCAGCGGCTGCCGCGCGGCACCCGGCACGCCGTACTGCTCCACGACGGCCTGGGGCTGAGCCTGCGGCGCACGGCGGCGGAGAGCATGGCCACCACCTCGATGACCAGGCGGCGCATCGTCCGGGGGCGCGAGGCCCTGGGCGAGGGGGCGCCGGCCCGGCTGGGCGACCTGCTGGACGAGCAGCCGCAGCCGGAGTTCCCGGCGGCCATGGTGCGCGAACTGAGCGAGCAGTGGCTGCGCATCCGCACGGTGGGTGCCGTGGTGGCGACGGTGGTGATAGCGCTGGCGACCGCGGTCGGGCTGGTCTTCGGGCCGCTCAGCGACCGCGTCGCGGCCGACCACGGACCGGTCGGGCAGCGCACCTCCGCCCCCGTGCGCTGAGCGCGCCCGCGCACACGCACACGGGCCCGCCCCCCGGAGGGAACGGGCCCGTGTGCGTGCCTCCGTACGGAGGCGAGGATCAGCCCTGCAGGATGGCGCGCGCGAGGCGGGCCGTCTCCGACGGGGTCTTGCCGACCTTGACGCCGGCGGCCTCGAGGGCCTCCTTCTTCGCCTGGGCGGTGCCGGAGGAGCCGGAGACGATGGCGCCGGCGTGGCCCATGGTCTTGCCCTCGGGCGCGGTGAAGCCCGCGACGTAGCCGACGACCGGCTTGGTGACGTGCTCGGCGATGAAGGCCGCGGCACGCTCCTCGGCGTCGCCGCCGATCTCGCCGATCATGACGATCAGGTCGGTCTCGGGGTCGTCCTGGAACGCCTTCAGCGCGTCGATGTGGGTGGTGCCGATGATCGGGTCACCGCCGATGCCGACCGCCGAGGAGAAGCCGATGTCGCTGAGCTCGTACATCATCTGGTAGGTCAGCGTGCCCGACTTCGACACCAGGCCGATGCGGCCGGAGGTGGTGATGTCGGCCGGGATGATGCCCGCGTTGGACTGGCCGGGGGTGATCAGGCCGGGGCAGTTGGGACCGATGATCCGGGTCTTGTTGCCCTTGCTGCCCGCGTACGCCCAGAAGGCGGCGGTGTCGTGGACCGCGATGCCCTCGGTGATCACGACCGCGAGGCCGATCCCGGCGTCGATGGCCTCGATGACCGCGTCCTTGGCGAACTTCGGCGGGACGAAGATGACGGTGACGTCGGCGCCGGTCTTCTCCATGGCCTCGGCGACGGAGCCGAAGACCGGCACCTCGGTGCCGTCGAAGTCCACGCTGGTGCCGGCCTTGCGCGGGTTCACGCCGCCGACGATGTTGGTGCCCGAGGCGAGCATGCGCCGGGTGTGCTTGGTGCCCTCGGAACCGGTCATCCCCTGGACGATGACCTTGCTCTCCTTGGTCAGGAAGATAGCCATGATGTGGTGACCTGTCCCTTACTTCGCAGCCAGCTCGGCGGCGCGCTCCGCGGCGCCGTCCATGGTGTCGACCTGCTCGACCAGCGGGTGGTTGGCGTCGGTCAGGATCTGCCGACCGAGCTCCGCGTTGTTGCCGTCCAGACGGACGACGAGCGGCTTGGTGACCTCTTCGCCCTTGGACTTCAGCAGCTCCAGGGCCTGGACGATGCCGTTGGCGACCGCGTCGCAGGCGGTGATGCCGCCGAAGACGTTGACGAAGACGGACTTGACGTCCGGGTCGCCCAGGATGATCTCGAGGCCGTTGGCCATCACCTCGGCGGAGGCGCCACCGCCGATGTCGAGGAAGTTGGCGGGCTTGACGTTGCCGTGGCCCTCACCGGCGTAGGCGACGACGTCCAGGGTGCTCATGACGAGACCCGCGCCGTTGCCGATGATGCCGACCTCGCCCTCGAGCTTGACGTAGTTGAGGCCCTTGGCCTTGGCCGCGGCCTCCAGCGGGTTGGCGGCGGCGTGGTCGACCAGCGCCTCGTGCTCCGGCTGGCGGAAGTCGGCGTTCTCGTCCAGCGAGACCTTGCCGTCGAGCGCGATGACGCGGCCGTCGGCGACCTTGGCGAGCGGGTTGACCTCGACGAGGAGCGCGTCCTCGGAGATGAAGGTCTTCCACAGGGTCTGCAGGATCTCGGTGACCTGGTCGGCGACGTCGGCCGGGAAGGCGGCCGCCTCGACGATCTCGCGGGCCTTCTGCGGGGTCACGCCCTCGATGGCGTCCACCGGGATCTGGGCGACGGCCGCCGGGTTGGTCGCCGCCACCTCCTCGATCTCCATGCCGCCCTCGACGGACGCGATCGCCAGGAACGTCCGGTTGGCGCGGTCGAGGAGGAAGGAGACGTAGTACTCGGAGGCGATCTCCGGGGCCAGCTCGGCCAGCATGACCTTGTGGACCGTGTGGCCCTTGATGTCCATGCCGAGGATCTGACCGGCCTTGGCCACCGCGTCCTCGGGGTCCGACGCCACCTTCACGCCGCCGGCCTTGCCACGGCCACCGGTCTTCACCTGTGCCTTGACGACAGCCTTGCCGCCGAGCCGCTCCGCGACCTCGCGCGCCGCCTCAGGCGTTTCGATGACTTCACCGGCCAGCACCGGTACACCGTGCTTGGCGAAGAGGTCCCTCGCCTGGTACTCGAACAGGTCCACGCGCGTCCGTCCTTGGTTATCGCGGTTCGTTGTCTGCGTGCCGGGGCGGGTCGTCGCTGACGTCTTCGTAACGAACCATACGAACGGCCGTACGGGGGGCGCACACGTCGGCCGAGCACGCGGCATGTCCGTCTCGCAGGTTATCGCCGCGCGGGCGGCACGGGTAAATCCGAGATGGCGCGAGAGCGGTGAGAACGGTCACAGACCAGCCGTTCGGGGGGTTCCCGCGGCGGCGGGGACATGGGCGGGTCGCCCCGGCGGCGGCCGCCGGAGCGGGGTCCGCCGGGACGAGGTCCGCTCACCGAGGGTGGCGAGGCTGCTCCCAGCCGCCCGGTCCCGGCGTCACCCTCCAGGGGCAGGCTCGGGCACGGGCAGCGGCCGCTTCTCGATGGCGGCCGCCATGACCTCGGGGAAGAGATCCGGGGTGCAGGCGAACGCGGGCGCCCCCAGCTCCGCGAGCGCCGCCGCGTGCTCGCGGTCGTAGGAGGGCGCGCCCTCGTCCGACAGCGCCAGCAGTGCCACGAACTGCACACCGGACGCCTTCATCGCCGCGACCCGCTTGAGCATCCCGTCGCGTATGCCGCCCTCGTACAGGTCGCTGACGAGGACGACGACGGTCTCGGCGGGCCGGGTGATGAGGGACTGGCAGTAGGCCAGCGCCCGGTTGATGTCGGTGCCGCCGCCGAGCTGGGTACCGAACAGCACGTCGACGGGGTCGTCCAGATGGTCCGTCAGGTCGGCGACCGCCGTGTCGAAGACGACCAGCCGAGTGTCGATGCTGCGCAGGGAGGCGAGCACGGCGCCGAAGACGGACGCGTAGACCACGGAGGCCGCCATCGAGCCCGACTGGTCGACGCAGAGCACGACGTCCTTGCGCACCGCCTGCGAGGCCCGGCCGTGGCCGATCAGCCGTTCGGGGACGACGGTGCCGTGCTCGGGCAGGTAGTGCCGGAGGTTGGCACGGATCGTACGGTCCCAGTCGATGTCCCGGTGCCGCGGGCGGTGGACCCGCGCCGAACGGTCCAGCGCGCCGGTGAGGGTGGCCCGGGTCCGGGTAGCCAGGCGCCGCTCCAGGTCCTCCACGACCTTGCGGACCACCGCCCGCGCCGTCTCCTTCGTCGTCCCGGGCATCACCTTGTTCAGCGAGAGCAGCGTGCCGACCAGGTGGACGTCGGCCTCGACCGCCTCCAGCATCTCCGGTTCCAGCAGCAGCGCGGACAGCCCGAGCCGGTCGATCGCGTCGCGCTGCATCACCTGGACGACGCTGCTGGGGAAGTACCTGCGGATGTCCCCCAGCCAGCGCGCGATCTGGGGCGCCGAGCCGCCCAGCCCGGCGCTCCGCGGGGGCGGTGCACCGCCCCCGCCGTGCGGGGCGCCGCCGTACAGCGCCTCCAGTGCCTGGTCCATCGCCGCGTCCCGGCCGGTGAGCCGCCGGCCCGTGCCGTCGGCGGGTCCGCCGCCGAGCACCATCCGCCAGCGCCGCAGCCGCTCGTCGGCGTCCGCGCCCGTGCCTGTGCCTGTGTCCGTGCCCGTGTCCGTCATGCGTCGCGGCCCCCGTCCTCTCCGCCGGACCCGAGCAGCAGCCGTAGCGTGGACAGCGCCGCCTCCGCCCGTTCCTCGTCGAGCCCCGGAGCGAAGCCCGGCAGGCCCTCCCCCGCCGCCCCGCCGTCCGCTCCCCCGCCTCCCGGGCCGCGCCGCACCAGCTCCCCCACCGCGCGCCGCGCCCCCGGGTCGAAGCCGCCGAAGGTCCGCCGCAGCAGCGGCAGCACGTCGTCGAAGGCGGCCGCCGGCACCCCGGACAGCCAGCCGTCGACCAGCGCGAGCAGCCGCTCGTCGTGGACCAGCAGCATCCCGCCCCCGGCGAGGAAGCCCTCGACCCAGGCGGCCGCCTCCTGCGGCGCCGTGCCGTGCGACAGGGCGAGCCCCATCAGCCGGGCCACCTCCCCGGGCTCCAGGCGCGCGTCGTCGAGGAGCAGCCGTGCGGCGCTGCCCCGCAGCAGCCCCGGTACGCCGCGGTCGCGCACGGCCAGCCGCCGCAGCACACCGGCCCAGCGGTCGCGCAGCGCGTCGTCGCCGAGCAGGACCAGGGCCCGCTGCACCTCCGTGACATGAGCGCGCATCTCGGCGGCGCCGTCCGCGTCGAGCCCCGCGCACGCGGGCGGGAGCCCGACGCAGACGCGCTCCGCGAGCCCCTCGGCGACCTCGCGCAGCGCCCCCGCGTCCGTGCCCCGCACGTCGCCGTAGCGGAGGGAGCGCACCAGCGCGGGCAGTGCCTGGGCGAGGTGCGCGACGTCCACGTCGAGCGCCGCACGGTCGGCGAGCACCCGCATCACCGTCGGCAGGGCGTCGGCCAGCCCAGCGAGCAGGCAGCGTTCGGCGAGGCCCGTCACCTCGGCGAGCGCCCCCGCGTTCACCGCCGCTTCCTCGGCCCGGGCGGTGGCCGCGGACTCCACCGTGGTGCCCCACACCCCGGCCTCCGCGACCGCCACCGCGAGCTCCGGCTCCCAGCGCAGCCGCCAGCTCTCGCGGAAGGTGCCGGTGGCGGCCGTGCGGGACCGGCTCGGCTCGCCCCAGCCGACGCCGAGCATCCGCAGCCGGTGCAGCAGGCGGCTGCGTCCGGCGTCGGTGTCCTTGCGCAGGTCCAGGTCCACCTCCCTCTCCAGGGCCTCCGGCTTGATCCGCAGCCTGCGCTGCTCACGCGCCAGGTCGCGGGCGAGGGGCACCGCCGGCGCACCCTCGGGGACCTCGCCCAGCACGTCCCCCACCACCAGCCGGTCCCGGATCAGCGCCAGCGGCACGTCAGATCCGTCGCACATCACCGCCCGTACCGCGTCCGTGGTCTCGCCGAGCCCGGGCAGCGGACGGCCGCGCAGGGCCGCGAGGGTGCCGGCGAGCCGTACCGCCTCGATGACGTGCGCGGAGGAGACCGGGAGGTCCTCCTCGCGGAGCAGGCCGGCGACCTTGGTCATCCACCGGGCGACGGGCCGGTCGGTCGAGGTGAACAGATGGCGGTACCAGCCGGGGGAGTCGACGCCCGCCCCGTAGCCACTGGTCCGGGAGAGCCTGCGGTGCGTCCAGGGCACCCAGGTGACCTCCACCTTCGCCTTGGGCAGGCCCTTGAGCAGGGCCCGGTCGGCGGTGACCCGGCCGTCCCCGGCGAGCGCGGGCACGTGCCAGGCCCCGCACACCACGGCCACGCTCGCGTGCGCGCGGCGCGCCTCCCGTATCCGCAGCCGCATGTGGGCCTCGCGCACCGCGTCCTGCGGGTGCCCGCCGTCACCGTAGGTCTCGCGCAGCGCGCCCATGGCCTCGGCGAGCGCCCCGAACGCGGCCAGCGGGTCGCCGCCCCCCTCGCCGTCCCGGCCGCGGTGCTCGACGGCGTCCTCCCACCACCGCTCCGGGTCGTCGTGGCCGGCCGTGCGCGCCAGCACCGCGAGCGGGTCGATGCGCGCGTGCGCCGCCTCCGCCTCTCCTTCTCCCCCCTCTTCCTCTCCCCTTCCCTCTCCCTCTCCCTCTCCTCGCTCGTCGCGGAGCAGGAGCGAGTGCGCGGCGGGCAGGTCGATGAAGCGCACCGGCACCTCGCGTCCGGCCGCCCAGCGGATCGCCTCCCACTCGGGGGAGAACTCGGCGAAGGGCCAGAAGCCGGCCCGGGACGGCTCGTCGACGACGTGGGCGAGCAGCGCGACCGGCGGCCGCATCCCGGGATCGGCGGCGAGCGCCAGCACCGCGTCCGCCTCCGGCGGGCCCTCGACGAGCACGATCCCCGGCTGCAGCCGGTCGAGCGCGGCCCGCACGCCGCGCGCCGACCCGGGGCCGTGGTGCCGCACCCCCAGCAGCGCCACCCCCTCCGCGGCGGTCACGGCGGTCACGGGGTCACCTCTCGGCAGGCGCGGTAGAAGTCCTTCCAGCCCTCCCGCTCGCGGACGACGGTCTCCAGGTACTCCTGCCAGACCACGCGGTCGGCGGCCGGGTCGCGGACCACCGCGCCGAGCAGCCCGGCGGCGACGTCCCCGGCGCGCAGCACGCCGTCGCCGAAGTGTGCGGCCAGGGCGAGCCCGTTGGTCACCACGGAGATCGCCTCGGCCGTGGAGAGCGTGCCGGAGGGGGACTTCACCTTCGTGCGCCCGTCGGCGGTGACTCCGCCGCGCAGTTCACGGAAGACGGTGACCACCCGCCGGATCTCGTCCGCGCCCTCCGGGGCGGCCGGCAGTTCCAGCGAGCGCCCGAGCTGGCCGACGCGGCGGCTGACGATGTCGACCTCCTCCTCCACGGTCGCGGGCAGCGGCAGCACGACCGTGTTGAAGCGCCGGCGCAGTGCGCTGGACAGCTCGTTGACGCCGCGGTCCCGGTCGTTGGCGGTCGCGATCAGGTTGAACCCGCGCACCGCCTGGGTCTCGGTGCCCAGCTCCGGTATCGGAAGCGTCTTCTCCGAGAGGATGGTGATGAGGGTGTCCTGGACGTCCGCGGGGACGCGGGTCAGCTCCTCCACGCGGGCGATGCGCCCCTCGGCCATCGCCCGCATGACCGGGCTCGGGACCAGGGCCTCCGGGCTCGGCCCGTCGGTGAGCAGCCGGGCGTAGTTCCACCCGTAGCGGATGGCCTCCTCGGGCGTGCCCGCGGTGCCCTGCACGAGCAGCGTGGAGTCACCGCTGACGGCGGCGGCGAGGTGTTCGGAGACCCAGGTCTTCGCGGTGCCCGGGACACCGAGCAGCAGCAGCGCCCGGTCGGTCGCGAGCGTGCTGACCGCGACCTCCACGATCCGCCGTGGACCCACGTACTTGGGGCTGACGGCCGTGCCGTCGGGCAGCTCGCCGCCGAGCAGGTACGTGGCGACCGCCCACGGCGACAGGTTCCACCGGGCCGGGCGCGGCCGGTCGTCGGCCGCCGCGAGAGCCTTGAGCTCATGGGCGAACGCGTCTTCGGCGTGCGGCCGGAGTGCGGTGTCCACGGACATGGTTCTCCCCTGTTCTCACGCGGAGCGGATGGCGCGGACGCCCCGTCAGCCCCCCGCGGGGCGTCCGCGTTCCCACCATCGCGCACCCCACTGACAATCCCGTCCCGCCGTCAGGAACCCGCAGCTCAGGGCGGTTTGTCAGTGCCTGCCCGTAGCGTCGTGGCCATGGACGGGATGGACGGACAGCGGACGGAGCGGTGGACCGCCGACCAGGTCCTGGCACTCGCGCCCGACGCGTCGTCGCGCAAGGCCGGGACGGCGCTGGCGACGGCCGCCCGCTGGTCCGGGACGGGGTCCTCGGGCACGGCGGTGTGGGGGCTGTGCGCGGGCAGCGGCGGCACGCCGTACCAGACGGTGGTCGACACCGCGGGGCCCGCCTTCAGCTGCGGCTGCCCCAGCCGCAAGTTCCCGTGCAAGCACGCGCTCGCGCTGCTCCTGCTGTGGGCGGGGGGCGAGGTCGGGCCGGCCGCACACGGGGGCGGCCGGCCCGACTGGGTCACCGAGTGGCTGGACGCACGCCGCGCGCGCGAGGAGCGGACGCCCCCGGGCGGGCGCGGCACGTCCGGTGGCGGTGACCCGGAGGCGGCGCGCAGGCGGGCCGAGCGCCGGGCGGGGCGGGTGGCCGCCGGCGCAACGGAGCTGGAGCGACGGCTGGCGGATCTGCTGCGGGACGGCCTGGCGGGAGCGGACCGCGAGGGGTACCGGCGGTGGGACGAGACGGCCGCCCGCATGGTCGACGCCCAGGCTCCCGGGCTCGCCTCGCGGGTGCGCGAGCTGGGCGCGCTGGCGGGGTCGGGGGGCGACTGGCCGTCGCGACTGCTGGAGGAGACGGCGCTGCTGCATCTGCTGGCCCGAGGCTGTCTGCGGCAGGACGCGCTGCCCGCGCCGCTGGCGGCCACCGTCCGGTCCCGGGTCGGCTTCACGGTGGACTCGGCGGAGCTCCTCGCGGGGCCGACGGTGCGGGACCGCTGGCTGGTCCTGGCGCGGCACGACACCGCCGACGACCGTCTCACCACCCGCAGGACCTGGCTGCACGGGGAGGCCACCGGCCGTACCGCGCTGCTGCTGTCCTTCGGGGCCGCGGGCCGGGCGCCGGAGCCCGCACTGCCGGTCGGCCTCGGCCTCGACGCGGAGCTGGCCTTCCACCCGGGGGCCCGTCCGCTGCGGGCGGTGCTCGGGCCGCGGCACGACACGCCACTGCCCGGCCATGTGCCGCCGGGCGTGCCGGTCGCCGCGGCACTCGGCGCGTACGGGGAGGCCCTGGCCGACGACCCGTGGCTGGACGCCTGGCCGGTCGTGCTCGCCGGCGTCGTGCCGATACCGGGCGGGACGGGCTGGCAGGTGGCGGACGCGGACGGCAGCGACGCCGTCCCGGTCGCGGCGGGCGGCGCCGGTGCCGGAGCGGGGCTGTGGCGCCTGGCGGCGGTCTCCGGCGGCCACCCGGTGACGGTGTTCGGCGAGCTCGGCCACCAGGGCTTCCGGCCGTTCACGGCCTGGGCCGGCGCGGGCGCGGAGCCGGTGCCGCTGACGGTGTGATCCCGGCCGGGCTCCCGCGGGCGGCCGCACGGAGACGACGACGAAGGAGGACCGATGACGACGACCTGGGCCGACCTGGTCGGCACCGCGCTCCTCGGCACCGACCGCAGGGGCGGCGCACCCGAGGAGCTGCTGGACTCCGCCGCGCTCGCCGTCGTACGGCGCCGCGCCGGAGCACGGCCGGCAACGGCGGGGGCACGGCCGGCCACGACGCCCCACGACCCGCGGCCGCCGCTGCCCGAGGCGGCGCGACGGCGCCTGTCCCTGCTGCTGGCGGACCGCTCGGCCGGGGGCGGCGGGGGCAGCCGGCGTGGCGCCGCCCCCAACCTCGCCGAGCTGCTGCCCCAGTGGCTCGCCGTGGCCAACGCCCGCGGCTGGGCGGCCCCGCCGGAGCTGCTGCCCGCGCTGCTGGACGCCGCCCGCGCACGCACCGACCTGCGGCCGGACGCCCTGGCGCTGGCGGGACCGCGCGGGCTGTGGCTGGCGGAGCTGAACGCCGACTGGCGGTTCGCGCTGCGCGCCGGGGCGCCGGGCGTCGTGCCGGACACCGGTGACCCGGGCGCCGTGCGGACGCTGTGGGAGGAGGGGCTGTTCGCCGAACGGGTGGCCTTGCTGTCCCGGCTGCGGGCCCGCGATCCGCGGCAGGCGCTGGAGCTGCTGCGCTCGGGATGGGCCGCGGAGCGCGCCGAGGACCGGCTGATGTTCCTGGACTCGCTCCGCGAGGGCCTGTCGCCGCAGGACGAGCCGTTCCTGGAGCAGGCCCTCACCGACCGCAGCCGCAACGTGCGGGCCACCGCCGCGGAACTGCTGTCGGCCCTCCCCGGCTCCGCCCTCGCCGCCCGGATGGCCGCACGGGCCAGGACGTGCGTCGCGTGGGACCCGGGAGGCGGCCGGATCGGGGTGGAGGCGCCGTACGAGTGCGACGCGGCCATGGAGCGCGACGGCGTGGTGGCGATACCGCCCGCCGGGCGCGGGGAGCGGGCGTGGTGGTTCGGCCAGGTGGTGGACGCGGCGCCGCTCGTCACGTGGCGGGAGCGGTTCGCCGGCCGGACGCCGGAGGAGATCATCGCGCTGCCGGTCGCGGACGACTGGCAGGCGGATCTGCACGCGGCGTGGTGCCGGGCCGCGGTGCGCCAGGGGGACACGGCCTGGGCACGCGCCCTGCTGGGGCCCACCCCGGCGCCCGCGACGGCGGTCAGCCCCGTCGGGGACCCGGCGAAGCTGCTGTCGATCCTCCCGGCCCCGGAACGGGCGGAGTGGGTGGCCCGCTTCATCGCGGCGCACGGCCTGTCGGAGGCGTTCCAGATGCTCGCGGTCTGCGCCGTGCCCTGGGCCGAGCCGCTGGGGGCGGCGGTGGTGGACGCGCTGGACATCGCGCGGGACGCGGGCAGCTACCCGTGGAGCTTCAGCGGGGTGATGGGCCTGGCCGAACGGTGCATGGACCCCGCGGAGGCCGACCGGGCGGCCCCGCTGGCCGCGATGCCGGCCGAGTCCGCCGACACCTCACCGGGCGCCGGGGCGTACTGGGCGGAGGCCTTCCAGCGACTGGTCGGCACCTTGCGCCTGCGGGCCGCGATGCTGGCGGAGCTCGCCTGAGCCGGCGACCGGGAGCGGGCTACCGGGAGCGGGCGGCGGTCCGAGCGAAGGGCCCGCACCGCCGCCCGTGACGATCAGGCTTCGGCCGGATGGCGGATGTTGTCGTTCACCCAGGTGACGACGTCGCCGGTCGACGTGCCCGGGGTGAAGATCGCGGCCACGCCCAGTTCCCGCAGCGGGGCGATGTCGTCCTCGGGGATGATCCCGCCGCCGAACACCTTGATGTCCTCCGCGTCACGCTCCCGGAGCAGCTCGATCACCTTGGCGAACAGCGTCATGTGGGCTCCGGAGAGGATGGACAGCCCGACGGCGTCGGCGTCCTCCTGGATCGCGGTGTCCACGATCTGCTCGGGCGTCTGGTGGAGACCGGTGTAGATGACCTCCATGCCGGCGTCCCGCAGCGCTCGCGCGATGACCTTGGCCCCGCGGTCGTGGCCGTCCAGGCCCGGCTTGGCGACCACCACACGGATCGGTCCGGACACTCCCATCGCTGCCTCCATACACGATTGCTGCGCTCAGCGGGCACATGTGTGAACGAACGTTATCGCCAGCATCCCCCGTGCGGACAGTTTCACGAAGGGCCCCGAGGGGGAAATCACACATGGGACACGTTCACGTTAGAAACGCGTTCGGCCCGTGGCCGTCCTTCGTTCAGCAGGCGACACGGGCCGTCGCGTTCTCGGCGCACGGGGGACAGGGCCGTCTCCGTGTGCCCACGGGAGGTAGGCCATGGGCGTCCTGTCTTTCGGTGTCGGAGACCGCTTGGTGCGCCAGGCGGCCTACGTACGAGCCGCGGCGATCGAGATCGCCATCCTGACCGGTCACGTTTTCCTCTACCCGACCGGAATCTTCCAGGAGCGCGGGCCGCAGTCGGCGGCCGGCGACTCCGAGGCGCCGCCACGCCTCCCCACCGCCGGCCGCAGCCATCCCCCGGTGCTCCTGCTGCACGGCTTCGTGGACAACCGTTCGGTGTTCGCGATGCTCCGCCGGTCGCTGCGACGGCACGGCTGGCCGCATGTGCAGGCGCTCAACTACTCGCCGCTGACCTGCGACATCCGTACGGCGGCGGCCCTCCTCGGACGCCACGTCGAACAGATCTGCGAGCAGACGGGGCACCGCCAGGTGGACATCGTGGGCCACAGCCTCGGTGGGCTCATCGCCCGCTACTACGCCCAGCGCCTGGGCGGCGACACACGGGTGCGCACCGTGGTCACCCTGGGCACCCCGCACGCCGGGACCCGCGCCGCGCCCCTGCTGAACCCGCACCCGATCGTCCGCCAGATGCGGCCCAACTCCGACCTCATCGAGGAACTGGCCAAGCCGGCGACCGGCTGCCATACCCGTTTCGTGGCGTTCTGGAGCGATCTGGACGAGCTGATGAGCCCGGTCGAGGCCGCCCGCCTCGACCACCCGGACCTCATCGCCCGCAACGTCCACGTCGCGGGGGTCGGGCATCTGACCATGCCGGTCCACGCGGCCATCGCCGCCGGCATCCGGCAGGCGCTGCTGGGCGAGGAGCTGGCGTCGGGCGCCGTGGACGCCGCCTGACGGCCTTGCCCCCATAAGCATCGAAAGGCCATCGAACACAAGGCATCGGGGATACCCGAATCCCGCCGAAGATTGTGGGCGTCGCCCGCTGGGGGATACAGTCGCCGCTAATTCTCCTGCTGCCGAGGCGAAAGAGAAGCGGTGAACGACCGTCATCCGGCGGGGTACGCCCCCGAGTACAGCGGCTATGGGTACGAGGGGCATTCCGACGCCTCCTACGCGCCCATGGGCGCCGCTCACGCGGATGACGATCCACTCTTCGGCTCCTGCCAGGGCTACCCCGCCTACGACACGGGGTCCTACGCCACCGTCTCGTACGACACCACCTCGACCGGCTACTGGCCCTCGGGGCAGGCCGCCGGCACCGCCGCCTACGGCGACCACGTCGGCACGGCCACCGGCACCTGGTACCCGGACGCCACGCAGGCGCAGCAGGCGGCGGCCTACGACTACCCGCAGTACGAGCACACGGCCGTCCACACCGCCTACGAGGAGCCCGAGGCCGCTCACGCCCACGCTCCCGAGCCCGCCGCCTACGAGCAGCCGGACCGGTACGGGACCGGGACGTACACCCAGGAGCACTACGAGGCCGACCAGTACGAGCCGGAGTCGTACGAGGCCGAGCAGTACGAGCCCTACGAGCCCGACGCCCACGACACCGCCGAGGACGACGCGGAGGCGGACCCGGAGCACGACGCCGAGGACGGCGCCGCCCCGGCCGCCCTGCCGCGCCCGCGCAGCGGGAACGGCGTCGGGAGCCGTCGGCGCCGCCCGGCCCGGCGCTCCGCCCTGCTCACCGTCGCCGTCCCCTCCGTGGCGGTGATGGGCGTCGCCTGCGCGGCCGCCGTCACCGTCAACACCGACGACCCCGACAGCAGCCGCACCCAGGCCGACGGCGTGCCCGAGGCGGCCAACGCCCCGACCACGAAGCTCGACCAGCAGCTCGCCGGCGTGAACCGGGACGTCGACGACTTCACCGACCGGGCCAGCCGCAACCAGGAGCGCATCGACCTCAAGGAGCGCCAGGCGCTGGAGCGCGCGAAGAAGGCGGCGGAGGCGGCCCTCAAGGAGCAGCTGCGCCCCAAGTTCCTGCTCCCGGTCAAGCAGCACGGCCTGAGCGCCTACTTCGGTCAGGCGGGCGTGAACTGGATGTCGGTCCACACCGGCATCGACTTCCCGGTGGACTACGGCACGCCGGTGATGGCCGCGACCGACGGCGTCGTGCGCACCCAGTGGAACAGCGCCTACGGCAACATGGCGATAGTGACCGCCCCCGACGGCACCGAGACCTGGTACTGCCACCTGAGCAGCACCAAGATCCGCTCGGGCTCGGTCAAGGCCGGCGAGGTCATCGCCTATTCCGGCAACTCGGGCAACTCCACCGGGCCGCACCTCCACTTCGAGGTGCGTCCCGCGGGCGGCGCGGCCATCGACCCGCTGCAGTGGCTGCTGAAGCACGGGATCGACCCGCGCTGAGCCCGGGCGGGCCCCGCCGGAGCGGGACCGGGGCCGGAAGCGGTCCCGGAACCGGGCCCGGCCCGGACGAGGCCCGGGCGAGGACCGTTCCTGAAGCCCGCTAGAGCTTCTCCACCGGCGCGTACCGCAGCAGCAACACCTTCGGCCGCTCGTCGCCGAAGTCGATGGTGGCCTTGGCCTTCTCCCCGCTGCCGTCGACCGCGACGACCGTGCCCAGCCCGAACGTGTCGTGCGTGACCCGGTCACCGACCGCCAGCGAGATGACCGGGCGGTCCTGGGTGCGCCGCGTCGCGAATCCGGAGGGCCCGCTCTTCGACGGGGAACGCGACAGCATCGAGGCCGCCGCCGACACCGAGGCGGAGGGTGCCGCGGAGGCGCCCGTGCGCTTCCAGTCGATGAGCGGCTCCGGGATCTCCTCCAGGAAGCGCGAGGGCGGGTTGTACGAGGGCTGGCCCCAGGCGCTGCGCATGGTCGACCGCGTCACGTACAGCCGCTGCCGCGCCCGCGTGATGCCGACGTAGGCGAGCCGCCGCTCCTCCTCCAGCTCCTTGGTCTGGCCGAGCGCGCGCATATGCGGGAAGACCCCGTCCTCCATGCCGGTCAGGAAGACCACCGGGAACTCCAGGCCCTTGGCGGTGTGCAGGGTCATCAGCGTTATGACGCCGCCGCCCTCGTCGTCGTCCGGGATCTGGTCGGAGTCGGCGACCAGCGCGACCCGCTCCAGGAACTCCGCGAGCGTGCCGGGCTCCTCCTCGGTGCGCTCCTGCTCGAACTCCAGTGCCACCGCCGCGAGTTCCTGAAGGTTCTCGATGCGGGTCTCGTCCTGCGGGTCGGTGGAGGCCTGCAGCTCGGCCAGGTAACCCGTGCGCTCCAGCACGGCCTCCAGGACGGTGGCGGGGCCGGCGCCGGAGTCGACGACCGTGCGCAGCTCCTCCAGGAGCTCGTTGAAGCGCTTGACGGCGTTGACCGAGCGCGACGCCATGCCGAAGGCCTCGTCGACCCGGCGCAGCGCGGCGGCGAAGGAGATCCGCTCGCGCGAGGCCAGGGCGTCGACCATGGCCTCGGCGCGCTCCCCGATGCCGCGCTTGGGCACGTTGAGGATGCGGCGCAGCGGGACGGTGTCCTCGGGGTTGGCGAGCACGCGCAGGTAGGCCAGGACGTCCCGGACCTCCTTGCGCTCGTAGAAGCGGACACCGCCGACGACCTTGTAGGGCAGGCCGACGCGGATGAAGACCTCTTCGAAGACACGGGACTGCGCGTTGGTCCGGTAGAAGACCGCGACCTCGCCGGGGCGGGCGTCGCCGGCGTCGGTGAGCCGGTCGATCTCGTCGGCGATGAACTGCGCCTCGTCGTGCTCCTGGTCGGCGACGTAGCCGGTGATGACCGGGCCCTGGCCGGCCTCCGTCCACAGGTTCTTGGGGCGGCGGGAGGCGTTGCGCTCGATGACGGCGTTGGCGGCGGTCAGGATGTTCTGGGTGGAGCGGTAGTTCTGCTCCAGCAGGATCGTGCGGGCCTGCGGGTAGTCCTCCTCGAACTGGAGGATGTTGCGGATCGTGGCACCGCGGAAGGCGTAGATGCTCTGGTCGGCGTCACCGACCACGCACAGCTCGGCGGGCCCCTCGCCGCCCTCGTCCGCGTCACCGGTCCCGACCAGCTCGCGCACCAGGGTGTACTGGGCGTGGTTGGTGTCCTGGTACTCGTCGACCAGGACGTGCCGGAACCGGCGCCGGTAGTGCTCGGCGACGTCCGGGAAGGCCTGGAGCAGGTTGACCGTGGTCATGATGATGTCGTCGAAGTCGAGCGCGTTGGCCTCGCGCAGCCGCGACTGGTACATCGCGTAGGCCTCGGCGAGCTTCTTCTCGAAGGGGTTCTCGGCCTGGTCGGCGAAGGTCTCCTCGTCGATGAGCTCGTTCTTGAGGTTGGAGACCTTGGCGCTGAAGGACTTCGGCGGGAACTGCTTGGGGTCCAGGTCCAGGTCGCGGCAGACCAGGGCCATCAGCCGCTTGGAGTCGGCCGCGTCGTAGATCGAGAAGCTCGAGGTGAAGCCGAGCCTCTTGGACTCCCGGCGCAGGATGCGGACGCACGCGCTGTGGAAGGTGGAGACCCACATCACGTTGGCGCGCGGGCCGACCAGCTGCTCGACCCGCTCCTTCATCTCCCCGGCGGCCTTGTTGGTGAAGGTGATCGCCAGGATCTGGCCGGGGTGCACCTTGCGGGCACCCAGCAGGTACGCGATGCGGTGGGTGAGCACCCGGGTCTTGCCCGAGCCGGCACCGGCGACGATGAGCAGCGGGGAGCCGGTGTGCTCGACGGCGGCACGCTGCTGCTCGTTGAGCCCCTCCAGCAGCGCGGACGGGTCGACGACCGGGCGGGGGGCGCCGTCCCGGTAGTACGCGTCCCGGTCGACGGGCGCGTCGAAGCGCCCCTCGAAGAGGTCGTCGGGAGCCGTGTCGGGCTCGTCCTCGGGAGGCGGCGGGGGCTCCTCCTCCCTCGGTTCGAGGCCGGCCAGGAAGCTGTCGTCAAAGAGGCTGCTCATCGCCTCCCGAGTCTAGGGCGTGGGACGGACAGCGGTGCGCCGCTTGCCCCAGCCCGCGCCCCAGCCCGAGCCCGAGCCCTCCGCGGCACGGCCCGTCGCCGCCCGTGGCCGTCCGTGGCGGCCCGTGGCGGCCCCGCATGGTGAAGGTCACGAAATGATTGCGGACAATTCGAACACCAGGGTTCCCACGGACCCCCGCAGTTGACTACCGTGCCGCATCAGGCGGTCCGCTCCATGCGGCGGCGACCGTGCCGTCACGGGCCGCCTCCGCTGAGTCCGGCGACCGCCGGAGCCGGGGACCCACGACCTTGGGGTGAATCGGTCCGTACGAGCGCAGCGCGCCCGCACGGCCCGTAGGGCGGCCTTCCGAAGCCCGAACCCGACAGCTAACCCGGTAGGCGGTCCACGGAAGGAGCCGCCTGACTTGGCGACGCACCGCAAGCCGCGCCCGCGCGCGCTGACCGTCCCCGGCCCCCGGGCCGCGGTGGGGCTCACGACCGCCGCGCTGGCGACCGTCACCCTCTTCGGCGAGAGCGCGAGCGCGGCGCCCGCCTCACCCGACAAGCCCTCCATCACCGAGGTCAAGGCCCAGGTCGACAAGCTCCACCACCAGGCCGAGGCCGCCACCGAGCGCTACAACGGCGCCAAGGAGCAGACCGAGCAGCAGCGGGCGCGCGCCGACGCGCTGCTGGACCAGGTGGCCCGCAGGACCGAGACGCTCAACTCCGCCCGCCGCACCATCGGCGAGTACGCCGCGGCGCAATACCGGGGCGGCGGCCTGGACGGGACGACGAGCTTCCTGCTCACCTCCGACCCGCAGCAGTTCCTGGACCAGGCGCACCTGATGAACCGCCTGTCCGACCGCCAGGAGCACGCGCTGGAGACCTTCCGCTCCGAACAGGCGGAGACGACGGCCAAGCGCGCCGAGGCGGTCGAGAGCCTGCAGAAGCTGACGGACGCGCAGCGGCGGCTGAACGCGGAGAAGACCACGGTCAAGCAGAAGCTCGCCGCGGCGCAGAAGCTGCTGAACAGCCTCACCGCCCAGGAGAAGGCACGGCTGGCGGCGCTGGAGAAGAAGCGGCAGGAGGAGGCCGCCGCGAAGGCCGCGGAGATCGCCGCCAAGGAGAAGGCCGCGCAGGAGGCGGCCGGGGGGTCGGGCTCGACGGCCCCGGTGTCCGGCACCTACGCCGCCAAGGCGGCCAAGGCGATCGAGTTCGCGCGCGCCCAGCTGGGCAAGCCGTACGTGTACGGCGCCACCGGCCCCAACTCCTACGACTGCTCGGGCCTGACCCAGGCCGCCTGGGGCGCCGCGGGCGTCTCGATCCCCCGCGTCACCTACGACCAGGTCGACTTCGGCAGCCGCGTCACCGCCGACCAGCTGCAACCCGGCGACCTGGTCTTCTTCTACTCGGACGTCACCCACGTCGGCCTCTACATCGGCGGCGGCCAGATGATCCACGCCCCCCACACCGGGACCGTGGTGAAGATCGCCCCGATCACGGAGATGCCGATCTACGGCTACGCCCGGATGGCCTGAGCCCCCGCCCGGCCCGTCGCCTCGGCCGGGCTCAGGTCCACAGCACCGCGATGAAGATGTTGGCGGTGGTCAGCGCACCCACGGTGCCGAAGGCCGCCGCCGGCACCTTCTCCTCGTCCCGCTTGACGTAGACCAGGCCGAGGATCACCACCAGGATCGCGAGCTTCACGCCGATCTTGACGTTGTTGACCGGCTGGTCGTCGGCCTGGTTGAGGCCGACCAGCAGCGCGCCCGTGACCAGCATGGTCAGTGCGCCGTGCAGCATGCCCGGCACGAACCGGGCCTCGCCGCGGCCCATGGCCTTCATCTGGGTGAGGAAGCCGCCCAGCAGCGCGGCGATGCCGATGATGTGCAGGCCGACGATCAGGTTGATGAGTACGTCCATGGCTCAGGACCCTAGTCAGGCTCGTACCAGCACTCGGCACCGAGGTCGCCCTCTTCCGTCATATCGGTCACGGCCGGACCGCAAGTGACCAGGTCACCCGTCGAACAGCGGTCATCCGCGGGCAGTCCGCGGCCGAATCGGACCAGTCCCGCACAGTCCGGAGCCCGCTCACGGCGTCCAGGTTTAGCGTCCTGCCCCAGGTGGCCGATCCCCACTGCCGCGAGGACCCCGTCCCCGGCACGGCCGCCCCCGCCGAAGGTCCGGCGGTGGACGGCTCCCCGTCCGCCCGCCGCCGGACCGCAGGGGGGCGTACGGACAGCCCGGAAGGAGTGACGGCGCGTGGCGTCGCACAGAAGGCCCAAGGAACGCGGCCTGGCAGGCACGACCGCGCGCACCGCAGCCGGTCTCGCCCTGGCGGGCGCGGCCTCCGTGACGGTGTTCGGGGAGGCCGGGCACGCCGAACCCCGGCTGACCACGGACGAGGCCAGGGCCCGGGTGGACCGGCTGTACGAGGAGGCTGAGCAGGCCACCGAGCGGTACAACGGAACGAAGGAGAAGGCGGACACGGCCACCGGGCGGATCGAGCGCCTCCAGGACGAACTCGCCCGCAGGACCGAACGGCTCAACGTCACCCGCGACGGCCTCGGCTCCCTCGCCACCGCCCAGTACCGCAGCGGCGGCATCGACCCCGCCGTCCAGCTGGCCCTCGCCTCCTCCCCCGGCGACTACCTGGAGCGCGCCGGGATGCTGGACCGGATGAGCAGCCGCCAGAACGCCGCGCTGCGCGCCCTGTCGGCCCAGCGGCGGGGCATCGAGCAGCTGCGCACCGAGACCGAGGGCGAGCTGGCGGAACTGCGCGGCACCCGCGCCGAACTCGCCCGCCACAAGCACACCGTGGAGCAGCGCCTGGCCTCCGCGCGGCAGCTGCTCGGCCGTCTCACCGCCGCCGAGCGCGCCGAGGTGCTGTCCTCCGGGGGCCACGGTTCCGCCGACCCGGCCCGCGCCGGCCGCAGCGCCACCGGCTCCCGCGCCGGGCTGGCGCCCGCGGCCGCCCCCAACGCACGCGCCGCCCGTGCCGTCTCCTTCGCCTACGGCTCCCTCGGCCTGCCCTACGTCTGGGGCGCCACCGGGCCCTCGGCGTACGACTGCTCGGGCTTCACGCAGGCCGCCTGGCGGTCGGCCGGGGTCTCCCTGCCGCGCACGACGTACACCCAGATCAACGCGGGCACCCGGATCTCCCGTTCCCAACTGGAGCCCGGCGACCTGGTGTTCTTCTACTCGGGGATCAGCCACGTCGGCCTCTACGTGGGCAACGGCATGATGATCCACGCCCCCCGCACCGGTGACGTCGTCAAACTCGCCCCGGTCGACCAGATGCCCTTCGCGGGCGCCACGCGTCCGGCGTGACGCCCGCGCCGCGGGACCTCAGACCAGCCGGCGCGCGGTCGCCCAGCGGGTGAGTTCGTGCCGGTTGCTGAGCTGCAGCTTGCGCAGCACCGCCGAGACGTGCGACTCGACCGTCTTCACCGAGATGTAGAGCTGCTTGGCGACTTCCTTGTACGCGTAGCCGCGCGCGATCAGCCGCAGCACCTCGCGCTCACGCTGGGTCAGCCGGTCCAGGTCCTCGTCGACCGGCGGGGCGTCGGTGGAGGCGAAGGCGTCCAGGACGAAGCCGGCCAGCCGGGGTGAGAAGACGGCGTCGCCGTCGGCGACCCGGAAGACCGAACTGACCAGGTCGGGGCCGGTGATGGTCTTGGTGACGTAGCCGCGGGCGCCGCCGCGGATCACCCCGATGACGTCCTCGGCGGCGTCGGAGACCGACAACGCCAGGAAGCGCACGGGGTGTTCGGCGCCGACCATGAGGCCCGCGCAGCGCTTGAGGACCTCGACCCCGCCGCCGCCGGGCAGGTGGACGTCGAGCAGGACGACGTCGGGCCGCGTCGCGGTGATGACGGACACCGCCTGGTCCACGTCGGCGGCCTCGCCGACCACGTCGACCCCGGTCCGCTCGGTCTCGCCGATCTCGGCCTGCACCCCGGTGCGGAACATCCGGTGGTCGTCGACGAGGACGACCCTCACGCGTCGTTCCGTGCTCATGACGACCTCCCTGGTCCCTGGGCCCTGTCCATCTCCAGCTCCACTTCCGTCCCCCCGCCCGGCGCCGAGCGCAGCCGCGCCTCGCCGCCGTTGCGCCGCATCCGGCCGATGATGGACTCCCGGACGCCCATCCTGTCCGACGGTACGTCGTCGAGGTCGAAGCCGGGTCCGCGGTCGCGGACCGACACGAAGACCCTGCTCTCCTCGACCTCCGCGTACACCTGCACGGGCTCGTCCCCACCGTACTTGGCGGCGTTGACCATGGCCTCGCGGGCCGCCTGCATCTGCGCCACCAGGCGTTCGTCGAGCGGGCAGTCGCCCACGCACACCACTTCGACGGGGACGCCGTGCGCGTCCTCCACCTCGGCCGCGGCACGGCGCACCGCCTCGGCGAGGGTGGCCGGCTCGTCCTCCTTGCCGTTGCCCTCGGGCCGGTAGAGCCAGGCCCGCAGCTCCCGTTCCTGTGCGCGGGCCAGCCGGGCGACCTCGCGCGGGTCCTCGGCGTGCCGCTGGATGAGGGTCAGCGTGTGCAGCACGGAGTCGTGGACGTGTGCGGCGACCTCGGCCCGCTCCTGCGCGCGGATGCGGGCCAGACGCTCGGCCGACAGGTCCTGGGTCATGCGCACGAGGTACGGTCCGGCGATCAGCGCCACGCCGACCAGGACGGCGAGCGCGGCCTGGAGGATGGTCCCCAGGTGGCTGACCGAGCCCTGCACGACGAGGAAGCCGGTCACCCCCACGCCGACGAGGATCACCCCGGCGGCGCCGCGCGCGAACGGCAGCAGCCTCCTGCGGCGGCTCAGCTCGGCCCAGCGGGCCCGGCGGGCGTTGTCGGCCTGCCGCCACACCAGGGCGACGCCGAGCCCGATCAGCAGCAGCGGCCAGACGTAGGCGTTGGCCCTGCCGAGGTTGAGGTTGTCCAGCAGGATGCCGAGGCCGATGGCGAGCGCGATGAGCGCGACGATCTGGCCCCGGTCCGGCCTGCGCCCGGCGAGCCAGGAGCGGGCGTCGCGCGGCTCCTTGGCCTCGACCACCCCGCCGACGCCCAGCGGCACCACGAACCAGAAGACCGCGTACAGCAGGATGCCCAGGCCCTGGATGGTGGCCAGGACGACGAAGACGACGCGCACCCAGGCCACGGGCAGTCCGAGGTGCCCGGCCAGCCCCCGGGCGACGCCGCCGATCATCCGGCCCTCGGAGCTGCGGTAGAGCTTGCGGACCGGGGATCCGGCCGGGTCCGGCGGCGCGAAGTACGACGCCCCGTTGGGTGGGCTGGTCGGTGGTCCGGCGGCTGGCATGTCCCGATCGTCACACGTTTCGCGCACGGTGGGTATCAGGGTTGGCCCCCATGCGGGGTCAGGGTCGTTCCGGATACCGGCACACGTCCCGGCCCGCCACCATGGAGCCATGACGGAGCAGCACACGGAGACGGAGGCGGCCGGGGCACCGCCGGGCCGGCGGCTGGCGCGGTGCCGCGAACGGAAGGTGGTCGCCGGCGTCTGCGAGGGCGCGGGACGGTACTTCGACATCGACCCGGTGGTCTTCCGGATCGTGCTCGGCGTGCTGGCGCTCACCGGCGGCCTCGGGCTGGTGGCCTACGGCCTGGCGTGGCTGCTCGTCCCGCTGGAGGGGGAGACCGAGAGCGAGGCGCACCGGCTGCTGTCCGGCCGGGTGGAGGGGACCGCGCTGACGGCGGTGCTGGTCGCGCTGGTCGGCTGCGGGCTGTTCCTGTCGATGCTGGGCAGCGGCGGGAACCTGGCCTTCTCCCTCGGACTGCTGGCGGCCTTCGCCGGTGCCGTGTACTGGTCGGTGCACCGGCGCCAGGCGACCGAGGCGCCCGCCCAGCCGGTCGCGCCACCACCGACCCAGCCGCCGCCGCAGCCCGCCACGGCAGCGTGGTGGAAGGAGACCTCGGTCGAGGACGCGCCGGCCGTGCCGGGGCCGGGCGGCTACCTGTGGGGGCCGGACGACGGTCCCGCGGACGTGGAGCGCGACCGCCGCGAGTGGCGGGACCGGCGCCGGGCGGTGCGGCGCGAGGGCGCCTGGCTGGGCGTGGTCGTGTTCTTCGCGGCGACGGCGGCGGCCGCGGCCGGCCTGGCCGCGTCCTGGTCGTCCCAGCCGCTGGCCACCGGCGTGCAGATCGGCCTCGGTTCGGCGCTGGCCGTCTTCGGCCTGGGCTTCGTGATCAGCACCTGGTGGGGGCGGCTCGGCGGCGGCACCGTCTTCACGGTGCTGCTGACCGCCGCGCTGCTGGTGGGCTCCACGACGCTGCCGCGGTCGGTCGGCACCGACTGGAAGCAGCGCACCTGGACCCCCGCCACGCTCTCGGCGGTGCAGGACTCGTACGAGCTGGGCACGGGCCGGGCGACGCTGGACCTGTCCGGGCTCCAGCCGGGCGGCCGCACCGTCACGACGCGGGCCGAGGTCGGGGCGGGACAGCTGGTGGTCAGGATCCCGGAGGACGTCACGCTGCGGATGCACGTCCAGGTGGGCGTGGGCGACGTGCAGTTGCCCGGCGAGAAGGATAAGGACATCGACGTCCAGCCCGGACTGGACCGGAAGGTGACCCTGGACCCGGTGGACGGCCGGAAGTCCGCGGGCACGGTGGAACTCGACGTGGAAGTGGGCGTCGGACAGGTGAAGGTGGTGCAGTTCCCGTGAGACGGCATCGGTTCGCGCCCGCGGCGCTCCTGACCGGCCTGGTCCTGCTGGGACTGGCCGCGGTGTTCCTGCTCGACGCCGCCGGCGAGGTGTCGCTGTCCCCGCACGCCGCGGTGCCCCTGACCTGTGCGGGTCTGGGGCTCGCGGCGCTCGGCGCGGTCACCTCCCGGATGCTCCGGGGGCGGAGCGCCCGGCGCTCAGGCCAGGCCGCGCCGTCCCCGGCCGCGGCGTCCGGCGATCATCGCGTCGACGGACAGTAGCGGGGCGCCGGCGAGGACCAGCGGCAGCCAGGCCATCAGGTAGGCCAGGTCGTTGCCGTAGTAGTACGGCTGCGTGGCCCAGCTGACGGTGAGCCACAGGCTCAGCGAGATGAGCGCCCCTCCGAGGGCGGCGATCCTGCTGAGCAGGCCGACCAGCGTGCCGACGCCGACGGCGATCTCGCCGAAGGCGATCGCGTAGCCGAAGCCGTGCGGGTTCTTCAGGGCCAGGTCGACCATGGCCGGGATCGCGGCGCTGTCGCGCACCGCGTTCAGGGTGCCGACGAGCGAGCCCGGGGCGCCGTCGGTGAAGAAGCTGTCGGACATCAGTTTGTCGAAGCCGGCGTAGACGAAGGTCACGCCGAGGAAGATGCGCAGCGGCAGCAGGGCGTAACGCCGTGCCGTGTCCCGCCACGGTCCCTGACTGGGGTACCGCTCCGTGTCTCTCGTTCCGCTCATGCCCGTTGTGCCCGTCACGCTCATGACGTCCGCCCTCTCGCACACACCCGCCGTGGATCCCCTCCCGGACCGATTCTCCAGGAGCGCCCTAGGAGATACGTAGGCGAAGCGGCCGTCGTTCAATCAAAAAGCTCTGGATTATCGCGGGCCATCCGTTCATAGGTGGGCTGGTAGTTGATCCAGGCGACCAGATCGTGTCCCAATTGCTCACGCGTGGCGATCGCGTCCTCGTGCGCGATCCACACCGGCTTGCCCGCCGCCTTCGCGCTCAGCTGCACCTGGCAGGACTTCTCCATCGTCATGAACCACCACGCCGCCGCGTCCACGGTCTCGCCGACCGTCAGGAGCCCGTGGTTGCGCAGCACGACCGCCTTGTGCGCCCCCAGGACCACCGCGATGCGCCGCGCCTGCGCCTCGTCCACGACGACCCCGGTGTAGGCGTCGAACAGGGCGTGGTCCTCGTAGAAGGCGCAGGCGTCCTGGGTGATCGGCTCCAGCCGCTCCCCCAGCGCGGCCAGCGCCCGGCCGTAGGTGGAATGGCTGTGGACGACGGCCGTCGCGTCGGGCCGTGCGGTGTGCACGTGGGCGTGGATGGTGAAGGCCGCCTGGTTGACGTGGTGCCGGCCCTCGACGACGGCGCCGTACTGGTTGACCAGGATCACCTCGCCCACGGTGAGGTGCCGGAACGGCACCCCGAAGGGGTTCACCCAGTAGTGGTCCGGCAGCTCCGGATCGCGCACGGTGATGTGCCCCGACACCCCGTCCTCGAACCCCAGCTCCGCGAACGCCCGCAGCGCCACCACCAGCCGCTCCTTGCGGTGGCGGCGTTCCTCCGCCGGGTCCTCGAAGGTCGGCGGGAGGGCGAAATGGAGCCGATCGGGCGGTACGGGCTGCGGCACGGTGTCGGTCATGGCGCGGAAGTTACCCCGAGGTACCGCAGATGAACAGGGGCGATACCAGGTTTCCCCGGTATCGCCCCAAGCCTGCCCCACGCCGGGGGGCTACTCCCACTCGATGGTGCCCGGGGGCTTGCTGGTGACGTCCAGCACGACGCGGTTGACGTCGGCCACCTCGTTGGTGATCCGGGTGGAGATCCGGGCCAGCACCTCGTACGGCAGCCGCGACCAGTCCGCGGTCATGGCGTCCTCGCTGGAGACCGGGCGCAGCACGATGGGGTGGCCGTAGGTGCGGCCGTCGCCCTGCACGCCCACCGAGCGGACGTCGGCGAGGAGGACCACCGGGCACTGCCAGATGTCGCGGTCGAGACCGGCGGCGGTCAGCTCCTCGCGGGCGATCGCGTCGGCGTCGCGCAGCAGGTCCAGGCGCTCCTTGGTGACCTCGCCGACGATGCGGATGCCCAGGCCCGGCCCCGGGAAGGGCTGGCGCTGGACGATCTCCTCGGGCAGGCCGAGCTCCTGGCCGACCATGCGGACCTCGTCCTTGAACAGCTTGCGCAGCGGCTCGACGAGCTGGAACTGCAGGTCCTCGGGGAGGCCGCCCACGTTGTGGTGGGACTTGATGTTGGCGGTGCCGGTGCCGCCGCCGGACTCCACGACGTCCGGGTAGAGGGTGCCCTGCACCAGGAACTCCACCGACTCGCCGTGGGCGCCGGCCTCGGCGACGATCTCGCTCGCGGCCTGCTCGAAGACCCGGATGAACTCCCGGCCGATGATCTTGCGCTTCTCCTCGGGGTCGGAGACCCCGGCGAGCGCGGTGAGGAAGCGCTCCTGCGCGTCGACGACCTTCAGCTGCACGCCGGTGGCGGCCACGAAGTCCTTCTCGACCTGCTCGGACTCGCCCTTGCGCATCAGGCCGTGGTCCACGTAGACGCAGGTCAGCTTCTCCCCGATGGCCTTGTTGACCAGGGCCGCGGCGACCGCGGAGTCCACGCCGCCGGAGAGGCCGCAGATGGCGCGCTTGTCGCCGACCTGGGCGCGGATCGCGGCGACCTGCTCCTCGACCACGTTGTGCGTGGTCCAGTCGGGGGCGATGCCCGCGCCGCGGTAGAGGAAGTGCTCGAGCACCTGCTGGCCGTGGTCGGAGTGCAGGACCTCGGGGTGGTACTGGACGCCGTAGAGCTTCTTCTCGTCGTTCTCGAACGCGGCCACCGGCACCAGGTCGGTGGAGGCGGAGACGGTGAAGCCCTCCGGGGCGGCGGAGCAGGTGTCGCCGTGCGACATCCACACCGACTGCTCGGCCGGGGTGCCCTCGAAGAGCGTGGAACCGGTCTTGCCCACGTGCAGCGGGGTACGGCCGTACTCGCGCGACCCCGTGTTGTCGACGGTGCCGCCGAGGGTGATCGCCATCAGCTGGAAGCCGTAGCACATGCCGAAGACGGGGACGCCCGCCTCGAACAGGGCGCGGTCCAGCCGCGGGGCGTGCTCGGCGTACACGGACGAGGGGCCGCCCGACAGGATGATCGCCGCGGGCCGCTTGGCCAGCATCTCCTCGACCGGCATCGTGCTGGGCACGATCTCGCTGTAGACCCGGGCCTCACGGACGCGGCGGGCGATGAGCTGGGCGTACTGCGCCCCGAAGTCAACGACGAGGACGGTGTCGGGGGCGGCTGGGGTCGCTGATGCCACGGTGGGCCTTCCGGCGGTGTCGAACGTGGGGTCCCTGCCGATTCTACCGGGGCCCACGGCTTTACTTCCCCGGCCCGGGGGCGCAGACTGTGCCGCATGCTCCACGGCACGCGCTTCGCGTTTACCTATGGCACCGGCTGGTCCGGCTGCCATGGTCGTGCTGTCTGAGCGAGGAAACGCAACCAGACGTCACCAGGCGCCCCGGGCCACACGGCCCGGGGCGCCTGGCGTTTCCCGTCCCGTGCGGCCCCGGAGGCCCGGCCCCCGAGGAGGAACCCCATGAGCGGCACCCCGGCAGCACCGCGGACGACCGGCCCTGCAAACGCCCCCGCCACCGACCCCGCCGCCGTCATCGCGGACGCCCGCGAGCGCATCGACGACCTCGACGCGAGGATCATCGCGCTGGTGGGGGAACGCATGACCGTCTCGGCCGGCATCCAGCGCGCCCGCATCGAGTCCGGCGGCCGCCGGGTGCACCTCTCCCGCGAGATGGACATCCTGCGCCGCTACAGCGACCGGCTCGGCAAGCCCGGCACGACCCTCGCCATGACCCTGCTGGAACTGTGCCGCGGACGGGTCTGAAACCCCCGTGGCACCGGCCCCGTGACCCGTTCGGGGGGCATCACCCGTACGGCACGTGACCGCCTACGGGCGCCTTCGTTGAATCCGGTGTCCGTGCCAGCCAGGCGCGGTCACCCCGGGCCAGGGAAGCAAGGACGTCGAACACCACGCGTGGACACCGCTCAGACGCAGCTGGGCGGGGTGCCACCGGAGCGATGAGGCGCGCCCGCGCGAGTGGAAGCAATGCGGCGCGCCGTGGGACCTCGCTCCGGTGATCCGGTGACCGGACAGCAGGGGACAGCAGCCCGGTCACGACTCAAAGTGGCGGTCGGTTCCGGGGACGCCCGGGACCGGCCGCTCTGCGAGGAACACACTACTCATTTCGCGGCACTTGGGCAGGTATCCGACCCTCGATCGAGTGAGTCGGACCCCGCATCGCGCCCCGCGCGCGGTCCGGGACCCGTATGGAGCACGGCCGAGGGGGCCGCGACCCGGACGGGTGCGGGCCCCCTCGGCGTCCGGCGGGATCAGGCCTTGGGCGGGACCGGCGGGACGGGCAGCACCGGCAGCCGCAGGGCACCGAACGCGTCCGCCGGGACGACCGGGTGCTTGGGCTCGACCGCGGCGACGCGCCGGTAGGCCTCGCCCTGGGCCGGACGCGGGTCGGCGTCGCCCTTGTTGGGCCACAGGGACATGGCGCGTTCGGCCTGCGCGGTGATCGTGAGCGAGGGGTTGACCCCCAGGTTGGCGGAGACCGCGGCACCGTCCACCACATGGATGCCCGGATGCCCGAACAGCCGGTGGTACGGGTCGATCACACCGTGCCCGGCGTCCTCGCCGATCACGCAGCCGCCCAGGAAGTGGGCGGTGAGCGGGGTGCCCATCAACTCGCCGACGTTGCTGCCCGCGAAGCCGTTGATCTCCTCGGCCAGCAGGCGCGCGGCCTCGGCGCCCTCGGGGATGAAGGAGGGGTTGGGCGCGCCGTGCCCCTGCCGGGCGGTGAGCAGTCCCTTCCCCAGGCCCTTGGGCTTGCGGTAGGTGGTCAGCGAGTTGTCCAGGGACTGCATGACCAGGCCGATGATGGTGCGCTCGGACCAGCGGCGGTTGGACAGCGACCGCATCAGCAGGACCGGGTGACGGGCGCAGTGCGCCAGGTAGGCCAGCCCGCGCGGCAGCCGCGTGCCGTGCGGGACCTGCAGGATGGACAGGCCGCCCATCGAGTTGGAGCCCTTGCCGTAGCGGACCGGCTCGATGTGGGTGTTCCCGTCGGGGTGGATCGAGGACGTGATGGCCACGCCCCGCGTGAAGTCCACCCGCTGCTCGCCGGTGCGCCGGCGGTAGCGGCGGCTGTTGGTCTGGGCGCCCACCAGCGCCTCGGAGTTGGTGCGGGTCAGCTCGCCGAGCCGCGCGGACAGGCCGGGCAGCCGGCCCGCGTCGCGCATGCGGTGCAGCAGCGTCTGGGTGCCGTAGGTGCCGGCGGCGACGACCACGTGCCCGGCACGCAGCACGCGCGGCTTCGCCTTGCGCCGGCGGTCGGTGGGGACGACGGTGACGTCGTAGCCGCCCTCGGCGTTCTCCGACAGCCCGGTGACGGTGGTCATCGCGTGGATCTCGGCACCCGCCTTCTCGGCGAGGTGGAGGTAGTTCTCGTTGAGGGTGTTCTTGGCGCCGTGGCGGCAGCCGGTCATGCACTCCCCGCACTCCGTGCAGGCCCGCCGGGAGGGGCCGGCGCCGCCGAAGTACGGGTCGGGCACCTCGCCGCCGGGCGTGGCCCTGGCGTCGCCCGAGGCGTCCTGGCCGTCGCCGAAGAACACGCCGACCGGGGCCATGTGGAAGGAGTCGCCGACGCCCATCCGCTCGGCGGTCGCCTTCAGGTGGACGTCCGAGGGGGTCATGGTCGGGTTGAGCCGCACCCCGAGCATGCGCTTGGCCTGGTCGTAGTGGGGGGCCAGTTCCTCCTGCCAGTCGGTGATGTGGCCCCACTGGCGGTCCTCGAAGAAGGCCTTCGGCGGGACGTAGAGGGTGTTGGCGTAGTTGAGCGAACCGCCGCCGACCCCCGCACCCGCCAGGATCATGACGTTGTCGAGCAGGTGGATGCGCTGGATCCCGTACAGGCCGAGTGCCGGGGCCCACAGGTAGTCCTTGATGTGCCAGGAGTTCTTCGGCAGCGACTCCCGCGTCCAGCGGCGGCCCGCCTCCAGGACGCCGACCGTGTAGCCCTTCTCGGTCAGGCGCAGCGCCGACACGGATCCGCCGAAGCCGGACCCGATCACGATCACGTCGTAGTCGTAGGACATCCGCTCCCCCTCCATCAGCGGAGCCTCAGCGCCTTCATCAGCCGGAGGCTGCGGCTCATGAAGGCCGCGTACGCCGCGTCGTCCATGCCCAATGACGGGGCCATCGGCAGCAGGCGCTGCGTCGCCACCGTCTGCGCCTCGGTGTACTTGAGGATGCCCTCGGAGCCGTGCCTGCGGCCGAGCCCGGAGTCCTTCATGCCGCCCATCGGGGACTGCACACTGCCGTACGCCGGCGCGTAGCCCTCGTTGACGTTGACGGTGCCGCTGCGCAGACGCGCGGCGATGCGGGCGCCGCGGCGCGTGTCCTTGGTCCAGACGCTGGAATTGAGGCCGTACGGCGTCGCGTTGGCGCGCTCGACCGCCTCGTCCTCGTCGGTGAAGCGGTACACGGACACCACCGGGCCGAAGGTCTCCTCCGCGCACACGGCCATCGGCGGCTCGACGCCGTCCAGGACGGTCGGCTCGAAGAAGTACGGGCCGACGTCGGGCCGGGCCCTGCCGCCGGTGAGGACGGTGGCGCCCTTGGCGACGGCCTCCTCCACGTGCCGGGTGACGGTCTCCAGCTGGCGCTCGCCGGCCAGCGACCCCATCCCGGCGCCGTAGGCGAGGGCGGTGCCGAGCTTGAGGGCGCCGGCGCGCGCGGTGAAGCGCTCCAGGAAGGCGTCGGCGACGGACGCGTGGACGAAGAGCCGCTCGATGGAGATGCACAGCTGGCCCGCCGAGGAGAAACAGGCGCGGACCGCGCCCTCGGCCGCCTTGTCGAGGTCGGCGTCCTCCAGCACCAGCAGGGCGTTCTTGCCGCCGAGTTCGAGGGAGGCGCCGATCAGGCGGGCCGCGGCCCGCGCGGCCACGTCCCGGCCGGTACGGGTGGAGCCGGTGAAGGACACGTAGTCGGCGTGCTCCACGACCGCCGGGCCGACGACCGGGCCCTCCCCGATGACGACCTGCCAGACGTCGGCGGGCAGTCCGGCCTCGATCAGCTGCTCGCGCGCCCACAGGGCGGTCAGCGCGGTCTCGGTGTCGGGCTTCATCACCACGGCGTTGCCGGCCGCAAAGGCGGGCAGCGCGTCGCCGATGGAGAGTTCCAGGGGGTAGTTCCACGGCGCGATCTGGCCGACGACACCACGCGGGTGCCGCAGCTCCCGCACCTTGGTGAGGGCCGGGATGGCGCCGGTGTGCCGCTTGGGCCTCAGGTACGACGGGGCCTTGACGCCGTAGTGCCGCGCGGCGACGGCGACCGCGAGCACCTCCTCGTGCGCGTGCAGCCGCGTCTTGCCGGTCTCCAGCTGGATCAGGTCCAGCACCTCGGACTGGCGGGCCAGCACGAGGTCGTGGAAGCGCAGCAGCACCGCGGCGCGGCGGCGCACCGGCGTCGCCGCCCACGCCTTCTGCGCCTCCCTCGCCCGGTCGTAGGCCGCCGCCACGTCCTCCGGCGTCGACTCGGGGAGCTCCGCCAGCTTCTCGCCGGTCAGCGGCGTGTGGTTCACGGTGCGGCCGCTGCCGGCGACGCCCCGCGTCAGCCGCGCCACGAGGTCCGGTGTCACCACGTCCGCGGCGGTCCTGCTGCCGGAGGGGGCGACCGGATTGCCGTTACCGGCAGTAGGAGAGTCCGTCATGGCGGGAGCGTACGACGCGGTGACACCGCGTGCATACCCGTCAGTAGCCAGTTTTCACAATTACGCCAGCAAAAGCTGGCAGGAACGCCGCGACCCGTCCCCGGCCCGCCCGCGCCGGGACCTCATCCGGTGCGGAAGGTGACGCGGGCGGTGTCGAAGTAGTCCCGTCCCCGCTCGGCCAGCTGGAGGGGCGAGGAGACCCACAGGTCGTACTGGCGGCCGCCCTCCTCCCAGCACAGGTCGAAGGTGCGGCGCGGTTCGCCGGGTGTGAAGCCGTCCCAGGTGAACTGCCACAGCGCGGCCGGGTGCCCGTTCTGCGTGGTGGGGGTGACGAAACCGTCCCGGTAGCCCTGGTACGCCGCAGGGCCCGAGGCGTCCTGGGCCCGCATGACCGCCTCGGGGCCGCGGGCGTCCGGCGGCTGGCTGCGGATGCCGACGCGGAACTCCTCGCCGGCGGAGTAGTAGAAGATCCGCGGCGGTTCCAGGGAGCGCCGGAAGCCCTCCGGCAGGGCGAGCGAGAAACCGGCGGGATCGTCGACCGTGCGGAAGCCCGCGGGGAGCGCCGGGGCGGACGGCGCCGGGGCGGACGGCGTGGACGCGGCGGACGGGGTGGCGTGCGTGGCCTTGCCGCTCGTGGCGACGGTGCGGACCGGGGAGGCGCCGCCCCCCGGCGATCCCCCGTCCGGCAGCAGGGACGCCGCCGCGACACCGGCCCCCGCCAGCACCGCCACGCCCAGCGCGGCCGCGAGCGGGGCCCGCCTGCGCCGGGCCCGGGGAAGCGGCGCGTCCTGCCGCTCCGCCTCCGGGAGGGGCGCCGGCGCGGGCACCGCGGTGGGCGGCACGCCGGTCTCCGCGTAGGCGGCGAGCAGGGTCTCGGTCTCCTCCGCGGTCGGGCGCCGCCCCGGCTCGCGGCGCAGCAGCGCCTCGACCACCGGCAGCAGGGGCCCGGTCCGCTCCGGCGGCCGGATCTCGTCGAAGACGACGGCGTGCAGCACCTCCCCCAGGGAGTCGCGGCGGAACGGCGACCGCCCGACGACGGCCGCGCACAGCAGGACGCCCACCGACCACAGGTCGGAGGCGGGCCCGGCGGCCTGCCCGGACATGCGCTCGGGGGCGGTGTACTCCGGAGAGCCCACGAAGTCCCCGGCCTTGGTCAGCGTGGTCGCGCCCGCCACCCGCGCGATGCCGAAGTCGGTCAGCACGACCCGCCCGGTGCCGTGCTCGACGAGGACGTTGCCGGGCTTGATGTCGCGGTGGAGGACCCCGCGCTCGTGCGCCGCCCGCAGCGCACCGGTGACGGCGGCGCCGACGCGGGCGGCCTCGCGCGGTGCCAACGGGCCGTCCTGGGCGAGGACTTCGGCCAGGGAGCGGCCGTCGACGAGTTCCATGACGATCCAGGGGCGGCCGTCCTCCTCGACCACGTCGAACAGGACGATCACATGGGGATGCCGTATCTGCGCGACCGTGCGGGCCTCCCGCAGGGCGCGGTCCTCCTCGCCGTCGGCGTGCAACTCCTTGACCGCCACCCGGCGGCCCAGCAGTTCGTCGTCGGCCCGCCACACCGTGCCCATGCCGCCGCGCCCGAGCCGCCCCGTGATCCGGTAGCGCCCGGCGACCAGCCGCCCCCCGTCGCCCGTCATGGGGCCATGATGCCGCACCGTCAGTTCCCCGGATCCGGTCGCCAGGTCTGCAACGCCACCTGGAAAACGGCGGAGGCGGCGGCCCAGTCGCCCGCCGGCGCCCCCATGTAGAGGGCGTACTCGCTGCCGTCGGCCGCGACGTACGCCTGGTCGACGGCGCGGCGCGGGCCGGGGTGCTCCTTGGAGTCGGTCCAGCTGAACTCCCACAGGCAGCCGTCACCGCCCCGGAAGGTGTTCTGGTGCAGCCGCACCCGGGTGTAGCCGGGCAGCGCCCGGACGCTCTTCTCCAGTTCGAGCAGGTGCATGTACGGATTGAGCCCCGGCGCCGCGCGGCCGACGCCGATGCGCAGCCGGTGGGCGCCGTCGTCGGGCGTGTAGTCGATCTGGTCGCCGTCCAGTTGCCGCTTCCAGCCGCGCGGCACGGTCAGGCTGAACCCCGCCGGGTCGTGGACCCGCACGTAGCCGGCCGGGACCCCGGGGCCGTCGCCGTGCCGCTTCACTACCGCCAGGACGGCTCCGGTGCCCGCGAGCAGCGCCACCGCGACCGCGGCGGCCACGAGGGCGGTACGCCGCCCGCCGGGGCGGCGCCGGGGACCACCGGCCGCGATGGCCGCAAGGGTGGTCGCCACGTGCCCGGCCTCCGGCCGCGCGGCCGGTTCCTTGGCGAGCAGCGCCGCGATCACCGGCCGCAGCGGCCCGGCCGCCCGGGGTTCGGGCAGGTCCTCGTACACCACGGCCTGCAGGGTGCCGATCGGCGAGGTGCGGCGGAACGGCGAGCGGCCCTCGACCGCCGCGTAGAGCGTGGCGCCCAGCGACCACAGGTCGGACTCCGGCCCGGGACGGCCGCCGCGGGCCCGTTCGGGCGCCAGGTAGTCGACGGAGCCGACGAGTTCGCCGGTCCGGGTGATCGCCGAGTCACCCTCGACGACGGCGATGCCGAAGTCCGTCAGCAGGACCCGGCCGTCGCGGGCGAGCAGCACGTTGGCCGGCTTGACGTCCCGGTGGAGCACCCCCGCGGCGTGCGCCGCGCGCAGCGCCTCCAGCACGGCGGCGGCCACGGCGGCCGCCCGCCGCGGCGGCAGCGGGCCGTCCCGCCGCACCACCTCGTCCAGGGAACGGCCGTCGACCAGTTCCATGACGATCCAGGGCCGGCCGTCCTGTTCCACGACGTCGTGGACGGTCACCACGTTGGGGTGGTTGATCCGGGCGGCGGCGCGGGCCTCCTGCTTCATGCGCTCCTGGAGCACGGCGCGGTCGTCCTCGGCGAGGTGGGCGCCGGGCGTCAGCTCCTTGACGGCGACGGTGCGCCGCAGCACGACGTCCTGGGCCTCCCACACCCGGCCCATGCCGCCGCGGCCGATGACGTCGCCGAGCCGGTACCGTCCGGCCAGCACGCTTCCGCTCCCGCTCACACCCCTGCCCCCACGGCTTCAGCGACGCGCGCCGCAGCCGCGCGGTTCCGGTCCGGGCCGGCCGCACTCAGGTGGTGCGGTAGGTCTCCGCGGCCTTCTCGAAGTACCGCTTGACGTCGGCGCGCCGGCCGTCCGGCCCGATGACCAGGACCACGTGGTACCTGCCGTCGCGGATCATCACCAGGTTGCGCGCGAACAGCTGCCGCCCGGAGCCGTCGCTCCAGCTGAACTCCCCTTCGGCGGCGGCGATCCCGCCCATGTCGAGGCGGCGCAGGCCGGAGGCCGAGGACCAGCCGGAGGCGCGGAAGCCCGCCAGCTCCGGCTCGTCGTTCTGGTAGACGATCGGGTCGCCGCCCTTGTCGGCGACGGAGTCGCGGCCGGGTACGACGAGCAGCTGGTAGTCGCCGCCGGTGTAGCGGACCTGACCGTCGGCGTTCCTCCCGGTCCGCTGCCAGCCGTTGGGGACGGCGAGGCTGAAGCCGGCCGGGTCGGTGCGCAGCCGGAAGTCGCCGCCGAGGCCCGTGGTGGCGGCGTCGTCCGCGGGGGCGGACCGCGTGGGCGGCGGGGCGCTCGTGGCGGGGGCCGTGCTCCGCGGGGCCTTGGTGCCCGACGGCTTGGTCGTCTGCGGCCGCTCGTCGCCGCCGGGCACCTGCGCGGGCAGGGTCCGCGTGGCGCCGGCCGCGCCCCGGTCGTCCGCCGCCCCGCCGCGCGGCATGAAGAGCACCGCGTACAGCACGGCGGCGACCATCAGGAGCAGCACCAGGGCGACCAGGGTGACCCCGAGGCTGCGCGGGCCGCGTGCCGTCCCCTGCCGCCGCTCCTTGGTGCGCTTGTGGCGCCCGTGGGCGGGATGGGCGGGTACGGGGTCGGCGGCGGCCTTGCGGCGGCGCACCAGTTCGCCGCGGCGCCGTACGACCGGCAGCTTGTGCGGATCGTCGGCGGGCACGGGCACCGTGCTCAGCCCCAGGTCCGGCTCGGGCGCGGACCGGACGAGCGAGCGCAGCCAGCCGCGCAGCTCCTCCGCGTCGGGCCGCTCCTCCGGGTCCTGGCGGAGCAGGGACTCCACGACGGGCCGCAGCGGGCCGCACTCCTCGGCGTACGCGGGCGGCTCGGCGATGACCAGCTGGACCAGTTCCGCCGTGCTCTCCTCCGGGAACGGCGGATGCCCCTGGACGCTGCGGAACAGCAGGGACCCCAGCGCCCACAGGTCGGCGGCCGGGCCGACCGGCGGGGCGAGCTGCCAGTTCTCGTGGACCTCGGTGGCCTGCTCCGGGGCCCACCGCTCGGTGACCGGGCCGACCACGGTGAGCCGGGCCTGCCGGGCGCGCTCCAGCTCCAGCGCGGAGTGCGGGCCGTCCCAGCTGCCGCCGGGTGCCTCACCGCCCCCGGCCATGGCGGGCACCGGCACCGGGTTGTACCCGCACAGCGCCTCCTGGGCGGCGCCCACGGCCAGGCCCGAGAGCATCGCCCGGCCGTCGTCGCAGACCAGCACGGTCCGGCCGGTGACGTTGCGGTGGACCCAGCCCTGCGTGTGCAGCACGCGCAGCGCGGTCAGCACGTCGGAGGCCACTTCGGCGGCACGGTACGGGCTGAGCCGCTTGTCGGCGAGGACCGCGGCGAGCGGGCGGGCGGCGACCAGCTCGCTCACTATCCACACGCTGCCGTCCTCGACGAAGATGTCGAAGACCTGCACCAGCCGGGGGTGATCGGGTATCGCGGCCGCGGCCCGCGCCGCCTCCAGGGCCCGGCGGGCGGTGTCCCCTCCGTCACCGTGCTGGGGCTCGGGCTCGGCGCTGACGACCTCGGGGAGCAGGACCTGGCGTATCAGCACCTCCTGGTTGCTGAAGGTGTCCCAGGCCCGGGTCTCCACCAGTTCGAACTCGTCGGCGGGCGGCCGCGGCAGGCGGTAGCGGTCGGCCAGTACGCGTCCCGCGTAGTCGTCCACGACGCCTCCCCAAAGCGTCAGATCCGATCCGTTCTGGATGCGGACAGTCCGCAATGACTCACGATACGTGCTCGAGCGGCGTCACTTGGCCGGTTTGAAGGTCTTGTAGAGCGCCTCACGCATCTCCGTGGTCTTCTTGCCGTTCCACTCGGCGTCCGGCGCGATGAAGAGGATGGCGTATCCGTGACCGTCGTCCACGACGAAGCCGCGATTGACGGCGCGCATCTTGGTGCCGCCGGAGGTGTAGGTGAACTCCCAGTCGGCGGCGGTGCGGTAGCCGCGGTAGTCCACGTCCTTTATGGACACCCGCTGGTAACCGGGGAACCTGGCCGCGGTGCCCGACTCGTTCTGGCGCCAGGCGTCCGCCGCGCTCTTGCCCGGGCTGTGGGTGTAGTCGACCTGGACCCGGGGGCTGTGGCGGGCGTTGAAGATCCAGCCGTTGCCGGCCCGCTCCTTGTTCGCGGCCCAGCCGGCCGGCAGCGCTATCGAGAAGCCCTCGGAGTCGGTGTAGGTCTTCCAGCCGGCCGGAACGGCGGCGGCGCCGTCCTTCCCGCTGCCGGAGCCGCCCGAGGACCCGGAGGAGGAACTGCCCGAACCCTTGCCGGAGTTGTCGTCGTTCCCCTTGTCGTCGCCGCCCTTGCCGGAGCCGTCCTCGCTCCCCTTGCCCTGGTCGTCGCCGCCCTTGCCGTCCTGGACGCCGTCGTCACCGGACTTGGGGCTCGCCGAGGCGGGCGGCTTGGCGGGCTGCCTGGCGCCCGGGTCGTCGTCGCCCTGGGCGGCCCAGAACCCGATCCCGGTCCCGAGCAGCGCGAGGGCCAGCACGACCGCCGCGAAGAGCAGTCCGCGGCGGCGGCGCTCGTCCAGCGAGGCCAGGAGCGGCACCCGGGGGGCGGCGGCTGGGGCGGGGACCGGTACCGGCGCGACCGGCGCGGACGCGGTCGCCGGGGTGACCGCAGCCGCCGGGGCGGTCTCGGGCTCCGGCTTGGCCTTGGCGGCCCGCAGCGCCGCCTGGTCGGCGGCGGCGGCCCGGGTGGCCGGCGGCGCGTCGGTGGGCGTCGGCTGCGGGTCGGAGGGCGGCAGCGGCATGGTGCGCGTGGCTTCCGCGACCGGGACGTCCGGCGCGTGGGCGACGCCGGTGAGCAGCGGGCGCACACCCGCGTCGTCCAGCCGCAGCTCGGGGTCCTTGTTGAGCAGCCCCTGGATCGCGTCGGCCAGCGGGCCCGCGTTGCGCGGGGTGCGCAGCGGCTCGGTCATGACCGCCGTGAGCGTGGCGATGGCGGAGCCCTTGTCGTACGGCGGCCGGCCCTCGATCGAGGCGTACAGCAGGGCGCCCAGCGACCACAGGTCGGCCGGCGGGCCCGGCTTCTGGCCGCGCGCCCGCTCCGGCGAGATGTACGAGGGAGCGCCGACGAGCATGCCGGTGGAGGTGACCGACGGGTCGCCGTCGATCTGGGCGATGCCGAAGTCACTGAGCACGACGCGGCCGTCGTCGGCGATCAGGACGTTGGACGGCTTCACGTCGCGGTGGAGGATGCCCTCCTTGTGGGCGGCCCGCAGGACGTCCAGGACGGTCAGCCCGACCTCGGCGGCCCGCTTGGGCGTGAGCGGTCCGTCCTCGCGGATCGCGTCCGACAGCGAGCGGCCCTCGACCAGCTCCATGACGATCCAGGGCCGGCCGTCCTCCTCGACGACGTCGAAGACCGTCACGGCCCCGGTGTTGCGGATCCGGGCGGTCGCCTTGGCCTCGCGCAGGGTGCGGGTCACCAGGCGGCGCTTCTCGTCCTCGTCGATGTTGTGCGGGAAGCGCAGCTCCTTCACGGCGACCGTGCGACCGAGCGTCTCGTCGACGGCCCGCCAGACGGTACCCATGCCGCCCTTGCCGAGGACGGCGCCGAGACGGTAGCGGTCGGCGATGAGACGCTGGTCGGTGTCGTGCGCCTGGCCCATGAATTCCCTCTGCCGTCGCTGAAGATGAAGCTCCCTCATCGCCTGCTGTCGGCGACCGGGGGATGGAGACCTCCATCATCCCTGACTCGGGGCCGTGGTCCCACCCCGGCCCCGACGTGTGCTAGTCGTGGACGACGAGTCCGGCCACCGCGTTGTCGAAGACCGGCCGGAAATCACCCCATTGAGCCGTCGGCGCGGAGAGGTAGACGGCGAACTCGCGTTCACCGGGCTCCCCGAAGCCCAGGTCGATGGCGCGGAAGTCGCGGGCCTTGCCCTCGAAGCTGAACTCCCAGATGGCCGCCGGGCGCTCGCGCCAGCGGGTGCTCTGCATGCGCAGCCGCTCGTACCCGGGCAGCTTGGGGATGGTCTGCTGTTCCTCTTCCTCGAAGTGCTCCAGCGGGTCGTTGGCCGCGTAGTCCAGCGTGCCGATCCGCATGCCGGCCAGACCGGTCGGGTCGACGTAGATGACCTGCTGGCCGTCGTCGCTGACCTTGCGGGTCCACCCGTCGGGCACCGGGACCGAGAACCCGCGGTCCGGTTCCTCCGCGAGGTGGTAGCCGGCCGGCACGGGCGACGGGCCCGGCACGGACGGTGCGGGCGAGGATGGCGAGGAGGGTGAGGGGGGCGACGACGTCGCGGAATGGCTCGGCCGCGCCCCGTCGCCCTGCGCGCCGCCGGCGCTGCCGAAGTGCTCGGCGGCGTAGAACCCGCCGCCCGCGAGGGCGGCGGCCAGCGCCACGGCCACCAGCACCCGTACGCCGGTGCGGCGACGCCGCTCCGGGGCGGGCGGCGGGACCGGGACCCCCGAGGGGACCGTGGGGGCGGGCGACGGCGCGGGCTGCGCGGCCGGTGCCGGGGGCCGGGCGACGGCGGTCGGCGCGGTGTGCAACAGGGTGAGGCTCTCGCGGGGAACGCTGGCGGTCTCGGTCTCGGCGGCGCTCGCCCGCAGCATCCGCTCGGCCTCCGCCGCCGACAGACGCCGCTCCGGCTCCCGCACCAGCAACCCCGCGATGACCGGCGCCAACGGCCCCGCCCGGCCCGCCACCG
>NZ_JBEXSX010000004.1:0-237662 GCF_040613835.1 Streptomyces sp. NPDC006207 | reverse complement strand
GACAACTTCACCGCCCCGTTCTTCGGTGACGGCAACGTGCTGTCCAACAACTACGTCAACAAGAAGATCACCGGCGAGCTGATCCCGCGCACCGCTGCCGAGGACGGCCGCGCCGCGACCAGCGGCGACTTCGAGGAACTGCAGGACATCGTCGCCGACGACGTCCCGATCATCCCGCTGTGGCAGGGCAAGCAGTACGTGGTGTCCAAGGACAACATCAACGGCCTGGAGTGGACCCTCGACCCGTCCACCATCTTCCGCTTCTGGGAGATCCAGAAGGGCGTCTCGACCTCCTAGCCGCCGTCTGGTCCGGGCCGCCCGGCCCGGACCACGACGCGACGAACGCCCTGGGGACGCTACTGCGCCCCGGGGCGCACCAGTCCGCTCTCGTACGCGTACACCGCCGCCTGCACCCGGTCGCGCAGCGCCAGCTTCGTCAGCACATGCCCTACGTGGGTCTTCACCGTCGTCTCGCTCACGAACAGCTCCGCGGCGATCTCCGCGTTCGACAGGCCGCGCGCCACCAGCTTCAGCACCTCGACCTCCCGCTCGGTGAGGGTGTGCAGCGCCTGCGGCACCGGCTCCTCACCCGACGGCAGCCGCCCCGCGTACTTGTCCAGCAGACGCCGCGTGATGCTCGGCGCGAGCATCGCCTCACCCGCCGCGACCACCCGGATCGCCTGCACCAGCTCGTGCGCCGGAGCGTCCTTCAGCAGGAAGCCGCTCGCCCCCGCACGCAGCGCCTCCACCACGTACTCGTCCAGATCGAACGTGGTCAGCACCAGCACCTTCGCCGGACCGTCCCGGCCCGGCCCGGTGATCTGCCGGGTCGCCTCCACCCCGTCCATCCGCGGCATGCGGATGTCCATCAGCACCACATCGGGCTGCAGCACCCGCACCTGCTCCAGGGCCTGCTGGCCGTCCCCCGCCTCGCCGACCACCGCCAGGTCGCCCTCGGCCTCCAGGATCATCCGGAAGCCCGTACGCAGCAGCGGCTGGTCGTCCACCAACAGGACGCGAATAGCCACAAGATCTCCTTCGCCCTCAGGACTCCCCATTCTTCCCCACCACGGGCAGCGGATACGGTGGGGGAGTCCCCCCGAAAGAGGGGCACACCGCCCGGTGGTCGCACCAGTCGCACAACCGGCTCGGCCGCGGCCGCCAGTCACCCGACTCCGTGGCCCGCGTGATCGCCTCCCACAGGGCCTCCAGCTTCCGGCCCACCGCCCGCAGCTCACCCTCCGACGGGTCGTACGTCAGCACCTCGCCGCTGCCCAGGTAGACCAACTGCAGCCGGCGCGGCACCACGCCCCGCAGCCGCCACAGCACCAACGCGTAGAACTTCATCTGGAACAGCGCCTCGTCCGCGTACTCGGGGCGCGGCGCCCGGCCGGTCTTGTAGTCCACCACCCGCAGGTCGCCCGAGGCCGCCGCGACGTCCAGACGGTCCACGTAACCGCGCAGCGTCAGCCCCGACTCCAGCTCCGTCTCCACGTACAGCTCGCGCTCGGCCGGCTCCAGCCGCGTCGGGTCCTCCAGCGAGAACCACCGCTCGACCAGCCGCGCCGCCTCCTCCAGCCACTCCGCCAGCCCCTGCCCGTCCGCGGCGGCGAACAGCTCCGACAGCTCCGGACGCTCCTCCAGCAACCGCTGCCACTGCCCCGGCACCATCGCCCGGGCCCGGTCCGCCGTCCGCTCCGCCGCAGGCACGTCGAAGAGGCGCTCCAGCACCGCGTGCACCACCGTGCCCCGCGTCGCGGCCTGGCTCGGCTTCTCCGGCAGCTTGTCGATCACCCGCAGCCGGTACAGCAGCGGACACCGCATGAAGTCGGCGGCGCGCGACGGCGACAGGGAGGACGGCGGCCTGGGAGGAACGGCTTCGGTGCTGGTGCCCATGGCAGGACCCTACGGGGTGGCGCCGACAGCCGGTGTCGGGTCCCCGCAACCGGGCAATACCATCGACGTCGGAGCGTCAGCGACACGAGGGGAACCAGTGAGCGAGAGCCAGCAGCCGCCGCCGGGCGGCGAGAGGACTCCCGGACCCGACGACGGGCCCGCCAAACGTCCCCCGGGACCCGGCGGCGGCATCCTCATGGGCCGCTTCTTCGGCGTGCCCGTCTACGTCGCCCCCAGCTGGTTCCTCGTCGCGGCCCTCATCACCTGGGTGTTCGGCGGACAGCTCGACCGCGTCCTGCCCGAGCTCGGCGGCGCCCGCTACCTCGTCTCGCTCTTCTTCGCGGTCGCCTTCTACGCCTCCGTGCTCGTCCACGAACTCGCCCACACCGTCGCCGCCCTCCGCTTCGACCTGCCCGTGCGCCGCATCCAGCTGCAGTTCTTCGGCGGCGTCTCCGAGATCGAGAAGGAGTCCGAGACCCCCGGGCGCGAATTCGTCCTCGCCTTCGTCGGCCCGCTGCTCTCCCTCGTCCTCGCCGGGGTCTTCTACCTCGGCATGTACGGCGTCGACCCCGACACCGTCCCCGGCGTACTCCTCGCCGGACTCATGATCAGCAACCTGCTCGTGGCCGTCTTCAACCTGCTGCCCGGCCTGCCCCTCGACGGCGGCCGCATGCTCCGCGCCGTCATCTGGAAGATCAGCGGCAAAGCCATGACCGGCACCGTCGCCGCCGCCTGGACCGGCCGCGCCCTGGCCATCGCCGTCCTCGTCGGCCTGCCCCTGCTCTCGTACGCCGGCGGCATGAGCGACGGCGGGGACGGCGCCACCGGCTTCGACTCCCTCACCGACGCCCTGCTCGCGGCCATCCTCGCCGCCATCATCTGGACCGGCGCGGGCAACAGCCTGCGCATGGCGCGGCTCCGCGAGCACCTGCCCGAACTCCAGGCCCGCTCGCTCACCCGGCGCGCCCTGCCGGTCTCCTCCGACACCCCGCTGTCCGAGGCCCTGCGCCGGGCCAACGAGGCCGGCGCCCGCGCCCTCGTCGTCGTCGACGGCCAGGGCACCCCCACCGCGGTCGTCCGCGAGGCCGCCATCGTCGGCGTCCCCGAACACCGCCGCCCCTGGGTCGCCGTCTCCGGCCTCGCCCAGGACCTCAAGCCCGGCATGAAGGTCTCCGCGGAACTCGCCGGCGAGGACCTCCTGGACACCCTGCGTGCCACCCCGGCCACGGAGTACCTCGTCATCGAGAACTCCGGCGAGGTCTACGGCGTCCTGTCCACCGCCGACGTCGAAAAAGCCTTCCTCGCCGCCATGGCTCGCCCTTCTTCTTAGGGCTCATTCGCCTCCGGGGCGCTCAAGACGGTGTCGACAGTCGACCGTGCTCGGTCACTCGTTCCTCGCGACCTCCGCGCTCCCCCGGCTACCGCCGGGAGGTGCCCCCACCCTTTCGACACCGTCCGCGCCCCTTTGGCTCACTCGCCGAGGCAGTCCATCGATGTGCTGCTCCGGAGCAACCCGCAGGGGCGGCTGCCTCGGCCCATCGCGCCCGGTCGACCGTCGACAGGTGCAGAGGGCGCCCCGGAGGCGAACCGAGCCTCAAAAAGGGGAGCGCCCCGGAGGCGAACGGAGCCCTTAAAAATGAACGGTAGGCTTGTCCGCATGTCCGAACCGACCGGTGCCGCCCGCCGTCGCGGGCCCTTCAAGGTCGGGGACCAGGTCCAGCTCACCGATCCCAAGGGACGCCACTACACGTTCACGCTCGAGGCCGGGAAGAACTTCCACACCCACAAGGGTTCCTTCCCCCACGACGAGCTGATCGGTGCCCCCGAGGGCAGTGTGGTCCGAACCACGGGAAACGTCGCCTACCTCGCGCTGCGCCCCCTGCTCCCCGACTACGTCCTGTCCATGCCCCGCGGCGCCGCCGTGGTCTACCCCAAGGACGCGGGGCAGATCCTGTCGATGGCCGACATCTTCCCCGGCGCACGCGTCGTGGAGGCAGGCGTCGGCTCCGGCTCGCTCAGCATGTTCCTGCTGCGCGCCGTCGGCGACCAGGGGATGCTGCACTCCTACGAGCGCCGCGCCGACTTCGCCGAGATCGCCACCCAGAACGTCGAACGCTACTTCGGCGGCCCGCACCCCGCGTGGCAGCTCACCGTCGGCGACCTCCAGGACAACCTCAGCGACGCCGACGTCGACCGGGTGATCCTCGACATGCTCGCCCCCTGGGAGTGCCTGGAGGCCGTCTCCAAGGCGCTGGTCCCCGGCGGCATCCTCTGCGCGTACGTGGCCACCACCACCCAGCTCGCCCGCACCGTCGAGGCGATCCGCGAGCACGGCACGTTCAACGAGCCGTCCGCCTGGGAGACCATGGTCCGCACCTGGCACATCGAGGGCCTGGCCGTGCGCCCCGACCACCGCATGATCGGGCACACCGGCTTCCTGCTCACCGCCCGCCGTCTCGCCGACGGCGTCGAGCCCCCCATGCGGCGCAGGCGCCCCGCGCCCGGCGCGTACGGCGAGGACTACACCGGCCCGGGCGGCGGCAAGACGGCCACCGGCGGAGCGTAACCACCCGACCCCGAAGCGCCGTCGCCGGCAAGCCGGCGGCGGCGCTTCGTCACACCCCCGCGGACATCTCCCGAAACACGGGCCCCGGTCGTACCAAGCGACTGTGACCTGTGGCACCATGCTGGCCACCCCGCTCGACCAACTCCACAGGAGACAGGCGCGTGCAGCCATCCGCAGGGCCGGCCCTTCCGCACACCCGAGCCCGTTCGGTGCACTGGATCACGACCGCCGCGGTGATCGCCGCCGTCATAGGCAGCGCCGCGCTCGTGCAGCCCGCCGGCGCCTCCACGGGCAGGCCCGCCGCGGACGCCAGGACCGGCAAGCCCGCGACCGCCGCCGTGACGCCGCCGGACCCCCGTGCCGCGCACTTCCCCCTGGAATGCGCCGGGGCGCCCGTGGACGTCGTGGACCAGGCGTCGGGAGACCTCGACGGGGACGGCCGCCCCGAGACCGTCGCCGTCGTCCGCTGCCACTCCGAGACCGGCACCCCGCCCAGTGGCCTGTACGTGCTGTCGGCGGACCCCGACGCCGGCGCCGCCCCGCGCATCGTCGAGACCCTCGTCGATCCCAAGGAGCAGCGCAGCTTCAAGGACCTGAAGATCGACGGCCGCATCGTGCGGGCCACCGTGCTCGGCTACTCCACCGACGACGTGCCCCGTTGCTGCCCCGACCAGATGCGCGACTACAGCTGGGAATGGAGGTCCGGGACCTACTACGAGATCCCCGGACCGCTCGCGAACAGCGTGTGACAGATCACTCCGCGTCGGGTCCGTACAGTTCTACACTGTCCGAAACCCGACGCACATGAATACAGTCGCCAGGGCAGTCCCTGGCCGAATCCACCACATCGGTCAACAACGGCAGGGGAACCGGGACCGTCGCCCCGGGTGCCTGACGGAGTTCGTCGTCGTCGCCCTTGACGTAGGCGAGCCCGTCGATGTCCAGCTCGAAGACCTCGGGCGCGTACTGCACACAGATGCCGTCCCCGGTGCACAGGTCCTGATCGATCCAGACCTCAAGCGCCTCGACGACTTCCTCGCTCACCGCTACCTCGCCTGCCGTTCATCGTTCGGGAAGGGACAGCCCTTGACGGGCGTTGACCGAACCGACGATACAACCGGCCGCTTTCGGATGGTGATGGCTGGGTATCTCCCTGGCGGGAGGACGTGCGCAAGGGTGAAGATCGGACACACCCAGGACGTCTTTGTGATCTAGGGGTTTCAACCCCTACTGGCCCAGGTAGGGTCTGGAAGCGTCCAGCTCCCCTTGGAGGAGGTGAGGACCGTGGCGGCCCACGACGACGACATCAACCGTGGCGGCCGACCCGCTCGTGGATCGGAAGACCCCATGAGCCAGGTCGCCTTTCTTGAGCAGGAGATCGCCGTCCTGCGACGTAAGCTCGCCGACTCTCCGCGGCACACGAGGATTCTCGAGGAGCGGATCGTCGAGCTGCAGACCAACCTGGCAGGCGTGTCCGCTCAGAACGAGCGGCTGGCCAACACCCTCCGAGAGGCCCGCGACCAGATCGTGGCCCTCAAGGAAGAGGTGGACCGGCTCGCACAGCCCCCTGCCGGATTCGGTGTGTTCCTGCAGGCGAACGAGGACGAGACGGCCGACATCTTCACCGGCGGCCGCAAGCTGCGGGTGAACGTCAGCCCGTCCGTCGAACTGGACGGCCTCCGGCGCGGCCAGGAAGTCATGCTCAACGAGGCGCTCAACGTGGTCGAGGCCATGGAGTTCGAGCGCATCGGAGACATCGTCACCCTCAAGGAGATCCTCGAGGACGGCGAGCGGGCCCTGGTCATCGGGCACACGGACGAGGAGCGGGTGGTGCGGCTCGCCGAGCCGCTGCTGGACGGCACCCTCCGCGCCGGCGACGCGCTGCTGCTCGAACCGCGCTCCGGGTACGTCTACGAACGGGTCCCCAAGAGCGAGGTCGAAGAGCTCGTCCTCGAAGAGGTCCCCGACATCGACTACCGCCAGATCGGCGGCCTCAGCAACCAGATCGAGCAGATCCGCGACGCCGTCGAACTGCCCTACCTGCACGCCGAGCTGTTCAAGGAGTACGAGCTCCGCCCGCCCAAGGGCGTGCTCCTCTACGGCCCGCCCGGCTGCGGCAAGACGCTCATCGCCAAGGCCGTCGCCAACTCCCTTGCCAAGAAGGTCGCCGAAGTCACCGGGCAGCCCCAGGGCAAGAGCTACTTCCTGAACATCAAGGGCCCCGAGCTGCTCAACAAGTACGTCGGCGAGACCGAGCGGCAGATCCGGCTGGTCTTCCAGCGCGCACGCGAGAAGGCCAGCGAGGGCACCCCCGTCATCGTCTTCTTCGACGAGATGGAATCCCTCTTCCGGACCCGCGGCTCCGGCGTCAGCTCGGACGTGGAGAACACCATCGTCCCCCAGCTGCTCGCCGAGATCGACGGCGTCGAGGGCCTGGAGAACGTCATCGTCATCGGCGCCTCCAACCGCGAGGACATGATCGACCCCGCGATCCTGCGGCCCGGCCGCCTGGACGTGAAGATCAAGATCGAGCGGCCGGACGCCGAGGCGGCCAAGGACATCTTCTCCAAGTACCTGGTGACGACCCTCCCGCTGCACGGCGAGGACCTCTCCGAGCACGGCGGCTCGCCCGGGGCCACCGTCGAGGCCATGATCCAGTCCGTGGTCGAGCGGATGTACTCCGAGTCCGAGGAGAACCGCTTCCTGGAGGTCACCTACGCCAACGGTGACAAGGAAGTCCTCTACTTCAAGGACTTCAACTCCGGCGCCATGATCCAGAACATCGTGGACCGGGCCAAGAAGATGGCGATCAAGGCCTTCCTCGACCACAACCAGCGGGGCCTGCGCGTCTCCCACCTGCTCGCCGCCTGCGTGGACGAGTTCAAGGAGAACGAGGACCTGCCCAACACCACCAACCCGGACGACTGGGCTCGCATCTCCGGAAAGAAGGGCGAGCGGATCGTCTTCATCCGCACCCTCGTCACCGGCAAGCAGGGCGCCGACACCGGTCGCTCCATCGACACCGTCGCCAACACGGGCCAGTACCTGTAACACGCGACCACCCTCCGGCTGCGGGTGCCCACGCAGGGGCACCCGCAGCCGGAGCATTTCACCCCGGCACCACCCAGGAAAGCGCGTAATGATCTCCCCACCACCGCCATCGCGTTCTAGGCTCAGCGGTACCGCACGAGGGCCAATTGCGAAGCGGTACTTGAGCGACCGGCCCAGCACGGGCCGCAGCCGGGCAAGGAGGGCCGCATGACCGTACGGCGAGTAATGGGCATCGAGACGGAGTACGGGATCTCCGTTCCGGGCCACCCGAACGCCAATGCCATGCTCACCTCGTCCCAGGTCGTCAACGCCTACGCGGCGGCGATGCACCGGGCGCGCCGCGCCCGCTGGGACTTCGAGGAGGAGAACCCACTGCGGGACGCCCGCGGCTTCGACCTCGCCCGAGAAGCCGCGGACACCAGCCAGCTCACCGACGAGGACATCGGCCTGGCCAATGTCATCCTCACCAACGGAGCCCGGCTCTACGTCGACCACGCCCACCCCGAGTACAGCGCCCCGGAGGTCACCAACCCCCGCGACGCCGTCCTGTGGGACAAGGCCGGCGAGCGCATCATGGCCGAAGCCGCCGAGCGCGCCGCCCAGCTCCCGGGCGCCCAGCCCATCCACCTGTACAAGAACAACACCGACAACAAGGGCGCGTCCTACGGCACCCACGAGAACTACCTGATGAAGCGGGAGACCCCCTTCTCGGACATCGTGCGCCACCTCACGCCCTTCTTCGTCTGCCGCCAGGTCGTCACCGGAGCCGGCCGCGTCGGAATCGGCCAGGACGGCCACGAACACGGCTTCCAGATCAGCCAGCGCGCCGACTACTTCGAGGTCGAGGTGGGCCTGGAGACCACCCTCAAACGGCCCATCATCAACACCCGCGACGAACCGCACGCCGACGCCGAGAAGTACCGCCGGCTGCACGTGATCATCGGCGACGCGAACCTGTCGGAGATCTCCACCTACCTCAAACTCGGCACCACCGCCCTGGTGCTGTCGATGATCGAGGACGGCTTCATCAACGTCGACCTCGCCGTCGACCAGCCCGTCCGCACCCTCCACCAGGTCAGCCACGACCCCACGCTGCGCCGCCTGATCACCCTGCGCAGCGGCCGGACACTGACCGCCGTCCAGCTCCAGATGGAGTACTGCGAACTCGCCCGCAAGTACGTGGAGGACCGCTTCGGCACGGACGCCGACGACCAGACCAAGGACGTCCTCGGACGGTGGGAGGACGTGCTCAACCGGCTCGAGGGCGACCCCATGAGCCTCGCCGGCGAACTGGACTGGATCGCCAAGCGCGAGCTCCTCGAGGGCTACCGGCGCCGCGACTCCCTGGGCTGGGACGCCGCGCGGCTCCACCTCGTCGACCTCCAGTACGCCGACGTGCGCCCCGAGAAGGGCCTCTACAACCGTCTGGAGGCCCGCGGCCGCATCCAGCGACTGGTGACCGAGGACGAGGTCGTCCGGGCCATGAGCAAGCCCCCGGAGGACACCCGCGCCTACTTCCGCGGCCGCTGCCTGGAGCAGTACGCGGACGACGTCGCGGCGGCCTCCTGGGACTCCGTGATCTTCGACCTCCCCGGCCGGGACTCGCTGCAGCGCGTCCCCACCCTGGAGCCGCTGCGGGGCACCCGCAACCACGTCAAGGAGCTGCTGGACCGCTGTCGCACCGCGGAGGAGCTGGTGCGGATCCTGTCGGGCGGCTGAGCAGGGCTGAAATCCGTCCGAACCGGGAATCATCGGGGTGGCCCCCGGACGTTGGGCAATACCGGGGGCCGAAGTCGGACCCTCCTTGTAGGGTCTGATCTTGTAGGACATGGACACCGAGCGGGGTGAGGGACACATGGCTACCAAGGACACCGGCGGCGGGCAGCAGAAGGCCACGCGTTCGACCGAGGAGGTCGAGGAGACCGCGCAGGACGCGCAGGCCGCCTCCGACCTCAAGGAGCGGCAGGAGAAGCTGTCGGACGACGTGGACTCCGTGCTGGACGAGATCGATGACGTCCTCGAGGAGAATGCTGAGGATTTCGTGCGTTCCTTCGTTCAGAAGGGTGGACAGTAGTCCACATCCATGAACGAGGGGGGCGTGAAGCGGTGCTCTCGGTGCAAGCAACTGCTGCCGTGTGAGGCGTTCGCCAAGAACAGGGCGTCGCGCGACGGTCTCCAGGCCTACTGCCGGGAGTGCTGGGCCGGGTACCACCAGCAGAGGCAGTTGGCGAGAGGGAAGAACGTACGGCCGCGAGTGCTTGTGCCCGACGGGCACAAGCACTGCCGTCGTTGCGGGGAGACCAAGCCGCACAGCGAGTGGGACCGCAACAGCAGCGCGTCGGACGGCCTGTCGAGCCGGTGCAAGTCGTGCCGGGCGGTGGAGGGCCGGGCCGGCCATCTGAAGGGCAAGTACGGGATGACCGAGGCCGAGCGGGACGCCATGGTCACCGAGCAGTTCGGTATCTGCTGCATTTGTTTGGACGCCCCGGCCGAACATGTGGATCACGACCACGGGACGGGTAGGGTCCGTGGCGTACTGTGCTTCAGCTGCAACGCCGCGCTGGGGCAGTTCAAGGATCGGCCCGACGTCATACGGCGGGCGGCCGCCTACGTGGAAGGAAACGTGTGGAAGCCAACACTCGTAGCACCGGGCGTCTACCAGCTGCCTTCCTGACGCCTGGCTCGTCCTCGTTCGTGGACTTCCTGGGGGCGCACGCGCCGGGGATGCTCCCGGGCAACCGCACCCTGCCCGCCGTGAAGGGGGCCGTGGAGCTGCCGCACGGCACGACGATCGTGGCGGCGGCCTTCCCCGGCGGCGTGGTGCTCGCCGGTGACCGGCGCGCCACGATGGGCAACGTCATCGCCCAGCGGGACATCGAGAAGGTGTTCCCGGCCGACGAGTACTCGGCGGTCGGCATCGCGGGCACGGCGGGCCTGGCGGTGGAGATGGTCAAGCTGTTCCAGCTGGAGCTGGAGCACTACGAGAAGATCGAGGGCGCCACGCTCTCCCTGGAGGGCAAGGCGAACCGCCTGTCGACCATGATCCGGGGGAACCTGGGGATGGCGCTGCAGGGGCTGGCGGTGGTGCCGCTGTTCGCCGGCTACGACACGGACCGGGAGAAGGGGCGGATCTTCTCGTACGACGTGACGGGCGGGCGTTCGGAGGAGCACGGTTTCGCGGCGACGGGTTCGGGTTCGGTGTTCGCGCGGGGCTCGATGAAGAAGCTGTACAAGCCGGACCTCACGGAGTCGCAGACGGCGACGCTGGTGATCCAGGCGCTGTACGACGCGGCGGACGACGATTCGGCGACCGGTGGCCCGGATCTGGGGCGGCGGATCTTCCCGATCGTCACGGTCATCACCGACGAGGGCTTCCGCAAGCTGACCGAGGCCGAGTCGTCGGAGATCGTCCGGGCCGTCCACGAGCGGCGGCTGGAGCTGCCGGACGGCCCGCGGGCCGGGCTGCTCTGACCTGGTCGTCCGAGATGCACTCGCTACTGACAGAAAGGGACGGATAGCCGGTGTCGACGCCGTTCTATGTCTCACCCCAGCAGGCCATGGCCGACCGTGCCGAGTTCGCCCGCAAGGGCATCGCGCGCGGGCGCAGCGTCGTCGTGCTGCAGTACACCGACGGCATCGTCTTCATCGCCGAGAACCCGTCCCGTGCCCTGCACAAGGTCAGTGAGATCTACGACCGGATCGCCTTCGCGGCGGTGGGGAAGTACAACGAGTTCGAGAACCTGCGGATCGGTGGTGTGCGCTACGCCGACCTGCGGGGTTACACCTACGACCGGGACGACGTGACCGCGCGCGGCCTGGCGAACGTGTACGCGCAGACGCTGGGCACGATCTTCTCGAGCGTGGGGGAGAAGCCCTACGAGGTGGAGCTGATCGTCGCGGAGGTGGGCGCGGACCCCTCCGAGGACCAGATCTACCGGTTGCCGCACGACGGTTCGATCGTCGACGAGCACGGTGCGGTGGCGGTCGGTGGCAACTCGGACCAGATCGGCAGTTACCTGGACCAGCGGCACCGTGACGGCATGACGCTTGCGGAGGCGCTGAAGCTGGCGGTGGAGTCGCTGAGCCGGGACAACAACGGCAGTGACCGGCAGCTCACGGCGGAGCAGCTGGAGGTCGCGGTGCTGGACCGTACGCGGCCGCAGCAGCGCAAGTTCAAGCGGATCCTGGGCCGGCAGTTGTCGCGGTTGCTGGAGGGGGAGGGGGCGGCGCCGTCGGTGGAGAAGGCGGAGAAGTCGGAGAAGCCCGCTCCGCCTGCGGCTCCGGTGGAGGGGGACGACGACCTTCCGGAGTTGGACGAGGACGTGTGACGGGTTCCGGCCCGTTGCCGACGCCCCGGCCCGCCTGTGCGGTGGCCGGGGCGTCGGTCGTTTCAGGGGTTGCGTGGTGGGGCGGTGGAGCCGCGGACGACGAGCCGGACGGGGAGTTCGGTGCCGGTGGCGGGGCGGTCGGCGAGGGTGTCGAGGAGTGCGGTCATGCCTCCGGCGCCGACGGCGTCGGCGGGGAGGGCGACGGTGGTGAGTTCGGGTTCGACGGCGGTGGCGAGGGCGGAGTCGTCGTAGCCGGTGACGGAGACGTCGTGGGGGACGCGTAGTCCGTGGCGGCGCAGGGCCTTGCAGGCGCCGACGGCGAGGACGTCGTCGTCGCAGATGAGGGCGGTGGGGGGTGGGCCGGGCCGGGTGAGGAGGCGTTCGGTGGCCTGGCGGGCGTCCTCGTAGGTGAGCGGGGAGCGTTCGGTGGGCGGGGTGGTGCCGAGGGTGTCGGCGAGGGCCTGGGCGCGTTCGTGGAAGGTCCAGGTGTCGATGTCGGCGGCGAGGTGGGCGACGTCCCGGGGGTGGTGGCCGAGGCCGAGGACGTGCCGGGTGATCTGGCGCATGCCGTCGGCGATGGCGAGGTTGACGGTGGCGGCGGGGCCGGGTGCGGCGGGGTCGGCGTCGAGCATGACGAGGGGGAGGCCGCCGTCGCCGATGGCGGCGAGGGCGTCGGCGGCCATGGAGGAGGCGATGATGCCGTCGAGGGCGGCGCGGGCGGAGCCGAAGGGGTCGCGGGCGGGGCCGACGCCTTCGGGGGAGGGGTAGAGGACGACGCCGAAGCCGTGGTCGTCGGCGACGCGGGCGGCGCCGGTGTAGACGCGGGCGAAGTACTCGTTGGTGAGGGTGGGCACGACCAGGAGCGCGGTGCGGGTGCGGCCGAGGCGGAGGTTGCGGGCGGCGAGGTTGGGCCGGTAGCCGAGGTCGCGGGCGGCGGTGCGGACGGTGTCGGCGGTGCGTTCGGAGACCCGGCCGCGCCATTTGTCGCCGAGGACGAGGGAGACGGTGGCCTGGGAGACGCCGGCGGCGCGTGCGACGTCGCGTGAGGTCGGGCGCGCTGTGTCGGTCACCGTGGGGGCCTCTTTCGGCTGGGTGGGCGAGTGGCGGCGGGGTGTGCGGCTGGACCGGTGGACTGGGCTCATGGTACGTATGACCCACGACGTTATACGTACAACTAGCGAAGGGGCGGGCATGGGGACCGGTTACGCGGACCTGCTGCGGGCCCGGCACGCGGTCCGGCTGCTGACCGGCACCCTGGTCGGCCGGCTGCCGAACGCGACGGCGGCCCTGGGCATCGTGCTGCTGACCCGTGCGCAGGGCGGCGACTTCGCCCTGGCGGGGGCGCTGTCGGCCGTCTACGGCCTCGCCAACGCCGTGGGGCAACCTTTGCTGGGGCGGGCGGTGGACCGCCTGGGGCAGCCGAGGGTGATGTTCCCGGCGGCGGTGGTCTCGGCCGTGGGCATGGCCGTCTTCGCGCTCTCCGGGCCCCGGCCGCTGCCGCTGGCGTACGCCGCGATGCTGGTCGCGGGCTTCTTCACCCCGCCCCTGGAGGGCGGGCTGCGGGCGCTGTGGCCGGGCGTGCTCAAGCGCGAGGACCGGATCCACGCGGCCTACGCGCTGGACGCGGCCGCGCAGGAGGTCATGTTCGCGGTCGGCCCGCTGCTGGTGACGCTGCTGGTGGCGGCGTTCTCGGAGACGGCGGCGCTGCTGTGGATCGCGGCGGTCGGTGTGGCGGGGGCGCTGAGCGTGGTCACCGCGCCGCCGTCGCGGGCGTGGCGGACGCAGCCGCGCACCCCGGACTGGCTGGGGCCGCTGCGCGCGCCGGGCCTGCGGGCGCTGGTCGGCTCGTTCTTCTTCGTGGGGCTGGCGCTGGGCTCGATCGCGGTGGCCGCGGTCGCGTACGCCGACGAGCACGGCGGCGGGATGGTCTCCAGCTACGTGCTGTCGGGGATCGGCGCCGGGGCGCTGGCCGGCGGGGTGTTCTACGGGGCGCGGCAATGGGCCGGGGTCCCCGAGCGGCGGCTGCGGCTGCTGATGGCGGGCCTGGCCGTGTGCTACCTGCCGCTGGTGCTGGTGCCGGGCGTCGCGGCGATGTCGGGCCTGGCGGTGCTGGCGGGGTTGTTCCTGGCGCCCTCGCTGGCCTGCGCGTTCGTGGTGGTCGACCGGCACGCCCCGGTGGGCACGGTGACCGAGGCGTTCTCATGGATCGTCACCACGTTCGGGGTGGGTGCGGCGGTCGGCACGGCGGTCGCGGGACCGGCCGCGCAGTACGGCGGGACCGCGGCGGCGTTCGGCGTGGCGGGTGCCGGCGGGGTGGTGGCGCTGGTGGTGCTGCTGGCCAGTGGGCGCTACCTCACTGTTCCAAACCCGGCAAGCGGGACAGAAAAAGATCGAATCGCCGCGGTCGAACCCGGTTTGAGGTCCACGCATCAGGCGTAAGGTCTCATCATGGACCGCCGCATTTTCGGGCTGGAGAACGAGTACGGCGTCACGTGCACGTTCCGGGGACAGCGGCGTCTGTCCCCGGACGAGGTGGCGCGGTACCTCTTCCGCCGTGTCGTGTCATGGGGTCGCAGCAGCAACGTCTTCCTCCGCAACGGCGCCCGTCTCTACCTCGACGTGGGTTCGCACCCGGAGTACGCCACTCCCGAGTGCGACAACGTGACGGAACTGGTCACCCACGACAAGGCGGGGGAGCGCATCCTGGAGGGCCTCCTGGTGGACGCAGAACGGCGCCTGCACGAGGAGGGCATCGCGGGCGACGTCTACCTCTTCAAGAACAACACCGACTCCGCGGGGAACTCCTACGGGTGCCACGAGAACTACCTCGTCGCCCGGCACGGGGAGTTCTCCCGCCTCGCGGACATCCTCATCCCCTTCCTGGTCACCCGGCAGCTGCTGTGCGGCGCGGGCAAGGTGCTGCAGACCCCGCGCGGCGCGGTCTACTGCGTCAGTCAGCGCGCGGAGCACATCTGGGAGGGCGTCAGTTCCGCCACGACCCGCTCCCGGCCCATCATCAACACCCGGGACGAGCCGCACGCGGACGCCGAGCGCTACCGGCGGCTGCACGTCATCGTGGGTGACTCCAACATGTCCGAGACGACCATGTTGCTGAAGGTCGGCGCGACCGACCTGGTGCTGCGCATGATCGAGGCGGGCACCGTGATGCGGGACCTGACGCTGGAGAACCCGATCCGGGCGATCCGCGAGGTGTCGCACGACATAACGGGCCAGCGCAAGGTCCGTCTCGCCTCGGGCCGGGAGGCCTCGGCCCTGGAGATCCAGGAGGAGTACTACTCCAAGGCGGTGGACTTCTGCGACCGGCGCGGCATCCGCAGCGGTGTCATCGAGCAGGTCCTCGAACTGTGGGGCCGGACCCTGGAGTCGATCGGCAGCGGTGACCTGGACAAGATCGGTACCGAGATCGACTGGGTGATGAAGTACCGCCTGATCGAGCGTTACCGGGCGCGGGACAACATCACGATGTCGCACCCGCGCATCGCGCAGATAGACCTCGCGTACCACGACATCCACCGCCGCCGCGGGTTGTACTACCTGCTGGAGAAGCGGGGTCAGGCCAAGCGGATCTGCAACGACCTGAAGATCTTCGAGGCCAAGTCCGTGCCCCCGCAGACGACGCGGGCGCGGCTGCGCGGCGACTTCATCCGCCGTGCCCAGGAGCAGCGGCGCGACTTCACCGTCGACTGGGTGCACCTGAAGCTCAACGACCAGGCGCAGCGCACGGTGCTGTGCAAGGACCCGTTCCGGTCGGTGGACGACCGGGTGGAGAAGCTCATCGCCGGTATGTAGCGGCGGTGGCACAGGCGACGCGGGGCCCCGTACGTGTTCGTACGGGGCCCCGCCCACGCCGTAGAGTGGCGCGCACGCCAGACAACGCAAGATCGACCTGATGGGGATCCCCGTGCGCCGACGCTCTCTTCTCCTCGCCGTCCCTGCCGGCCTGCTCACCCTCGCCGGCTGCGGTGACGACAAGTCCGGCAAGTCCGCGACCAGCGCCACCCCGTCGGGTTCCGCGTCCGCGTCCGCGCCGGTGAAGATCGTGGACGGCCCGCTGCCGGACATCACCGCCGGTACGAAGTTCGGCGAGAAGCCGACGGTCGCCAAGGGCGCGGGCCAGCCGAGCAAGGACCTGGCCGTCAAGACGGTGATCCAGGGCAACGGCACCACCGTCGCCTCGGGTGACTACCTCCAGGCGAACTACCTGGGCCAGATCTGGGACACGGCCAAGGTCTTCGACAACTCCTGGGACCGGGGCGCGCCGGCCATCTTCCCGATCGGCGTCGGGCGGGTCATCCAGGGCTGGGACAAGGCCCTGGTGGGCAAGAAGGTCGGCGACCGGGTCGAGCTGGCGATCCCCCCGAACCTGGGCTACGGCGCGCAGGGGCAGCCGGACGCCGGGATCAAGGGCACCGACACGCTGGTCTTCGTCGTCGACGTGGTGGACACCTTCAACGGCAAGAGCTCCGCCCAGGGCAAGGCCGTCCCGCAGACCGACGCCAAGCTGCCCAAGGTCGGCACCGGCACCGACGGCAAGGCGCCCTCCATCGAGGTCCCCAAGACGGCCGCGCCGGCCAAGCTGGTCGCCAACTACGTGCTGGAGGGCGACGGCGCGGCGGTCAAGCCCACCGACACCCTGCTGCTGCAGTACAAGGGCGTGGTGTGGGACGGCGGCAAGGAGTTCGACTCCAGCTACAAGAACGGCCAGTTGGCCCAGTTCCCGCTGCAGCAGCTGATCAAGGGCTGGCAGGAGGGCCTGGTGGGCAAGAAGGTCGGCAGCCGCGTCATGCTCGTGGTGCCGCCGGACCTGGGCTACGGCGACAAGGCGCAGCCGGGCATCCCGGCCAAGTCCACGCTGGTGTTCAGCCTCGACATCCTCGCGGTGATGTAAGACTAAGCAGGTTGTCCGCACCTCTTTAGGAGCACGTACGTGAGCATCGAGAAGCCCGAGATCGACTTCCCCGGCGGTGAGCCGCCGGCCGAACTGGTGATCAGGGACATCTGGGAGGGCGAGGGCGCCGAGGCGAAGGCGGGTCAGAACGTCACCGTCCACTACGTCGGCGTGGCCTTCAGCACCGGCGAGGAGTTCGACGCCAGCTGGAACCGCAACTCTCCCTTCAGCTTCCCGCTGGGCGGCGGCCGGGTCATCAAGGGCTGGGACCAGGGCGTGCAGGGCATGAAGGTCGGCGGCCGTCGTGAGCTGACCATCCCCGCGCACCTGGCCTACGGCAACCAGAGCCCGAGCCCGCTCATCAAGCCGGGTGAGACGCTGATCTTCGTGGTGGACCTGCTGTCCGTCTGAGCGGCGTCCGGCCCGACCACGGCCCGTAGCCCCCGCCGACCGGCACCGCCGGCCCGGCGGGGGCTCCGTCGTACGGGGGCCGGCAGGGGCGGTCACCGGAACCGGCCTTCGCTTCAGCCACGCGGCCCGGTCGCGATAGGGTCTCGACGGAGAGCTGAACACGGAAGAAGGTTGCTTCGAGTGGCGATTGCCAAGGCCGAGCGGCTGATGAACCTGGCGCTGTGCCTGATGAACACCCGGCGCCCGGTCAGCAAGCGGGAGCTGCGCGCGTCCATCGAGGCGTACCACGAGATCGGCTCCGACGAGGCGTTCAACCGCATGTTCGAGCGCGATAAGGACGACCTGCGTGAGCTCGGCATGGTCATCGAGACGGTGGAGAGCCTGGACGGTGAGATCGGCTACCTCGCCCGCCGTGACCGCAACCGCCTCCCCGAGATCGCCCTGGACGCCGAGGAGGCCGCCGCGCTGAGCCTGGCCGCGAAGGTCTGGCAGCAGGCACGCTTCGCCGAGGCCGCCAGCGGAGCCCTGCAGAAGCTGCGGGCCGCGGGCGTGCCCTTCCACGACGAGGGCGACGACGGCGTGCGGGAGGCGGCCGGGCACAGTGCCCTGGAGCCCCGCATCCCCACCCCCGAGCCGGCGTTCGAGCCGCTGATGGTCGCCACCCGTGAGCGCCGCCCCGTCTCCTTCGACTACCGCAAGGCCAACGCCGTGCGCCCCGAGCCCCGCCAGGTCGAGCCCTGGGCGCTGGAGTGCTGGCGCGGCCACTGGTACCTGGCCGGCTGGGACCGCGACCGGTCCGCCGTGCGCGTCTTCCGGCTCTCCCGGATCACCGGCCGGGTCCGCACCCGCGGCGGCGCCTTCACCACCGAGGTGCCCGACCACGTCGACGTGCGCGCCGCCGTCGCCAGCTGGGCCGGGGAGGGCGCGACCGCGACCGCCAGGATCCGGCTGCGCCGCGACTCCGGGTACCCGCTGCGGGCCCGCGCGGTGGAGATACTGCCGGTCGACGCCGACTGGGACGAGCTGGAGATCCCGTACGGGCACGGACTGGACGCCTGGCTGGTGGAGTTCGGCCCGGACGTGGTCGTACTGGGGCCCGACGAGCTGCGGGCCGACGTCGTGGACCGGCTGCGCGCCGTCGCCAAGGGCTGAGCGGGGGAGTACGGAGAGATGGCCAACGCGATCGACCAGACGCGCCGGATGCTGTCCCTGGTGACGTATCTGCGCGAGCGCCCCGGCGCCCGGGTGAGCGACGTCGCCCGGGCGTTCGGGGTCACCGAGGCCGAGCTGATCGGCGACCTGAACGTGCTGCCGCTGTGCGGCACGAGCTTCAGGGGCGGCGACCTGCTCGACATCGACACCGACGGCGAGCGGATCTGGTGGCACAACGTGGACGACGTCGCGCAGCCGCTGCGGCTGGCCGCCGACGAGGCCGCCGCGCTGCTGGTCGCCGCCCGTGCCGTCGCCAACCTGCCCGGGCTGCGGGAGAGCGACCGGCAGGCCCTGCTGCGCGCCACCGCCAAGATCGAGGGCGCGGCCGGCGAGGCCGCCGGCGCGTCCTCCCGGCTGTCGGTCACCTTCGAGTCCGAGGGCAGCGTCTTCGCCGACGTCGACCGCGCCATCGCCGAACGGCGCCGGCTGTGGATCCGCTACTACTCGCCGTCCCGGGACGAGCTCACCGAGCGCGAGGTCGACCCGATCCGGCTGTTCGCGGTCGGCCACACCTACTTCGAGGGCTGGTGCTACCTGTCGGAGGACCGGCGCACCTTCCGGCTGGACCGGGTCGCCGAGATCCGGCTGCTGGACACGCCCAGCGACCCGCCGCGCGTCGAGCCGCGCGACCTGTCCCAGGGGTTGGTGCAGCCGGCCGGCGACGACCCGGAGGTCGTGATCGAGGTCGGCCCCGGCGGCCGCTGGGTCGCCGAGTACTACCCGTACGACCTCGCCGAGGAACTCCCCGACGGCGGCCTGCGGGTCACCCTGCGCACCCCCGACCCGGGCTCGCTGCGCCGTCTCGCGCTGCGCCTCGGCCGCGACGGGCGGATCGTCTCCCCGGCCGGACTCGCCGGCAGCGCCCGCGACGCGGCCGCCCAGGCCCTCGCGGCCTACGGCGAGTGAGGTGAGCGCCGGCATGGACGACCTCGACACCCTGGACACCCTCGGTACCGTCGGCGAACCCGGCACGACCCCGCCCGGGGTGATCTTCAGGGCCTCCTGCCCGGAGTGCCGGACCAGTTTCGAGCTGTCGGCCGACGCCCTGCGGCTGGCCATCGGCGGCAGCCACCGGACCACCTTCTACTCCTTCACCTGCCCCGACTGCGGCTCCTCCGTCCGCAAGCCGGCGGGCGACCGCATCGTGGAGCTCCTCACCGACGGCGGTGTCCGCACGATGCGGCTGCACATCGGCTGAGCCGCTACGCTCGGCTCCCATGTGGTGGCTCTACCTGTACGTCGGCCTCGCGACCGCCGGCCTGCTCGTGCTCGGTGTCCTCGGCTTGCGTGTGTACGCCGAGGTGCGCGGCCTCGCCCGTCAGGTGGGGCGCAGCAGCGACCGCCTGCGACAGGCCTCCGAGGACCTGCGGCGGGCCGCGGAGCCGCTGGCGCGCGGCGCCGGCGAACTGTCGCGCTGACGACGCCGTCCCGCCGGCCGTGCCCGGACGCCGGGTCGGTGCCGTCCGCGGCACCCTCGTCCTCCCCCCTCCAGGAAGGTACGCTGCTGAAGCGGCCCCGATAGAGCGCGGCGGGGGCGGCAACGGCAAGGACGCCGGGGGATTGCCAGGCGTTTACCCCCGCAGGTTACGATCGCTGGCAGAGCGGACACCGTGTCCACGGACCCGGAGCCCGCTGCTCAAGAACCCATGCCGCCTCGGTGAGAAGGTAAAGCTTATGTTCGGCAGGCTCGGCGCCCCTGAGATCATCCTCATCCTTGTCGTCGTTCTGCTGCTGTTCGGGGCCAAGCGCCTCCCGGACATGGCCCGCGGCCTTGGGAAGTCGATGCGCATCCTGAAGAGCGAGGCGAAGGCGATGAAGTCGGACGACGCGGCCGCCCCGCAGGCGCCGGCCGACGCGCCCGCCGACGCCCAGGCCGCACCGAAGACCATCCAGGCCGCGCCCGGTGACGTCGCCAGCGCCCGCCCGGTCTCCGAGACCCAGCAGCCCAGCCAGACGCAGAGCTGACACGACGACACAGGTACGGGCCGCCGGCGGGGACGCCGGCCACCGCGTGAGATGAGGACCTGGGTTGCTCAAGTCTGCCCGCAGTAAGCCGACGAAGGACCCCGAGGGGCGCATGCCCCTGGTGGAGCACCTGCGTGAGCTGCGCAACCGGCTCGCCAAGAGTGTGCTCGCGATCGTCGTCGTGGCGATCGTGGCCGCCTTCTACAGCCAGCAACTCCTGGAGTTCCTGGCCTCTCCGGTACCCAAGTGCGGCCCCGGGGTCGTCAGCAGCGGCGGCAACTGCGCCATCGTCACGTTCGACTCGCTGACGGCGCCGTTCGCGCTCACGATGCAGGTCTGCTTCATGGCCGGCGTCATCGGTGCCAGCCCGGTCTGGCTGTACCAGCTGTGGGCCTTCATCGCCCCCGGCCTGCACCGCAACGAGCGCAAGTACACGTACATGTTCGTGGGCGCGGCGCTCCCGCTCTTCCTGGGCGGTGCCTTCCTCGCGTACAAGATCATGCCGGTCAGCATCAAGGTGCTGATCAGCTTCACGCCCGAGGGCTCGTCCAACCTCCTGAAGCTCGACGGGGTGCTGGACTTCACCATCCGCATGGTGCTGGTCTTCGGCCTCGCCTTCGAACTGCCGCTGCTCCTGGTCATGCTCAACCTGGTCGGCATGGTCAGCGGCCGCCGCATGGCGGGCTGGTGGCGGGCCGTGGTCATGGGCGTCTTCGTCTTCGGCGCCGTCGCGACGCCGACCACCGACCCGGTCAGCATGATCGCGCTGTCCGGTCCGATCGTCGTCCTCTACTTCGGCGCGGTCGCCTTCAGCCTGGTCAACGACCGGCGTCGGCGCTGGCGCAACCCCGACGCGGAACTCTCCGACGACGAGGCCTCCGAGCTGGACCTCACCCCGGAGTCGATCGACACCGGCGAGCGCGTCACGGCCTCCGTGCCCGAGCAGGCCGGGCCCGTCGAGGACGGACGCCGCTCCGGCGACTTCGACGACGCGACCTGACGCCGTGTGACCCCCGACGGGGCCCCGCCCGGACCAGCCGGGCGGGGCCCCGTCGGCATGGCGCGCAGGAGGCCGTCAGCAGTGGTCGCCCTCGACGCGACGAAGGTCATGGGCCTGTTCCACGCCACCGTGTGGTCCCTGCCGCCGCGCCCACGACGGCGCACCCCTTGTTGTTGAACAGCGCGTTGGCCGTGCCCGCGATGGTCGCCCGGTCTGCGACGCCCCCCCGATCCTCCCCGCCGGAACACGGCCCTCCGTAGGCCCCGAGGATGATCACGACCCCGCCGGAAGAAGGGGTGCCGGTGATCTCGACGGTTGGACTACCGCACGGTAGGGTCCGCGCGTGACCAGCGAGATCACCCTCATCGCCAACCCCACCGCGGGTCGTGGACGGGGCGCCCGCGCCGCCGGACCGGCCGCGGACGCACTGCGCCGCGCGGGCTTCGGCGTGCGCACCGTCGTCGGCACCGACGCGGCCGACGCCCTGGCGCGGGCCCGCGAGGCCGTCGCGGACGGCACGGACGCGCTGGTCGCGGTCGGCGGCGACGGCATGGTGTCGCTGGCCCTGCAGGCCGTGGCCGGGACCGGCACGCCGCTCGGCGTCGTCGCCGTCGGCACGGGCAACGACTTCGCGCGGGCGACCGGACTGCCGATACGCGAGCCCGCCGCGGCCGGGGAGGCCATCGCGCGGGCGCTGAAGGAGGAGACCGTCCGCGAGATCGACCTCGGCCGCGCCGGCGAACGGTGGTTCGGCACGGTCCTCGCCTCCGGCTTCGACTCCCGGGTCAACGACCGCGGCAACCGGCTGCGCTGGCCCAGCGGGCGGCTGCGCTACGACGTGGCGATGCTGGCGGAACTGGCCGCGCTGCGCCCGATCCCGTACCGGATCACCCTCGACGACGGCGCCGAGACGGAGATCGAGGCGACCCTCGTGGCCGTCGGCAACGGCACCTCGTACGGCGGCGGCATGCGGATCTGCGCCGGAGCCGAACTCGACGACGGGCGCTTCGACGTGTGCGTGGTCGGGCCGTGCAGCCGCAGCACGCTGCTGCGCGTCTTCCCGAGGGTCTACCGCGGCACCCACCTCGGCCACCCGGTGGTGACGGTGCACCGCGCGGCCGCGGTCACCCTCGCCGCCGACGGCATCACCGGCTACGCCGACGGTGAGCCACTGGGCCCCCTGCCCCTGACCGCGCGCACCGTACCGCGGGCGCTGCGCCTGCTGGCGCCGCGGTAGCGCGGTGCCGAGCCGCGGGGGCGAGGTTTGCCGGGCCGCGCCCGGCGGGCACGTCCAGCCGCAGCCGGCCGCCCGGCCCGGCGTGCACCGCTCCGGCGGGCCCGGAAGACCCCGGGCGGCCGCACCCCCGCCACCGGCCGCGCCGACCGGAGTCCCTCACCGCGTCCCCCTGCCCCGGCGCCCATTCGGCGGCGGGGGACCCCGGCCGCCGCCGCACAGGCCGGCGTCCCGTCACCTCACGTACGTCGGCGATCGTGTGCTGGCCGTCCCCGGACGCGGCCACGGCATCCGCCACCCCTGGCGGCCGAAGCGCCGGACGTCCGGGGGAGCCGTGGGCGAGGGCGTCGTGGGCTCAGGCGGCGGGGGCGGAGCGGAGGGTGTCGACGGCGAGGGTGAGGTCGACGAGCTCGCGGGGGTGGGTGAGGCGGCGGCCGGTGAGCAGTTCCAGGCGGCGCAGGCGGTTGAGGACCGTGTTGCGGTGGCAGTCCATGCGCTCGGCGGCGGCGCGGGGGGAGCCGTCGCACTCCATCCACGTGGCGAAGGTGCCCAGCAGGGACTCGCGTTCCTCGTCGGCGAGCCCCCGCAGCGGGCCGAGGACACGCTCGGCCAGCTCGCCCGCGAGCCGGCGGTCCGAGGCGGCCACGACCGTCGGCATCCGCTCCTCCCACAGCGCCACCTCGCCGTCGGAGGCGCACGTGGGCAGCGCCAGTTCGGCGAGCGTCAGGGCCCGGTGCAGCTGGGCCAGGCCGTGGACGACCGGGCTGACCCCCGCCCGCAGCCCGGGGACGGCGCCCAGGAGCGCGGCGAGCGCCCCGGGGGACCGGTCGCCCAGCAGGACGACCAGGACCTCGCCCGTGCCGCGGGGTGCCCGCAGTACCCGGCTGCCGGCGCCCACCGGGAAGGCGTCGTCGCCGGGCGTGCCGGAGGCCGAGGCCCGCACGCTGGTCACCGCGACCACGAAACGGCCGTCGCCCGGTACGCCCAGGGCCTGGCCGGCGGCGCCCACGCCGAGGCTCTCGGTGCGTCCTTCGAGCAGGGCGCCCAGCACGCGGGCGGCCCGCCTGCTGCCGCCGGCCCCGCCGTCGCCCAGCGTCTCGCGGTAGGCGTCGGCCAGGATCGCGGTCGTGCGCCGGCGGAACCCCCACATCCGCGGGGCGATGTGCACCATGAGCGGGATGTCGCCGGGATGGTGCGCGGCGACGGTGTCGACGAGGTCCTGCCACACGACCGCGCCGCCCACCCCGAAGACGTGCGCCAGCAGCTCCAGCGGCATGCCCCGCTCGGCCTGGCGGCGGCCGGCCTCCCGCATGTGCCGGGACGCGTCCGCGTCGCGCTCCGGGTCGACGAGCCGGTCCAGGTGCATGGTGATCATCGTCGCGAAGCCGTCGAGGGAGCAGTCGGGGTCGTCGGCGTGGTCCACGAAGCCGGGGACCTCGGTGTGCAGCCGGGCCATGACCCGCTCCGACAGCTCGCCGGTCCGCTCCTTCATCCGCAGCGCCGCCGTCCGCAGCAGCTCCCGGGCCGCCTCGTCCTGCGCCTGCGGACGCGCCGTCACCTGGGCGCTCCGGGGCCGTGCGCCGCGGAGATCCGCTCGGCGTCCAGGGCGAGCGCCAGGTGCACCACGTCGCGCGGTCGCGCCACGGAGCGTCCGGTGAGCTCCTCCAGCCGCCGCAGCCGCCTGCGCACGGTGTTGGCGTGGCAGAACAGGGCGGTCGCGGCCTTCTCGACGGAACCGTCGGTGTCCAGCCACGCCCCCAGGGTCTCCAGGAGCACCGTGGCCTCCGTGGCCTCCACGTCCCGCAGCCCGCCCAGGACGCCGGCGGCGACCTCGCTCGCGACGTCCGGGCGGCGGGCGAGCAGCCCGGCCGGGTAGCGGCGGTCGAGGACGGCCACCTCGCCGTCCCGGGTGCAGGTGCGCAGCGCGAGTTCGGCGAGTTCCCTGGCGTGTCCGACCGCGCCCAGCCGGTCCACCTCCGGGCTCAGGCCCGCCCGCGTCCCGGTGGGCACCTCCAGCGCGGCCGCGAAGTCGCCGAGCGTCAGGTCGCCCAGGTCGGCCAGGAGCACCTCGCCGCCGACCGGGAACGCCCGGTGCACCCGCACCCCGGCGGGCACCCCGGCCCGCCGCCGTACGGGTGGAGGGGCCCCTGTCGAGCCGCGCATGACGGCGACCGCGAAGCGGCCGTGTTCGGGCAGGCCGAGGGCGTCCGCGGCCTCGGCGAGGCCCGGGGTGTCCAACCGCCCGGCGAGGAGCCCCTCCAGCGCCCTGCGGCCGCGCTGCCGGTGGAACGTCACCTCGCCGCGGGCCCGCAGGTAGGCGTCGGCCATCAGCCGGCTGTCCCGCTCGAACAGGTCCCAGACCTCCGCGGCGGCGCGGGCGATCAGCTGCGTCCCCTCAGGCCCCCGGCCCTCCCCGGCCCGGACCAGCGCCAGCCACAGCGCGTCACCGGCCGTACGGCAGGCGCCCATCATCGGCTCCAGGGGGAACCCCTGCCACGCCCGGCGTTCCCCCACCCACGACAGGTACGCGGCGGACACCGCGGAGCGCCCCGGGTCGGCGAGCGAGTCGAGGACGGCGGCGACCGAACCCTCGGTCTCCTCCAGCAGTCCGGACGGTGCCAGCGCGGGCTCCCGGTAGGCGGGGTGCCGGTCCCGGATCCGCTCGACGATGTCCGCCGCCACCGGTCCGACCTGCGCGCGCACCTGCAGCGCGGCGGCTCTCAGCATCTCGCGGTGCTCCCGCCCGGAGGCGCCCGCGATGCCCGCGGTGCACATCGGACGCGTCGTGGCGGGGGTGGCCATCCGATCTTCCTCTCGGCTCTGCGGGCGCGGAGCCCGGGTGGGCGGGCACCCGCACGGCATTCCTACCGGCTGGTAGTCCGGCCCCGGAAGACGGGTGACGCAAACGTGACCGACATCCGGACAGAACCCACACATCACCGAACACGCGGTCGTACGGGACGGCTCGGGCGGTGCCGCTGCACAGCCGGGCCCGGCCGCCGTTGGGAACCGCGACCAGAAACGCCCCCGACCCTCGCCGAACCGCCCGCCATCTCTTCCCATGGAGCTCCCGCATCACCGGCCCCGGACGGTGGCCCCCCGGCCGCGCCCGCGGCGGCCCCCCGCGGCCCACCCCTCCAGGAGCAAGCACACCGTGACCCGGAAACAGCGCCTCAGGTCCACCGTCGTCCTCACCGCCGCCCTCACCTGCGTCCTCACGGCCTGCGGCGGGGACGAGGGCACCGCCGCGGTCGACGGTCCGGTCGACGCGAACGGCGTCAAGACGGGGCCCGGCATCACCGACTCCACCATCACCCTGGGCGTCCTCACCGACCTGTCCGGCCCGTACGGCCCGCTGGGCCGCTCGGTGCTGCAGGCGGAGAAGCTCTACGCCGACCAGGTCAACGCCGAAGGCGGCGTGTGCGGCCGCAAGCTCAAGCTGCTCGTCCGTGACCACGGCTACGACGTCGACACGGCCGTCGTCCACTACGGCGAGATGGAGCCGAAGATCGCCGCGATGCCGGGCCTGCTCGGTTCGACGATCATCAACGCCCTGCTCGACAGCATCGAGGTCGACGACGTCATGACGACGTCCCTCGGCTACTCCTCGGCCCTGCTCGGCCAGCCCACCCTGACGACCATCAACGCCACCTACGACGTCGACATGATCAACGGCTTCGAGTACCTGGCGGACACCCAGGGCCTCGGGCCGGGCGACCGGGTCGGCTACATCTACCTCGAGGGCGACTACGGGAGCAACGCGCGGCGCGGGGCCAGGTTCGTCGCCGACAAGCGCGGCATGACCCTCGTCGAGAAGAAGGTCGGGCCGGCGCGCAAGGACCTGTCCGAGGAGGTGCGGGAGCTCGGCGAGGCCGGGGTGAAGGCCGTCCTGATCAGCACCAGCCCCGCGCAGACCGCCGCGGCGGTCGGTGCCGCCGCCGCGGGCGGGCTCGACGTGCCGTTCCTCGGCAGCGCCGTCGGCTATGACCCGCAGCTGCTGAAGACCCCGGCGGCGCCGGCGCTGCTGAAGATGCTGCAGCTCGTCGCCCCCACCCCGGCGATGACCAGCGACACCCCCGAGGTCAGGAAGCTCGTCGCGGACTACAAGCGCCGCTACCCGGGGGACCCGCTGAACCAGGGGCTGGAGACCGGGCACAACACGATGGCCGTCGCCGTCCAGGACCTGAAGTCGGCCTGCGAGGCGGAGGACCTGAGCAGGGAGGGCATCATCGCGGCGCACCGCCGGCTCAAGGGGTTCGACCCCGGGCTGGGCCCGGCCCTGGACTTCTCCGACCCGTGGCGGCCCAGCGCCACCCGGAGCTACATCGTCAAGCCGGACCAGGGCGTGCCCGGCGGTCTGGCCGGGGTGAAGGACGCCTTCAAGGTCCCGCTGGTGGAGCAGTACCTCACCACCATCTGAGCTTCCCGGGCGCGGGGCGCGGAGGTGGGGCGGGCGCGACACGCCCGGCCTCCGCGCCCCGGGTTTTGCTTCGGCAAAAAGATCATGTCGGCTGTCAGTGCGGCCCGGTAGTCTCGTTTTCAAGATGAACGAAGAGATGTCTCCCGCCGAGCGGTACGCCGCTTCCCGGCTCCGCGCCGCCGAGCAGGCCACCGCACTCGCGGGCTTCCGCGAGCTGTACGAGTTCGGCCTGGACCCCTTCCAGATCGAGGCCTGTCAGGCCCTCGAGGCCGGCAAGGGCGTGCTGGTGGCGGCACCCACCGGCTCCGGCAAGACCATCGTGGGCGAGTTCGCGGTCCACCTGGCCCTCCGCGAGGGCCGCAAGTGCTTCTACACCACCCCCATCAAGGCGCTGTCGAACCAGAAGTTCACCGACCTCGTCAAGCGCTACGGCGCCGAGCGGGTCGGCCTGCTGACCGGCGACAACAGCGTCAACGGGGACGCGCCGATCGTGGTCATGACCACCGAGGTGCTCCGCAACATGCTGTACGCGGGCTCCCAGGCCCTCGACGGCCTCGGCTACGTGGTCATGGACGAGGTGCACTACCTCTCCGACCGCTTCCGCGGCGCGGTCTGGGAGGAGGTCATCATCCACCTCCCGCAGTCCGTGACCCTGGTGTCGCTCTCCGCGACCGTCTCCAACGCCGAGGAGTTCGGCGACTGGCTGGACACCGTCCGCGGCGACACGCAGGTCATCGTCTCCGAGCACCGCCCGGTGCCGCTGTGGCAGCACGTCCTGGCGGGCCGCCGGATGTACGACCTGTTCGAGGAGGAGCAGGGCTCCGGCACGGGCGGGCAGCGCGCCGCCGTCAACCCCGACCTGGTGCGGCTGGCCCGCACGGAGAACCAGCGCGCCTTCAACGGCCGCGACCGGCGCGGCGGCAGGATGCGCGAGGCCGACCGCGAGCGCGAGCGGCGTCAGCAGCGCAGGATCTGGACGCCCAGCCGGGTCGAGGTGATCGAGCGGCTGGACGCGGAGGGGCTGCTGCCCGCGATCACGTTCATCTTCAGCCGCGCCGGCTGCGAGTCGGCGGTGCAGCAGTGCCTGCACGCGGGCCTGCGGCTCAACAACGAGGAGAACCGGGCGAAGGTCCGGGCCATCGTCGAGGAGCGCACCAAGTCCATCCCCGACGAGGACCTGAACGTCCTCGGCTACTTCGAGTGGCTGGAGGGCCTGGAGCGCGGCATCGCCGCGCACCACGCCGGCATGCTGCCGACCTTCAAGGAGGTCGTCGAGGAGCTCTTTGTGAAGGGCCTGGTCAAGGCCGTCTTCGCCACCGAGACGCTGGCGCTGGGCATCAACATGCCCGCGCGCTCCGTGGTCCTGGAGAAGCTCGTCAAGTGGAACGGCGAGACCCACGCCGACGTCACCCCCGGCGAGTACACGCAGCTCACCGGCCGTGCCGGACGCCGTGGCATCGACGTCGAGGGCCACGCGGTCGTGCTGTGGCAGCGCGCCTTCGACCCCGTCCACCTGGCGGGTCTGGCCGGTACGCGCACCTATCCGCTGCGCTCCTCCTTCAAGCCCTCGTACAACATGGCCGTCAACCTCGTCGGCCAGTTCGGGCGGCACCGCTCCCGTGAGCTGCTGGAGACCTCGTTCGCGCAGTTCCAGGCCGACCGCTCGGTGGTCGGCATCTCCCGCCAGGTGCAGCGCAACGAGGAGGGCCTGGAGGGCTACCGGTCCTCCATGACCTGCCACCTCGGTGACTTCAACGAGTACATGTCGCTGCGCCGGCAGCTGAAGGACCGCGAGGCCGAGCTGTCCCGGCAGGGCGCGAACCAGCGCCGGGTGGCCGTGGCGGACGCGCTGGAGAAGCTCCGGCCGGGCGACATCATCCACGTCCCCGCCGGCAAGTTCGCGGGGCTGGCCCTGGTCCTCGACCCGGGCGTGCCCGCCGGCCGCAGCCCCGGCCACCACAACCGGCACGACCCGTTCCAGCACGACGGCCCCCGCCCGCTGGTGCTCACCGCGGAGCGGCAGGTCAAGCGGCTCGCGCAGATCGACTTCCCGGTGCCGGTCGAGGCGCTGGACCGGATGCGCATCCCCAAGTCCTTCAACCCGCGCAGCCCCCAGTCCCGGCGCGACCTGGCCTCCGCCATGCGCTCCAAGGCCGGTACGGCCGGCATAGCGCCGCAACGGCAGCGCCGCCAGCGCTCGGCCGCCGCGGACGACAACGAGATCGCCCGGCTGCGGACCGAGATCCGCGCGCACCCCTGCCACGGCTGCGACGAGCGCGAGGACCACGCCCGCTGGGCCGAGCGCTACCAGCGGCTCCAGCGCGACACCAAGCAGCTCGAGCGCCGTATCGAAGGCCGCACCAACACCATCGCCCGCACCTTCGACCGGATCTGCGCCCTGCTCACCGACCTCGGCTACCTCGAGGCCGACAAGGTCACCGCCGACGGCCGCCGGCTGGCCCGGCTCTACGGTGAGCTCGACCTCCTGGCCAGCGAGTGCCTCCGTGACGGGGTCTGGGACGGCCTCGGCCCCGCCGACCTCGCCGCCTGCGCCTCCGCGCTGGTCTACGAGTCCCGCTCCGCGGACGACGCCCTGCCGCCGCGGCTGCCCTCCGGCAGCGCCAAGCAGGCACTCGGCGAGATGGTCCGCATCTGGGGCCGCCTCGACGCCCTGGAGGAGGACCACCGCATCAACCAGGCCGAGGGCGTCGGGCAGCGCGAACCCGACCTCGGCTTCGCCTGGGCCGCCCACCGCTGGGCCTCCGGGCACGGCCTGGACGCGGTGCTGCGCGACGCCGACATGCCGGCGGGCGACTTCGTGCGCTGGACGAAGCAGCTCATCGACGTGCTCGGCCAGATCGCCGACGCCGCCCCCGAGGGCAGCCCGGTGCGGCGCAACGCCCGCAAGGCCGTCGACGGACTCCTGCGCGGCGTCGTGGCCTACTCCTCGGTGGGCTGAGCTGCCGCGGGGCTGCGCTACCGCGGGGCCGGGCGGGCGGCCGCGAGGTACGCCCGCCAGCCGCCGTGCTCCGTGATGTCCCGGGCGCCCGTCAGCGCGGCCGGCTCGCACAGGAAGCCCGGGACGGCGGTACCGTCCGCGAGACGGACCGGGCCGAGGGCCATCGGGTGGGGGAGCGCGGCGAGGAGCCGGCCGAGGCCCTCGGCGGGGAATTCCCACACCTCGCACTCCACGGTCGCGCCCTGGTCCGGTGGCACGCGCACCAGACCGGGCTTGGGCGGTGTGGTCGGCAGGGCGTACAGCCGGTACTCGGCGGCGGTCGTGGTCGCACGGAGCAACCGGGCGCCCAGGGCCTGCAGTTCGCCGTTGAGCGGCTGGCCCGACAGGTGGGCGCCGACGACCGTGAAGGGGACGGTGGGGCCCAGCAGGCCCGCGATGGCGCTCTGGCGCTCCTCGGTACGGGCGCGGCCCAGCAGCATCACCCCGAACGGCAGGACGCCGACCTCGCCGGCGGGCACCGCGACCCCGCACATGTCCAGGAGGTTGGCGGAGTTGGTGAACCGGCCCAGGCGGGCGTTGGCCCCTTCCGGGTCGGCGGCGACCTCCGCGAGCGTGGGGTGCCCGGGGGCCGTCGGCAGAAGCAGCGCGTCGGCGTCGCCGAGTGCGTCCATGGCGCGGTCCGTGAGCGCGGCCAGCCGCTCACGGTCGGCGAGGAGGCGGTGCGCGGGGATGTCGCGGGCGGCGGTGATGATGCGCGCGACGGTCGGGTCCAGGTCCGGGCTCCCGGTGTGTTTGTCGATGAAGCCACCCACGGCGGTGTAGCGCTCCGCCACGAAGGCGCCCTCGTAGAGCAGCGCCGCAGCGGCGGAGAACGGCGTCAGGTCCACCGGGCGCACCTCCACGCCCGCGGCCGCCAGGCGTCCTGCCGTCCAGGAAAAGGCCTCCGCCCACCCCGGGTCGAGCTCCCCGAGCTGCTCCAGGGGCGGCACCGCCACGCGCCACGGCCCCGGACGGCGGGCGGGCGGCGGCGCCTGCGGCACGTCGGCGACGACACCCAGCGCCCGCTGCGCCTCCGGGAGCGTGCGGGCGAACACCGTGACGCAGTCCAGGCTCGCGCAGGCGGGCACCACGCCCTCCGTCGGCACCAGCCCCCGGGTCGGCTTGATCCCCACGATCCCGTTGAACGCGGCGGGCACCCGCCCCGAACCTGCCGTGTCCGTGCCGAGGGCGACGTCCACGATCCCGAGCGCCACGGCGACCGCCGAGCCCGCACTCGAACCGCCGCTGACCCGCGCCGGGTCGTACGCGTTGCGCACCGCCCCGTACGGGCTCCTGGTACCGACCAGGCCCGTCGCGAACTGGTCCAGGTTGGTCGTCCCCAGCACCACCGCACCGGCGGCGCGCAGCCGGGCCACGGCGGGCGCGTCGGCGTCCGGCAGGTACGCGTACGCGGGGCAGCCGGCGGTCGTGGGCAGCCCCGCGACGTCGATGTTCCCCTTGACGGCGACCACGGTCCCGGCCAGCGGCAGCGGGTCCGCGGCGTCCAGGGCGGCGGCCTCGGCCTCCACGTCGGCCTGCGGCCGCAGCGTGATCCACACCTCGGGGCGGTCCACTTCGCGGATGCGCGCGTACGCGGCCCGGACCCGGTCGAGGGCGGGGGTGCCGGAGGGGGGCGGAGTGGGCATGTCGGGTTCTCCTTCACGGGTGTCTTCCCGCCCGGTCACCCCCTACCCGGGACGGCGCCGCGATCACGGCACCGGCGCCGATCAGGGCGTGGGTGTGGCGCCCGGGTGAGGCGGGTGAGGCGGGTGCGGTCGGTCGGATGGCGGCCGGTGGTGTCCGGCCGGCCCGGGCGGGTGTCCCGGTCGCGGGCACCGGCGGCGACCGGTGGGGCGGGCGGGACGCCCAGGCGTCGAGGGTCGGAGGCAGGTGCAGCAGGGGCGGGCTACACGGGGCGCAGCGTGAGCAGCACCGTGCCGGCGTCGACCTGGTCCCCCGGGGTGACCAGGACCGCGTCCACGACGCCGTCCACGGGGGCTTCGACCGGGGACTCCATCTTCATGGCCTCCAGCGCCAGCAGCCGCTGCCCGGCCCGTACCCGGTCACCCGGACGGACCGCGACCTGCCACACCGACGCCGGGAACTCCGCCTCGACCGCGCTGCCGCCCTCGGGCACCGTGACGCCCGCCGTGGCCGCGCCCGCCGCCGGGGACGCGGCCGCCTCCGCACGGGCGAACTCCCCGGCCGCCTCCCACGCGTCCCGCTCGGCGGCGAACGCGGCCGCCTGCCGGGCCCGGAAGGCGCCGATGGACGCGGCGTTGGCGTCGAGGAAGGCCTGGTGCTCGGCGAGGGCGAACTCGCCCTCCTCGACCCGCAGTTCCAGGCGCCCAGCGGCCATGTCGGCCCGCATCTCCAGCAGTTCGCCGGCCTCGACCGGGAACCACCTGATCCGGTCGAAGAACCGCAGCAGCCACGGCCGCCGCCCGGCCGTCGCGCCCCGCCCCCAGACCTGGACGGTGCGGCCCACGAACTGGTAGCCGCCGGGCCCCTCCATGCCGTACACGCACAGGTAGGCGCCGCCGATGCCGACGGAGTTCTCGGCGGTCCAGGTCCGCGCCGGGTTGTACTTCGTGGTCACCAGCCGGTGCCGTGGGTCGAGCGGGGTCGCGACGGGCGCGCCCAGGTAGACGTCACCGAGCCCCAGCACCAGGTACTCCGCGTCGAAGACGGTGCGCCGTACGTCCTCCACCGACTCCAGCCCGTTGACACGGCGGATGAACTCGATGTTCCAGGGGCACCAGGGCGCGTCGTCCCGCACCCCCGCCATGTAGCGGGCGACGGCCTCGCGCGTGGCGGGGTCGTCCCAGGACAGCGGCAGGTGGACGGTGCGGCTGGGCACCACCAGCCGCTCGGCGGGCGGCAGGTGCCCCTCCGCCTCGCGCACGCAGTCCAGCAGCTTGGCCGTGGACAGCACGTCCGGGTCGACGTGCACCTGGAGCGAGCGGATGCCCGGCGTGAGGTCGACGACCCCCGGCAGTCCGGCGGCGGCCAGGTGCTCCGCGAGGGCGTGGACGCGCATCCGCAGGGCGAGGTCGAGCTGCATCGGCCCGTACTCGACGAGCAGGTTGTCGTCGCCGCTGCGCCGGTAGGTCACCGACGGGCGGCCCTCGCCCTCCGGAAGGCGCCCGAGGACGCCGCCGTCGCCGAGCACGGGTCGCGAGGCGCGCGGCACGACGGCGGGGGAGCGCCGCAGGGCGGCCGCCGTGTCCTCGGTGACCGGCACGAACCGCACGGTGTCGCCGGGACGGAGCTGCCCCAGCTTCCAGCGCTGCCCGGTGACGACGGTCGCCGGGCACACGAAGCCGCCCAGCGAGGGCCCGTCGGGGCCGAGCAGCACGGGCATGTCGCCGGTGTAGTCGACGGCGCCGACCGCGTACGGGGTGTCGTGGATGTTGGAGGGGTGCAGCCCCGCCTCACCGCCGTCGGCGCGGGCCCAGCGCGGTTTGGGCCCGACCAGGCGGACGCCCGTGCGCGCGGAGTTGAAGTGCACCTTCCACTGCGCCGCGTAGAAGTCGCGGACGTCGTCCTCGGTGAAGAACTCGGGCGCGGCGTGCGGTCCTTCGACGGCGGCGACGTGCCACGCGGTGGTGAAGTCCGGTCGCCGGTCCACGGGCACGGGGGTGCCGCCGCAGGGCCCGCCCCCGTGGAGCACGTCCCCGGAGCGCAGCGCCCGGCCGCCGTGGCCGCCGAACCGCCCCAGGGTGAAGGTTGCCGCGCTGCCCAGGTACGCGGGGACGTCGAGCCCGCCGTCGCCGAACAGCACGTACGTCCGCAGCCCCGGGCCCTGCGGTGCCGGTACGTCCAGCTCGCCGCCGGCCGGTACGGTGACCGGCTCCCACTGCGGCACCGGCCTGCCGTCCACGGACACGGCGACGGGCGCGCCGGTGACGCAGACGGTCGTCGGGTGCGTGAAGCGCAGCCGCGGGCCGAGCAGGGTGCACTCCAGGCCGGGGGCGCCCTCGTCGTTGCCCAGCGCCTCGTTGCCGAGCCGGAAGGACAGGTCGTCCATGGGCCCGCAGGGCGGCACGCCGACGTGCCAGAGCCCGGTGCGGCCGGGCCAGTCCTGGACGGTGGTCAGCGTGCCCGGCCGCAGCACCTCGACGCGTGGCGTCGGGTCGGCGACGCCCTCCAGGGTCGCCGTGGTGTGCACGGCCGCGCGCAGCGCCGGCTCGGCGACGGCGGCGCGCAGCAGGCCGAGGTTGGTCTCGATGCCGCCCACCCGGGTCGCGGTGAGCGCGCGGGCGAGCCGGTCGAGGGCGTCCTCGCGGTCGGTGCCGTGGGCGATGACCTTGGCCAGCATCGGGTCGTACGCGGTGGTCACCTCGGTTCCGGTCTCGACCCAGGCGTCCACGCGGACGCCCTCGGGGAACGCGACCTCGGTCAGCACGCCCGCGCCGGGCCGGTGCCCGCGGCTGGGGTCCTCGGCGTAGACGCGGGCCTCCACGGCGTGGCCGCGCGGCGGGCCCGGCTCCGTGACCACGCCGGTGTCGCCCTGCGCGAGGCGCAGCATCCACGCGACGAGGTCGACGCCGTACACCTCCTCCGTCACCGGGTGCTCCACCTGCAGGCGCGTGTTGACCTCCAGGAAGTACGCCTCGTCGCGGGCGGCGTCGTACACGTACTCCACCGTCCCCGCCGAGCGGTAGCCGACGGAGGCGCACAGGTCGCGGGCGCTGCCGGCGAGGCGGCGGCGCACGGCGACCGGCAGACCGGGGGCGGGGGCCTCCTCCAGGACCTTCTGGTTGCGGCGCTGCAGGGAGCAGTCGCGGTCGCCGAAGTCGACGACGCGGCCGCGCCCGTCGCCGAAGACCTGCACCTCGACGTGGCGGGCCCGCTCCACCAGGCGTTCCAGGAACACGCCCGCGGAGGAGAAGGAGGCCGCGGCCACGCGCCGCACGCTCTCCCAGGCCTCGGTCAGCTCGGTGGCGGAGCGGCAGGCCCGCATGCCGATGCCGCCGCCTCCGCCGGTGGCCTTGAGCATCACCGGGTAGCCGAGGGCCCGCGCCGCCTCCAGGGCGGCGTCGAGGTCCGCCAGCAGCCCGGTGCCCGGCAGCAGGGGCACCCCGGCGGCCTCGGCGGCGGCGCGCGCGGTGTGCTTGGTGCCGAAGAGCGCCAGCTGCTCCGGCGTCGGCCCGACGAAGACCAGGCCGGCGGCCTCGCAGCGGCGCGCGAAGTCCGCGTCCTCGGAGAGGAACCCGTAGCCGGGGTGGACCGCCCCCGCCCCGGTGGCGCGGGCGGCGGCCAGGACGGCGTCGGCGTCCAGGTAGCTGGCCTTGGCCGGGGCCGGGCCGAGCCGTACGGCGTGGTCGGCGAGGCGCACGTGCGGGGCGGAGCGGTCGGGGTCGGAGAAGACGGCGACCGTGCGCAGGCCCATGCGCCGGGCGGTGCGGATGACGCGGACGGCGATCTCGCCGCGGTTGGCGACGAGGAGGGTGTCGAAGGCGGCGTGGCTCACGGCGTGGGTCATGCGCGGCCGCCGGAGACCGTCATCTCGACCGGGGTCGGGTCGAAGCCGTTGCAGGGGTTGTTGACCTGAGGGCAGTTGGAGACCAGGACGAGGACGTCGGTCTCGGCCCGCAGCACGATCCGGAGCCCTGGGGCGGAGATGCCGTCGACGATGCCGAGGGTGCCGTCGGGCTCGACGGGCACGTTCATGTACCAGTTGACGTTGCCCACCAGGTCGCGCTTGCCGAGGCCGTACCTGGCGCCCTCGGCGAGGAAGTTCTCCACGCAGGCGTGCTGCGACCAGGTGTGGTGGCCGTAGCGCAGGGTGTTGGACTCTTTGGAGCAGGCGCCGCCGATGGTGTCGTGGCGGCCGCAGGTGTCCTCCACGACGGTCATCAGCGGGGTGTGCTCGTTGGAGAGCAGCACGCTGCCGGTGGTCAGGAAGATGCCGCCCTGGGCCTGGAGGGTGTCCGGCGCGCTGTAGCGGACGGCCGTGTCGTGGGCGTCGTACACCAGGAAGTCCACGGCCTGGTTGCCGCCGAGGTCGGTGACGGTCAGGTGCTCCCCGGCGCGGACCACCGCGGACCAGGGCGCGCGGGCGGGGACGACGGTGGTCTCGCTGGTCACTGCAGCCCCCTGGCGGCGAGGTGGTCGGCGGTGTTGAGGAAGGCGCGGCGGCCCTCGGGAGTGGCGTCCCACAACGGGTCCCCGGGCGCGGTCGGCGTAGCGCGCCAGGCCAGCACCTCCAGGGGCGTGCAGACGTACTCCGGCCGCGGGTCCAGCGGGTGCGGCACGTTCGCGATCAGCACGGTCAGCGGCTGCTCGGCCCGCAGGGTGACGGACGCGCCGGGGCCCGCGGAGCCGGTGAACTCCAGCTTCCCGTCGGCGACGACGCGGACGCCCTGGAAGAAGGAGACCGACGGCGGCAGGTCGCGCGGCTCCAGGCCGTTCTTCAGCGCGGCCAGCTTCAGCAGCTCGCGGCCCGCGGGGGAGGGGCCGTGCGCCGAACCGTCCCCGTACAGCGCGGTGTTGCGGATGGCGGTCGAGGTGCCGCAGAGCGCGTCGTGGCGGCCGCCGGTGTCGGCCACGACCGAGGCGAGCACCCGGCCCTGGTCGGACAGGAGCAGGTGGCCCGCACCGAGGTAGGCGTTCCACAGCACCTTCACGGTGTCGGCGGTGTTGAGCCGCTCCCAGGGACGGTCGGCGACGTACAGCAGCAGGTGGGCGCAGGCGTCGCCCGTCAGGTCGGTGAGCCGCAGTTCGGTGCCGCGGGCCAGCACCTTGTGCGTGTAGGTGCCCCCCGCGACGGTCTCCGCCCAGACCAGGTCGCGCGGCTCGACACCGGGCGGCGGCCGCTCCGGCCAGTGCGCGGCGGGCAGCACGGGCATGGCGTCCACCCGCGTCCCCTCCTGCGCGCGGGCGTGGTCACGGGCTCCGTGAGGCGTCCCTGTCGACACGGCGTTCCACCTCCAATTTCTGTCGTCCGACAGAAATTACGTGGCGGTGGATTCGGCGCCGTTGCCCGTGCGTTTCCCGGTGGTTACCGGGTGCTCACGCCCGCGCGGCGCGTGATCCCGGTGGCGCCGGACCGGAGCCCGGTGTGCCGGGGCGTCGCCCGGACGCCGGGCGGCACCGGTCACTTCGGGGCTCGCCACGGGGCCGATCGGCTGTGCGAGGATCGAGGCGTGAGCACCACGGGACGGCGTGTCGGGCGGCCGCGCGCGCAGACGCGGCCGGACAGCGGCCTGACCGCCCGCGAGGAACTCCTCGCCGCCGCGGCCGAACTGTTCAGCACGCAGGGCTACGCGGCCACCACGACCCGCGCCGTCGCCGAGCGCGCCGGGATGCGGCAGGCCTCGATGTACCACTACTTCAGCGGCAAGGAGGACCTCCTCGCCGCGCTCCTGGAGGGCACCGTCCGCCCGTCCCTGGACCTCGCGCACTCGCTCGTCGCCCGCACGGACGCCCCTGCCGAGGCCCGGCTGTGGGCGCTGTGCCGGGCGGACGTCGCCCTGTTGTGCGGGGGGCCGCACAACCTCGGCGCGCTCTACCTGCTCCCCGAGGTCCGTGCCGAGCGCTTCGCCGGTTTCCGCGCCGTCCGGGACGAGTTGAAGGCCGTCTACGCCGCCCTGCTGGCCGCGACGGTGCCGGGCGCCGCGCTCGGCGCCGCCGATCTCGCGGTCCGCGCCGACCTCGTCTTCGGCCTCATCGAGGGCGTCATCCTCATCAGGCGAGACAACCCGATCCCCGACGGGCCGGCCTTCGCCTCCGCGACCGCCGACGCGGCGCTGCGCGTCGCCGGCTGCCCGGACGGCGGCCTGGCCGCCCTGCACCGCGAGGGCGAGGCCCTGCTGGCGGTGTGACGCGGCCCCTGCAGGTCAGTCCCCGGTCAGCCGGGCCGCCAGGGCGATCAGGTCGGCGACGCGCAGGACGCGGCCGGGCCAGCCCGGTACCGGCACGTGCAGGTGGGCCGTCCAGCGCTCGGGTACGGCCGCGAGGCCGTACACCGCGCCGGCGAGGGTCCCCGTGACGGCGGCGACGGTGTCGGTGTCGCCGCCCAGGTCGACCGCGGCGCGCAGCGCGGCCTCGAAGCCGCCGGTGGTCCGCACGGCCCAGACCGCGGAGCCGAGGCACGGCCAGACGGCGCCGTTGAACTCCGTGGCCAGGCCGGGGTGCCAACCGGGCGCGAGGACGGCGGCCCACCGCTCGTGGAAGGGCTCGGGGACCTGTGCCAGCGCGTCGGCCACGACCGCGGCGGCGACCGGGTCGCCGCCGTCGAGGGCCACGCGTACCAGGTCGTGGAGGATCGCGCTGCCCTCCCAGGCGGCGCGGTCGCCGTGGGTGAGGGCGGCGATCCTGCGTGCGGCGTCGAGGGAGGCCGCGCGTCCGTGCCCGGCGAAGTGGACGGCGGCGGGGGCGGCCCGCATCAGGGCGCCGTTGCCCGCCGCCCGGTGATGCGTCTGGAAGTGCACCGCCGCGGCCAGGTCCCAGGGGTCGCCGGAGGTCAGGACGGCCTCGGTCTGCAGGCCGATGTCCTTGGGGTCGGCGGCCGCCCACCGTACGAACCGCGCGAAGACGTCGGGGAGGTCGAGCGTGCCCGACTCCAGCAGGGAATCGGCCACGAGCACCGCCATCTGCGTGTCGTCGGTGGCCTCACCGGGGTCCCAGCCGCCGCCTCCGCACATCTCGTCACCCGCGCCCGGTGCGGGGAAGCGGGCGCTGAACGCGCCCGCCGGGCCGAACTCGAAGGGCGCGCCGAGCGCGTCGCCGACGGCCGATCCGACGATCGCGCCCGCAGCGCGCTCCTCACGGTGCGTCACTTGTCAGCGCCCGCGCGACTGCCATGCCTGGTGGTCCACGCCGACGGACGGCGCGCCGCGCCCGGTCGCCCTCCGCCACGCATGGCGGGCTCCGAGCCCGAGGCCGACGGGCAGGAGCACCGTGATGGGCAGTGAGGGCATGACGACCGGGGCGTGATTGCCCTCGGCGACGGCGACGACGACGGCGACGACGATGCCGAGCGCGGCGAGGGCCAGGACTGCGGCGGTCCAGTGCGCAGATTTCACGGCTGTACCGTACGCGTCCGCCACGGCAGACGGGGCATCGGGTCGGCCGCGGACGTGCTTGGGGCCGCGAGCGCCCGGCGCTCGGCGGGGGAGGCGCCTTGTCGGTTTGTCGACGAATAGTGAGCCGCCTCACCCCCACGCCCGACGGATGGTGACCATGGGCCGGTGAGCCGCAGACGGTCGAGCCGGGTTCGCCGTGAAGGCTGATCTCGGACGGCTGCCGGCCGAGGGTGCCTTCGCATGGCCGGTGGGACTGCTCCTGTCGGGGATGGCGCTGCTCGTGTCGGGCGCGATCCTCGCCGGACTGCTGGTGGCCGTCGCCGGCGTCGTGTGGCGTCTGCGGGAACGGGGCAGGGTGGAGGCCGCGAAGCGCGTGAACGAGGAGTGGCAGCGGAAGATGATCTGCCTCGTGTGCAAGAAGCCGTTCGTTCACGTGGCGTGGCCCGGGCGCGTGTTCACGTCCCCGGCAGCTGTTCCTGCTCGACGTCGAAGCGCCCGGTCCGCGGTGCCGCGCCGAGTCCGTGTTTGCGCCGGCAGCCGCGGCCCCGGCCCCACAGCCGGGCGTCGTGCGCGGTGAGGGGCCGGTGGCAGTCGGCGCAGAGGACGGTCGGGCGCTCCTGCGCCGGCTGCCCGTCGGGCGACAGGCCGGGAAGGGGTGACGGCTCGGGTGCGGGTACGGCCATACGGCCAGTGTGGCAGCGCCGACCCCCGGGCGCTGTCGGTGGCCGGTGCCACACCGGTGCCGCACGCCCCTCCCCGAGGTCGAGAGGGGGAGGGTCGTCGTGCCGCCGAACTGCCGTGGCTACCGGGTCGGTTCCGGGAGGGCCTCGGCGAGGCGGGCGTTCTCCGCCGAGCGCCCCGGACGCGCCCTCAGCAGCCGCCACGCGACCCCCGCACCCACGCTGCCCAGCAGGAACAGCACGGTGAACCACTGGAAGTACCAGTGGCCGCCGGCCGGGTCGTAGACCGCCGCCCGCGGCCAGGCGAGGTTGACCGTCATGGCCAGCCCGTAGAGCAGGGCCAGCGCGTTGACGGGCAGGCCCCAGCGGCCGAGGGAGAACAGCGGGCGGCCCCGCTCGTCCGTCCCGCCGGCGCCGAAGCGCTCGCCGCGCAGCCGGCGCAGCAGCATCGGGCCGGTGACCATCGCGTAGGCCAGGTACAGCATGGCGATGCAGGTGGTGCCGATGGCCAGGAAGGCGTCCGGGGACAGGAGGTTGAGCAGGCAGAGCGCGGCCGCCGCGACACCGACGACGAGCGCGGGCGCGACGGGCATGCCGGTACGGGGCGAGACCCGGGACAGGCGGGCGGAGAACGGGAGGACGCCGTCGCGGGCCATGGAGAAGAGCATGCGGGTGCCGGCGGTCTGGATGGCCAGCGTGGCCACGGCGATGGCGACGGTGACGTCGGCGAGCAGCGCCTTCCCGACGCCCGCGCCGAGGCTGCTGGTGAGGACGTAGCTCAGGCCCTCCGTCGCGAGCCGCCCGTCGGTGAGGCTGGGGGCGGCGAGCAGTCCGCCGAGGAGGAGCAGTCCGCCGAGGGCGCCGGCCGCGGCGAGGGCGGTGAGGATGGTGCGCGGGGCGGTGCGGCGCGGCGAGCGGGTCTCCTCGCTCATCTCGCCGGCGCTGTCGAAACCGATGAGGACGTACGCGGCGGTGAAGGAGCCGACGAGGAGCGCACCGACGGCGCCGCCCTGGCCGCCGGTGTGGAGGGTGACGCCGGGACCGCGTTCGGCGTGCGTGAACAGCAGGACGACGATGAGGCCCGCACCGATGATCTCCGCGGTGACGCCGACGCGGTTGACGGCCGACATGACCCGGTTGTCGAGCGTGTTGACCACGGTCGTGAGGGCCAGCAGCACCACGCCGAGCAGAGCCGCGTTGGCCGCCCCGGTCGCGGTGGTGGGCGCCGGATCGCCGCCGAGGACCTGGAAGCCCGGCCAGATCGCGGGCAGGACGACCTGCAGGGCGAGCGCGGCGGCCGCCACGACCACCACCTGGCCGATCACCATGATCCATCCGGCGAACCAGCCCCACGTCGGTGTGCTGAGCCGGGTCGACCACTGGTAGATCGCCCCGGACAGCGGGTAGCGGGCGGCGAGTTCGGCGAAGCAGGCGGCGACCAGCAGCTGCCCGGCGAGCACCGCGGGCCAGGTCCAGAAGAAGGCGGCACCGCCGGAGGAGAAGCCGAAGGCGAAGAACTGGAAGACCGTCGTCAGGACGGAGATGAAGGAGAAGCCCGCGGCGAAGGAGGCGTAGCGCCCCATGCTGCGGTGCAGTTCCTGGCGGTAGCCGAAGCCGGCGAGGGTGCCGTCGTCGGAGGCCGGCGGGGGCGGCGGGGGAGCGGAGGGCGCGGACGGTGCGGTGGTGGTCATGGCGGACCCCTGTCGCTGGATTCCTGTCGGGTGACAGAAATTAGGGGCGGTCCATTTCGCCCGCGTGTCACGTTCATGTCCGCGACGCTCCAAGGTGCTCACCGCCGTCGGGCCGGTGCGACCCTCCCCGCAATTCGCGATGTATCGCGCTTGTCAGGGTGGATGACTCGCGATATGTTCGGTCACGGATATACGGGTGCGAGTGAGGGAGGTGTTCGGGCATGGCCAAGCGCCGCAAGCTCGGCAACCCGCTGGCCCTCGCCGTCATGGCGACGCTCGGCGAACGCCCCATGCATCCGTACGAGATCGCCCAGGTGCTTCGGCAGCGGGGCAAGGAGCAGAGCATCAAGATCAATTACGGCTCGCTCTACACCGTCGTGCAGAACCTCGAGAAGCACGGCTTCGTGGAGGTCACCGGCGTGCAGCGGCAGGGCAACCGCCCCGAGCGCACGCTGTACGGGCTGACCGGGGCCGGCCGGGAGGAGCTGCACGACTGGCTCGCCGACCTGGTCGCCGTACCGGTGCGCGAGTACCCGGCCTTCGAGGCGGCGCTGTCGCTGCTGCTCGTGCTGCCCGCCGACGAGGTGGTCGACCTGCTCACCGAGCGGGTCGCGAAGCTGGAGGTGCAGGCGGCCGGCGTCCACGGCGTGCTCGCCAGGCTCCGGCACGACCTGCCGCGGATGTTCCTGATCGAGACCGAGTACCAGGTCCACATGCTCGAGGCCGAGGCGCAGTGGATCCGCGGCTTCCTCGGCGAACTCGAGAGGGGGACCATCTCCGGAGCCGCCGAGTGGCGGCGCTGGCATGAGACCGGCGAGATGCCCGAAGCCTGGACGGAGTCCGAGGAGGGGGCCGGGGAATCGGCCACCGCGCGGCACTCCTGGGAGGAGCTGGGGAGGCGGGCCGGCCCCGACGCGACACCGACATGAGGAACGCCCCCGGCGCTCGCTGCGGGAACAGCGCGCGCCGGGGGCGGTGACCCCGGACCGGACGGCTGCGGGAACAGTCGCCAGGCGATCGAGGTGCGGCACACCCAGGATAGCCCGGCAGTCCCCTCCGCCGATCGGTCCGGCCGTTCGTGGAAGGCCCGTTCACCAGGGCCACCGTGCGGCCCGTCACGGGCCCGCGAACCGACCGATCACCGGGCCGTGCAGGCACGGCCCCCTTGGCAGGCGGAGGAATCTGTCATGAGCACACGCGCGCCCGCGATCGTGGCGCACGACCTCGTCAAGACCTATCCCGGAGACGTGCGCGCCCTCGACGGGATGGGCGTCACCGTGGAGACCGGCACCGTCTTCGGGCTGCTCGGCCCCAACGGCGCCGGGAAGTCCACCACGGTGAAGATCCTGACCACCCTGGCCCGTCCCGACTCCGGCACCGCCCTCGTCGCGGGTCACGACGCCCTGCGCCACCCCGACCGGGTGCGCCGGGCCATCGGTGTCGTCGCCCAGAGGTCGGGCGCCGACCCGGTCGCCACCGGCGCGGAGAACCTGCGGCTGCAGGGCCGGCTGTACGGGCTGCGCGGCGCCGCGCTCGACCGCCGCGTCGAGGAGCTCCTCACCCGCTTCGACCTGGCCGACGCCGCGGGGCGGCCGGTGAAGACCTACTCCGGCGGCATGCAGCGGCGCCTGGACGTCGCGCTCGGCCTGGTCCACCGCCCCGAGGTGCTGTTCCTCGACGAGCCGACCACCGGCCTCGACCCCGAGGCGCGCACCGCGATGTGGGAGGAGATCGCGCGCCTGGCGGGCGACGACGGCCTGACCATCCTGCTCACCACGCACTACCTGGAGGAGGCCGACCGGCTCGCCGAGCGCATCGCGATCGTCGACCGCGGCCGGGTCGTCGCCGAGGGCACCCCCGACGGGCTCAAGGGCGAACTGCGCGGCGACGCCGTGCACGTGGAACTGCGCGAGCCGGCCGGCCCGGTCGACGCCCACCTCCTGGAGACGGCGCTCGGCGAGTTCGCCGGCGTGCGCGAGGCCCGGCTGGACGGCCGCCGGCTCAGCGCCCGCGCCGACGACGGCGCCGCGGCCGTGCCGCACGTGCTCGCCGTCCTGGAGCGCGAGGGCGCCGCCGTCGCCTCCGTCACCGTCGCCCGGCCCTCGCTGGACGACGTGTACCTCCGCTACGCCGGGCGCCGGTTCGCCGACGCCGACACCGCCACCCCCGCGGCCGGGTCCGCGACCGTCCCCGCCGGAGGTGCCCGATGACCGTCGCGCTCACCCAGACCTGGTACATGACGCAGCGTCATCTCATGGCGTTCTGGCGCCAGCCCGCGTACCTGCTCATCACCCTGGTGCAGCCGGTGATCTGGCTCTTCCTGTTCGGCGCGCTCTTCCGCCGCGTGGTGGAGCTGCCCGGCTTCGGCGGCGGATCGTACCTGGACTACCTCGTCCCGGGCGTGGTCGTGATGAGCGCGCTGTCCTCCAGCATGTGGGCCGGCATGGGCACGCTGGAGGAGATCGAGCGCGGCACCCTCAACCGCTTCCTCACCACCCCGGTCAGCCGCGCCGCGCTCATCAACGGCAACGTCGTCTCCCAGGGGCTCAGCACCGCCCTGCAGTCCGTCGTCATCGTCGCCCTCGGCAAGCTCGGCGGCGCCGACTACCCCGGCGGGGCCGTCGGGCTGCTGGTGCTCGTCGCGGCGTCGGTGCTGCTCGGCACGCTGGTCGGGGCGTTCTCCAACGCCATGGGCATGCTGGTACGGCAGCGCGAGAGCATCATCGGCATCAACACCTTCCTGCTGCTGCCGCTGACCTTCCTGTCCTCCGCCTTCATGGCGCCCGCGCTGATGCCGTCCTGGATGCGGCACCTCGCCGACGTCAACCCGATGAACTGGGCGCTCGTCGCGAGCCGTTCCGCGATGGCCGACAGCCCCGACTGGGGTGCGGTGCTCACCCGCGGCGGCGCGCTGCTGGTGGTGGCGGTCGCCGCGGTCGGGCTGTCGACCCGCACCTTCCGCTCGTACCAGAAGTCGGTCTGAGACCCGGCCGGTACCACGACCAGGCGTGACCCCACGGCGGGGTCACGCCTGGTGCGTACGCGACGTCAGGAAGCGAGCGCCCGCGGCGGCTCCTGCTCCTCCTCGATGCGGCGGTTCCACTCGGGCTTGGAGGCCTGCCAGCCGTCCTCGTCGTGGCCGGTGCGCCAGTACCCCGAGATCGACAGCCGCTCACGCGGCACGCCCAGTTCGACGCGCAGCAGACGACGCAGCTGCTTGACGAAGCCCGCCTCGCCATGGACGAAGGCCTGCACGTCACCCGGCGGGAACTCCAGCCCGGACACGACGTGGAGCAGGGCCTCGCCCACCGGCCGGGAGCCGCGGTGCACCCAGGTGACCTCGGCGTTGCCGGGCGTGGCGAGCTTCTGCTCCTCCTCCGGGCCGGAAACCTCGACGAACACCCGGGCGGGAGCGCCCTCGGGCAGCCGCTCCAGGGAGGCGGCGATCGCCGGCAGCGCGCTCTCGTCGCCCACGAGCAGATGCCAGTCGGCCGCGGAGCCGGGAACGTAGGCGCCGCCGGGGCCGAGGAAGAGCACCTCCTCGCCGGGCTGGACGCGCGCGGCCCACGGGCCGGCCAGGCCCTCGTCGCCGTGGTACACGAAGTCGACGGTCAGCTCGCGCGCCTCCGCGTTCCACCGGCGCACGGTGTACGTCCGGATGCGCGGCCACTGGTCGCGGGGGAACTCGGCGCGGATCCGCTGGATGTCGAACGGCTCGGGGTAGCGCACGCCCTCGACCGGGAACAGCAGCTTGATGTAGTGGTCGCTGTACTCGCCCACGGGGAATCCCGCCAGGCCCTCACCGCCGAGCACCACGCGGATCATGTGCGGGGTCAGCCGTTCCACGTGCTGCACCCGCGCGCGGTTGAGCTGCGGCTTCCTGCGCACCGGACGGTCTGCCATGAGCACACTCCTCGCACTAAGTTAGGCAAGCCTAACCCATCGGGCCGGTCCTGTGCAGCCCGGTCTCGGAAAGATCACGAGATCTTCGAACGCCGGTTCCGATCCGCCGTTCTCCGATTTTGATGGGACGGACGCGATCCGACGCTACCCGGGAGGCCGGCGCACATGGGTTCCGACACCGCCACCGCGATCACCGCAGGACCGCGCGGGGTGCCGCTGCTGGGGAACCTCCCGCAGTTCGCCAAGGACCCGCTCGCCTTCTTCACCGCGCTCCGCGAGTGCGGGTCCGGGCAGGTCACCTGGGCCATGGGCCGCACCCCCGCGCGCTTCCTCAATGATCCCGCGCTCATCGGGGAACTGCTCTCGGCCCGCGAGTCCACCTTCTCGCTGCCCGACCTCGGCTGGTCCTTCCGCTACCTGATGGGCGAGGGGGTCGTGGTGGCCAAGGGCGCCGACTGGCGCCGCAAGCGCTCCCTCGTCCAGCCCTCGGTACGGCCCAAGCAGGTGCGCGCGTACGCGGCGACCATGGCCGACTGCGCACGGGAGGTCGCCGACCGCTGGAACGGGGGCGAACGGATCGACGTACGCCGCGAGATGACCGGGCTGACCCAGCGCATCGCCGTACGGACCGTGTTCGGCACCGACGCCGCCGTCCGCGAGGAGGTCATCGGCCGCTGCATGGACGCCGCCCAGCAGCAGATGGGCGCCGAGTTCCGCGGACTGGGCGCGATGCTGCCCGACTGGGTCCGCACCCCGGGGCGGATCCGCTTCAAGACCGCCGTCGACACCCTCGACGCCGAGGTCGCCCGGATCGTCGCCGTCCGCCGTGAGGCCGGCGGCGAACGCGACGACCTGCTCAGCCGGTTGCTGGCCGCCGTCGACGAACACGGTGTCCGGCTCACCGACAGGGAGATCAGGGACGAGACCGTCACCCTCTACAACGCGGGCCACGAGACCACCGCCACCACCTTGACCTGGGCCTGGCACCTGCTGTCCCGCAACCCTCAGGCGCGTGAGGCGCTCACCGAGGAACTGGAGCGGGTGCTCGGCGGCCGCACCCCGGGCTTCGACGACTACGCGGAACTGCGCTGGACCGAGGCCGTCGTGAAGGAGACCCTGCGCGTGCGCCCCACGGTCTGGCTCAACCTGGCCGTCGCCGAGGAGGGCGCCGCCCTGGGCGGTGAGCCCGTCCCGGCGGGCACCCAGGTCTGGATCAGCCCCTGGGCCACCCACCGTGACCCGCGCTGGTGGCCGGAGCCCGAGGAGTTCCGCCCGGAGCGCTGGCTCGACGGGGCGCCCGACCCGGTCACCGACCACACCTGGTTCCCCTTCGGCGGGGGCACCCGGGCCTGCCTCGGGGCGCGCTTCGCGATGGTCGAGGCGGTGATCGTGCTGGCCACCCTCGGCAGCCGCTTCCACCTGGACACCGGCGACGAGGAGATCCGCCCCACCGTCGGCCTCACCCTCCAGCCCGACCGGGACGTCCTCGCCGTCACCCGGCCCGTTCCGGCCCCAGCACGCTGAGCAGCCGCTGCAGCGAGCCGCCCAGCCCCCAGCGCTCGGCCAGCGCGGCCAGCTCCTGGGGCCGGTGCGGCTCCCGCGGCAGCTGCGGGGTGAACTCCGGCAGCGGCACGTCGGAGGCCACCCGCACCACCTTGGGCGCGACGGCCACGTAGTCCCCCGCCTCCTGCAGCCGCTTGCGCTGCGCCGGGGTGACCTTCGAGGCGGGGTCGTGGGCGGCGGCCATGATCCCGGCCAGGTCGCCGTACGCCTCCAGCAGCTTCGCCGCCGTCTTCTCGCCGATGCCCGGCACGCCCGGCAGGCCGTCGCTCGGGTCGCCGCGCAGCAGCGCCAGGTCCGCGTAACCGGGACCGTCCACGCCGTACTTGGCGCGCAGCCAGGCCTCGTCCACCACGTCCAGCGAGCCGACGCCCTTGACCGGGTACAGCACCCGCACCCCGCGCGCGTCGTCCACCAGCTGGAACAGGTCGCGGTCACCCGTCACGATGTCCACCGGGCCGGGTGCCCGGCCCGTCAGGGTGCCGATCACGTCGTCCGCCTCGTAGCCGGCGACACCCACCCGGGCGATGCCCAGCGCGTCCAGCACCGCCTCGATCACCGGGACCTGCGGCGACAGGGTGTCCGGGACCTCCTCGACGTCCGAGCCGCCGGGGACCTCCTCGGCGACGCGGTGCGCCTTGTACGAGGGGATCAGGTCCACCCGCCACTGCGGCCGCCAGTCCGCGTCCATGCAGGCCACCAGGTCGTCGGGGGAGTGGTCGGCGACCAGGCGGGCGATGAAGTCCAGCAGCCCGCGCACGGCGTTGACCGGCGTGCCGTCCGGCGCGCGCACCGAGTCGGGCACGCCGAAGTACGCGCGGAAGTAGAGGCTGGCGGTGTCCAGGAGCATCAGGCGTCGAGTCACACGCCGATGATGCCGCACGCCGCCGACACCGTGACCTCCGTCACGGAACGGTTTGCTCCGCTTGGGTCGGGGCAGCCGCCGTCCCGGAGCGGGACAGGAGCGCTCCGCGACCTGCGTGCGGGGGCAGCCGGTCGTCCTCCCTACGACACGTGAGGTGTATGTGTACAGGCTGCAGGCAGAGCATCTGTACAAGGTGTTCGGTGCCGACCCCGAGGACGGCGTGCGCCGTCTGGAGGCCGGAGCCGGACGCGACGAACTGCGCGGGAGCGGTACGACCGCCGCGGTGATCGACGCGAGCTTCGACGTCCGCGAGGGCGAGATCTTCGTCGTCATGGGCCTGTCCGGATCGGGCAAGTCCACGCTGCTGCGCACGCTCAACGGGCTGAATCCCCCCACCGCGGGGCGGGTGCTCTTCGACGGCCGGGACCTCACCGCACTCAGCGCCCGCGAACTGCGCCGCGTGCGCTCGCACGGCATCAGCATGGTCTTCCAGCACTTCGCGCTCTTCCCGCACCGCAGCGTGCTCCAGAACGCCGCGTACGGCCTTGAGGTGCAGGGCGTGGGCCGCAAGGAACGCGAGGAGCGCGCCGCGCGGGCCCTGGAACTCACCGGCCTGTCCGGCTGGGGCGACTCCTGGCCCGACGAACTGTCCGGCGGCATGCAGCAGCGCGTGGGCCTGGCCCGCGCCCTGGCCACCGACGCCGACGTGCTCCTCATGGACGAGTCCTTCAGCGCCCTGGACCCGCTGATCCGCCGTGACATGCAGGACCAGCTGATCGAGCTGCAGCGCAGCCTGAAGAAGACCATCGTCTTCATCACCCACGACCTCAACGAGGCCATGCGCCTCGGCGACCGCGTCGCCGTCATGCGCGACGGGCGCATCGTCCAGATCGGTTCCCCCGAGGACATCCTGCTGCGCCCCGCCGACGAGTACGTCAGTTCCTTCGTGCACGACGTCGACCGCTCCCGCGTGCTGACCGCCGGCACCGTCATGGAGCCTCCGCACCGCCCCGACGCGGGCGACTGCCGCTGCGAGACGGTCACCCCGCGCACCGCGCTGGCCGACGTCCTGCCGGTCAGCGCGCGGGTCCCGCACCCCGTGGCCGTCCGCGACGAGGCCGGCGACGTGGTCGGCGTGATCGCCAAGGACCGGCTGCTGGCCGCGCTCGGCGACCACGACGGACCGGTGACGCCGTGCACCGACGACACGGCGCAGGCGGCCGTCCCGCACGCCGAGGCCGCCGGGCCGCAGAACGCCGCGCCCAGGGTGCCGGGCCGGCCGCGGAAGGAGGCGGCGCGTGCCTAGGCTGCCCCTCGGCGACTGGACCGACAGCGCCGTCACCTACCTGCGCGACCACTTCGGTCCGCTCTTCGACCTCATCAGCGCCGTCGTCTCCGGCATGTACGACGGCCTGGACGCCGTCCTGCAGGCCCCCGCACCGCTGCTGCTCGCCGGCATCCTCGCGGTCCTCGCGCTGTGGCTGCGCGGTCTGACCGCGGGCGTGCTCTCCTTCGCGGGCCTGGCAGTCGTCGTCTCCGTTCAGCAGTGGGACGAGGCCATGGACACCCTGTCCCTGGTGCTGGTCGCCACCGTGATCACCATCGTGCTCGCCGTGCCGCTCGGCATCTGGTCGGCGCGCAACCGCACCGTCTCCGCCGCCCTGCGCCCGGTGCTGGACTTCATGCAGACGATGCCCGCCTTCGTCTACCTGATCCCCGGCATCTTCTTCTTCGGCGTCGGCCAGGTGCCCGGCATCATCGCCACCATCGTCTTCTCCCTGCCGCCGGGCGTGCGCATGACCGAGCTCGGCATCCGGCAGGTCGACGGCGAGCTCGTCGAGGCCGCGGAGGCCTTCGGCACCGCTCCGCGCAGCACGCTGCTGCGGGTGCAGCTGCCGCTTGCGCTCCCCACGATCATGGCGGGCGTCAACCAGGTGATCATGCTGGCGCTGTCCATGGTCGTCATCTCCGGCATGGTCGGCGGCGGCGGTCTGGGCGCCTCGGTCTTCACCGCCATCAGCCAGGTCGACATCGGCCTCGGCTTCGAGGCGGGCCTGTCCGTGGTCATCCTCGCCATGTACCTGGACCGCGTCACCGGCGCCCTCGGCACCCGGGTCTCCCCGCTGGGCCGGCGCGCGATGGCCGCGGCCGCCTCCCCGCGCGGCCTGCAGCTGTGGAAGTACCGCCCGCAGACCTCCGTCGCCGTCGTCGGCATCGTCGCCCTCGCCCTGGTCGCCGGCGGGGTGAACGTCTTCGGCGCCGCCGACGAGGGGACCGCCGTCCCCGAGGCCGACGACGTCGGCAAGGGCCGTCAGGTCGACATCGGCTACATCCCCTGGGACGAGGGCGTCGCCTCCACCTATCTGTGGAAGGAGCTGCTGGAACGCCGCGGGTACGAGCCGAAGGTCACCCAGTACGACGTCGGCGCCCTGTACACCGGCATGTCCGCGGGGCGGGTCGACTTCGAGACCGACTCCTGGCTGCCCGTGACGCACCGGTCGTACTGGGAGAAGTACAAGAACGAGCTGGACGACTACGGCTCCTGGTACGGCCCCACCTCGCTCGAACTGACGGTGCCGTCCTACGTCAAGGGCATCGACTCGCTGGCCGACCTCAAGGGCAAGGGCAAGCAGTTCGGCGGCCGGATCATCGGCATCGAGCCGGGCGCCGGGATGATGAAGATGCTCAACGACACCGTCCTGGACCGGTACGGCCTGGAGGGCGAGTACGAGGTCACCACCGGCTCGACCGCCAGCATGCTCGCCCAGCTCGACCGCTCCATCAAGGCGAAGGAGCCCGTCGTGGTCACCCTGTGGTCCCCGCACTGGGCCTACGACGAGCACAGCCTGAAGAAGCTGAAGGACCCGCTCGGCGCCTGGGGCAAGGGCGACGGCATCCACACCCTCGCCCGAGGCGGCTTCGCCGGCGAGGAGCCGAAGGTCGCGAAGTGGCTCCAGGACTTCAAGCTGAGCGAGAAGGAGCTGACCGGGCTGGAGGGCGCCGTCCACAAGGCCGGCCAGGGCCACGAGCAGGACGGCGTCCGCGACTGGCTCGACGCCCACCCCGGTCTCACGGAGCGGCTCGCCCCCGTCGGCTGACCGGACCCCGACCCCGGACGGCGCGGCACCCGGCACTTCCCCTCCCTCGTGCCGGAGCCGCGCCGTCCGGCCCTCCCCGTCCCGCGGGGATGGATACGGTGGGGGACATGACCCGTCGCGACTCCGGCCCCGCACGGCGTGTGGTCTCCCTCGTCCCCTCGCTCACCGAGGCGGTGGCGACCACGGCGCCCGCCCTGCTCGTGGGCGCGACCGACTGGTGCAACCAGCCGGCCGACCTGCGCGTCACGCGGGTACGGGGCACGAAGAATCCCGACATCGCGGAGATCGTGCGGCTCGCTCCCGACCTGGTGATCGCCAACGAGGAGGAGAACCGCGAGCCCGACCTCGCGGCGCTGCGCGCGGCGGGGCTGACGGTGCTGGTCACGGAGGTGCGCAGCCTTCCGCAGGCCTTCCGGGAACTGCACCGCGTCGTCGTCGAGGCCTGCGGCCTGCCGCGCCCGGCCTGGCTCGACGCCGCGGAGAAGACCTGGGCGTCGCTGCAGCCCGCGGCCCACCCCCGCAGGGCCGTCGTGCCCGTCTGGCGCCGGCCGTGGATGGTGCTCGGCCGGGACACCTTCGCCGGCGACCTGCTGGCCCGGCTGGGCGTCGAGAACGTTTACGGGACCCACCAGGAGCGGTATCCGCGGGTGCCGGTCGACGAGCTCACCGGCAGCGGGGCGGACCTCGTCGTGCTCCCGGACGAGCCGTACCGGTTCACCGCGGACGACGGGCCCGAGGCGTTCCCGGACATACCCGCGGCCCTGGTCAGCGGCCGTCACCTCACCTGGTACGGCCCGTCCCTGGCCGAGGCGCCGGCCGTGCTCGCCGCCGCCCTCGCCCCGCCGGCCCCCGCCGGCCCCGCCCCCGCCCGGCGCGGCGGCTGACCCGGGGCGCCCGCGCCGTGGAAGCCCCCCGGCGTACGCGGGCCCGTGGCCGTCGCGTGCGCCGGGGAGGGACCTCGGTCAGCCGCGCGCCACGGCCGTGAGGACCGTGCGCCCGGACCCGACCCGGTAGACGGCCCGGCCGTCCTGGACACCCAGGTACGTGGCGTGGCTCCCGGCGGCGGTGTAACGGCCGCCCGCCACCACGGGCAGGGCGACCGTCGCCGTCACGTTGACCGGCACCTCGACCGTCGTGTCCACCCCGTGCCGGTTCCGGCGCCAGTCGACGCCGACGGTGCCGCGCTCGGTCCACTGGCTGCCCGAGGCGTGGCTCACGCCCGAATCCGCCGGGGCGATCCGCACCGACGCGCCGCCCGGGCTGGTCACCGTGAGCCCGAGCACACCCTCCAGCACCCCGACGACACCCGCGCCGCCCCAGCCGTGCGACATGCTCTCGCTGCTGCTCTGCGAGACCTGGCCCGGCGCGCAGTCACTGCTCGCACACCCCGGAGTCCACTGCTCCCACAGGAAGGTGCCGCCCTCGGCCAGGACCTGCGCGGGCCCGTCGGCGGAGGGATCGGTGAGGATCCGCACCAGCGTGTCCGGCCGGTCGACGACCCGCAGCGCCTCCAGCAGGGTCCGCAGCGTCATCGGCCCCTGCCGCATCCCCTGCCGGGACAGCTCCGCGCCCAGCGCGGCGTACTCCGAGGGTTCCGCGACGCCGTAGGCGACCGGGAAGCTCTGCGCGTGCTCGCCCTGATGCGCGATCAGGGCGCCGTCCGAGGACAGACCGTCCGACCACAGTCCGGTGCCGCCGTCCCGCAGCCGCTCCCGCATCGCCGCCGTCAGCTCGTCCGCGCGGCCGGCGTAGACGTCGCGGGTGGCGTGGTCGCCGAGCGCGTCGGCGGCCTCGGCCACCGACCGCATCGCGCCCACCCCGAGGGCGTTGACGACGGTGCGGTTCACGTTGCCGTCGGTGACGTAGCCGTACCGCATCGGGGCGGGCCAGTCGATGATGCCGTGCAGGTAGGCGCCGCTGCCGCCGGGCAGGTCGGCGACCAGACCGCGGTCGTCCACCGCCGAGGAGATGTAGTCCGCGACGTTGCGCATCACGGGCATGGCCCGGGCGAGCAGTTCGCGGTCGCCCGTCGTGCGGTAGTAGCGCATCACCCACTCGGGGAACATCTCGGTGTAGTCGGGGATGTCCCGCTTGGCGTCCCCGTTGGGGTAGACGGAGTTCAGGGCGCCATTGGGCCAATAGCGAGCCTGGGATTTCATGAAGGACTCGATGGCCTGACGGGTCAGGCTGCGCTCGCCCGACGCGGCCATCGTCGCGAACGACTCGTCCACGGTGTCGCCGAGGAACTGGCCCTTCTCACGGGTCGGGGTGTCCAGGAAGACGTTCTGCGCGGATTGCAGCGCCGAACGCTGCATCAGCGAGAAGACCTGGTCCAAGGTGCCGTCGCTGCTGCGGAACGTCGCGGGGTGGGCCGCGTCGGTGTTCTGGACGACGGCGGTGACGTCCCGCGTGGTCAGCTTCTCGCCCGGGTCGCTGATCTGCAGGTAGCGCCAGCCCCAGTAGGTGAAGGCCCGGGCGGTCTGCGCACCGTCCTTCTCGGTGTAGTGGAAGCGCATGTTGCTGCCCTGGGTGTCCAGACCCGACGTACCCGCGCGGGAGTTCTCCACCCAGCTCGCCGCGGCGTGGTCCTTGCCCAGAGGACGGTCCAGGGTCACCGTCGTGCCGTCCACCGCGCTCACGGTGCGGGTCTCGGGGTGCCCGGCGCCGTACCCCGTGGCGGGCGGGTCCACCACGATCTCGTCGCCCGCGTGGACGTTCGCCGCGTTCGCCAGCGTCACGGAGGCGTCCCCGGCCCGCACGGCGGCGGTCAGCGTGGAGTTGCTGCGCCGGTAGCTGGTGGTGAACGTCAGCTGCCGGCCGGCGGTGCCGGAACGCAGCCGCACCGAGGGCACCGCGGCGTACACCTTGCCGAAGTCGGCGAGGACGGTGCCGTCGGGCAGGTGCAGCAGCGAGACCGGGTGGACGGTCTCCTGCGTGAGGTGGGCCTGCAGCGCCGACAGGTGGGTGAAGGCGCAGGGGGACGAACTTCCCTCGTAGGGAGCGCAGTTGTCCGGGTTCGGCCGCGGGTGGGCGCCGATGACGGTGGCCGCGGCCCAGCCGGAGTCGTCGTAGCCGGGGGTGTTCCAGCCGGCGGGCTCGACCGTGGCGTCGTAGTACTCGACGCGGTCGCCGGCGTCGCCGTTGCGGTAGGTCAGGGTGTCGACCCGCTGCGGCTCGTAGCGGTGGACCTTCCAGGTGCCGTCGGAGACCGCCACGTCGCGGGTGCCGTCCGCGTGCTCGACCACCACCTTGACCAGCAGCCCGGAGGGGCCCTCGGGGGCGTTCGGGCCGTTGGCCCGGCCCTGGCACTTGCAGGACCAGTAGTGCGTCAGCACGCCCACGGCCAGGTCCCGGCCCGCCTTGACGCCCTTGACGGCGGCGACGTCGTAGAAGCCCTCACCGGCGTACTCGTAGGACGAACTGCGCTGCACGGTCTTGCCGTTGACGTCGACCTGCCAGTCGCCGGAGGCCGCGACGTACACCCGGGTGCCGACCACGGGGCTGCCCGCGGACACCCGGACGACCTTGCGGGCCGCCGTCCACTCGTTGCTCGCGTCGTTCCCGGTGGCGGGACGGCGGATCCACTGGGCGCCGGACCAGTCCTGGTCCGTCAGGCCCGTGCCGAAGGAGGCGCCGGCCGAGTAGGGGGAGGCCTCCCCCGCACGGTCCCACGTCCGCACCTTCCACTGGTACGCCGTCCCCGGCGCCAGCGCGGGCCCGCCGTACGGCACCCAGGACTGCTCGGAACTGCGGACCTTGCCGCTGTCCCAGACGGTGCGGCCGCCGGGGACGCGCACGACGACCTGGTAGGCGGTCTGGACCTCGTCGGAGTCGCTGTCGCGGGGCAGCCAGCCGAAGCGCGGCGCGGCGTCGACGGCGAGCGGCTCGGTGCGGTCGTCGACCGTCAGGCCACCGGGGGCGCCCGGGGCGTGGTTGCGGGGCGCGTGTGCGTGGTCGGCGTAGGCCTGGGGCGTGGCCGCGGCGAGCGTCAGGCCGAGGGAGAGGGCGAGGAGGGTGAGGCGGCGGCGGGGGAGGGGCGGACGTCGTTTCATGGACACCTCTCGGCGGGGTTAGAACGTTTCAATCCGCGGGCGTATGTTATTGATACGTTTCAATCCTGTGACCGGGGTGAGCCTAGGCAGGGCGCCGTTGCGCTGTCAACGCCCCTTCGTGTGCGGCGCCGTTGTGGTTGCGGGCAGCCCGGCGCAGCCGCCCGCAGGCGCAAACAACCCGCACACAACAACCGGCCCCAAGGGACACCCCCCGCAGAAGATCTACGCTGCACGCATGAGCGACCCCCACTTCCGCCCCGTCACCCGCCACGACATCCCCGCCGTCGTGGCGATGTTCGCCGACGACGGCCTCGGCCGCGGCCGCGAGACCCCGGACGACCTGGAGCCCTACTACGCGGCGTACGAACGCGTCGTCGCCGACCCCGGCCAGCACGTGGTCGTCGCCGAGCGGGACGGCACGCTCGTCGGGGTGCTGCAGCTGTCGGTGATACCGGGGCTGTCACGGCGCGGCACGACGCGCTCCGTCATCGAGGCGGTCCGCGTGCACCGCGACGCCCGCGGCGGCGGCCTGGGGACGCTGATGATCGAGTGGGCGGTCGAGGAGTCCCGCCGCCTGGGGTGCACGCTGGTGCAGCTGACCTCGGACCGGGCCCGCGCCGACGCGCACCGCTTCTACGAGCGCCTCGGCTTCACCGCCTCGCACGTCGGCTTCAAGCGGCAGCTCTGACCCCTTCGAGCGGCAGCTCTGACCGCTTCAGGCAGTAGCTCCGACCGCCGCGGCGACCAGCGCCCGCATCACCCGCTCGTCCTCGTCCATCTCGGGGTGCCACTGCACCCCCAGCACGAAGCGGTCGCCCGGCAGCTCCACGGCCTCCGGCGTGCCGTCCTCGGCGTGGGCGCCGACCACCAGGCCCCGGCCCAGGGTGTCCACCGCCTGGTGGTGGTACGTGGGCACCGTCATGGCCTCCGGCACCGCCTCCGCGTAGCGCGTGCCGGGGACGGGCTTGACGGTGTGGCCGCCGAACGCGCCCACCCGGGGGCCGCGGTGACCGTCGATGTGCTGCACGAGCGTGCCGCCGAGGGCGACGTTGAGCAGTTGCATGCCCCGGCAGATGCCCAGCAGGGGCACCCCGGCGGCGAGGGCGGCGTGGAGGAGGGCGAGCTCCCAGGCGTCCCGCTCCCGCGCGGGCGGGTCGGTGCGCGGGTCGGGCTCGGCGCCGTACCGCGCGGGCTCGACGTCCGGGCCGCCCGCGATCACCAACCCGTCCAGCCGGGCCACGGCGTCCGCGGCGTGGGCGGGGTCGTCCGGCGGGAGCAGCGCGGCGAGGCCGCCGGAACGCCGTACGAGCAGCGGGTACCCGGCGGGGAGCAGGGCGGCGGGCAGGTCCCAGCCGCCCCAGCGGGCCGAGTCGACCCAGTAGGTGCTGACACCGATCAGCGGACGGGCCACGGGAGCCTCCCTGCGACGCGCGGATTTCTCCTTGCACCGTACCCAACTGGGCCCCGGGCCCGTACTTTTGGATCACCTGTCGGCCGGTAGGAGAGGTGATCACCCGTGGTGCACCGAACAGCCCCGCTCAGCACCGACGACCTGCGACGACGTGTCGACTCCGGAGAGATCGACACGGTGGTCGTCGCCTTCACCGACATGCAGGGCCGGCTGCAGGGCAAGCGCTTCGCCGCGCGGCACTTCCTCGACGACGTCCTGGAGCACGGCACCGAGGGGTGCAACTACCTGCTCGCCGTCGACGCCGACATGAACACCGTGGACGGCTACGCCCTGTCCTCCTGGGAACGGGGCTACGGCGACTTCGCCATGCACCCCGACCTCGGCACCCTGCGGATCACCCCCTGGGACGCCGCCACCGCGCTCGTCGTCGCCGACCTGCGGCTGCTGGATCACGGCTCCACGCCGGTGGCCCCCTCGCCCCGCCAGATCCTGCGCCGCCAGACCGAGCGGCTCGCCGAGCGCGGCTGGTCGGCGTACGCGGGCACGGAACTGGAGTTCATCGTCTTCAAGGACACCTACGAGCAGGCCTGGACGAACGGCTACCGCGACCTGACCCCCGCCAACCAGTACAACGTCGACTACTCCCTGCTCGGCACCGGCCGCGTGGAGCCGCTGCTGCGGCGCATCCGCAACGAGATGGGCGCCGCCGGGATGCGCGTGGAGTCCGCCAAGGGCGAGTGCAACCTCGGCCAGCACGAGATCGCCTTCCGCTACGACGAGGCCCTGGTCACCTGCGACCAGCACAGCGTCTACAAGACCGGCGCCAAGTCGATCGCCGCGCAGGAGGGGTACTCCCTCACCTTCATGGCGAAGTACAACGAACGCGAGGGCAACTCCTGCCACATCCACCTCTCGCTGCGCGACGAGGACGGGCGGCCGGTCTTCGCGGGCGACGAGCCGGGCGGCATGTCGGAGACGATGCGCCACTTCCTGGCCGGGCAGCTCGCCGCGCTCCGCGACTTCTCCCTGCTGTACGCGCCCAACATCAACTCCTACAAGCGGTTCCGGCCCGGCTCCTTCGCCCCCACCGCCGTCGCCTGGGGCCCCGACAACCGCACCTGCGCCCTGCGCGTGGTCGGGCACTCCCCGTCCGCGCTGCGCCTGGAGAACCGCGTGCCGGGCGGTGACGTCAACCCCTACCTCGCCGTCGCCGGGATGATCGCCGCCGGCCTGCACGGCGTGGAGCAGAAGCTCACCCTCCCCGAGCCCGTCACGGGCAACGCCTACGCCAGCGACGGCGTGGCGCACGTGCCGGCCACGCTGCGCGAGGCCGCCGAACTGTGGGAGTCCAGCCCGATCGCCCGGGCGGCCTTCGGCGACGAGGTCGTCGAGCACTACCTGAACATGGCCCGCGTCGAGCAGGACGCGTACGACACCGCCGTGACCGACTGGGAGCGCTACCGCTCCTTCGAACGCATGTGAGGCAGCGAGTGCCCGAAGCACCCGAACCGCTCGAAGCGCTGGACGTGCTCAACCCGGCCACCGAGGAGGTGATCGCCACTGTCCCCGCGGCCCGCCGGGAGGACGTCGACGCCGCCGTCACCCGCGCGGCCCGCGCCCAGACCGCCTGGGCGGCCCTGGCCCCGGCCGACCGCGCGCGGCTGCTGCGGCGTTTCGCGGCCGTGGTCGACGCGCACGTGGAGGAACTGGCCGCCCTGGAGGTGCGAGAGGCGGGCCACACGGTGGGCAACGCCCGCTGGGAGGCCGGCAACGTCCGCGACCTGCTCGACTACGCGGCGGGCGGCGTCGAGCGGCTCAGCGGCCGGCAGATCCCGGTGCCCGGCGGCATCGACGTCACCTTCCTGGAGCCGCTCGGCGTCGTCGGCGTCATCGCGCCCTGGAACTTCCCCATGCCCATCGCCGCCTGGGGGACCGCCCCGGCGCTCGCGGCGGGCAACGCGGTGATCCTCAAGCCCGCCGAGACCACCCCGCTGACCGCGCTGCGCCTGGCGGACCTGGCACTGGAGGCGGGACTGCCCGAGCACCTCTTCCAGGTGCTGCCCGGCCGGGGCCCGGTCGCGGGGGCGGCCCTCGTCGAGCACCCGGGCGTCGCGAAGATCGTCTTCACCGGGTCGACCCGCGTCGGCAAGCAGATCATGGCCACGTGCGCCGGCACCCTCAAGCGGGTCACCCTGGAGCTCGGCGGCAAGTCGCCGAACATCGTCTTCGCCGACGCGGACCTCGAGAAGGCCGCGGCGACCGCCCCGATGGCCTTCCTCGACAACGCCGGGCAGGACTGCTGCGCCCGCACCCGGATCCTGGTCCAGCGCCAGGTGCACGACCGCTTCATGGAACTGCTGGAGCCCGCCGTCCTGGCCGTGGGGGTCGGCGACCCGGCTGATCCGGCGACCGGCATGGGCCCGCTCATCTCCGCCGTGCAGCGCGACCGCGTCCGCTCGTACGTGTCCCCCGACGCGCCCGTCGCGATCCGCGGCACGGCCCCGGAGGGCAAGGGCTTCTGGTACCCGCCGACCGTGCTGACCCCCGCCCACCCGGCCGGGCGCGTCGCGGTGGAGGAGGTCTTCGGCCCGGTGGCCGTCGTGCTGCCCTTCGAGGACGAGACCGACGCGCTGCGTCTGGCCAACGCCACCCCGTACGGACTGTCGGGCTCGATCTGGACCCGGGACGTCGGCCGCGCCCTGCGGCTGGCCCGGGGCACCGCCGCCGGCAACCTGTCGGTGAACTCCCACAGCTCGGTGCGCTACTGGACACCGTTCGGCGGGTTCAAGCAGTCGGGGCTCGGCCGCGAGCTCGGCCCGGACGCGCTGGCCGCCTTCACCGAGACCAAGAACGTCTTCATCAGCACGGAGGAGTGATCCCGGCAATGACGGAAGCAGAAGCAGTGGTGTGCCGCCGCCTGGTGGGCCGGACGGCGGTGGTCACCGGCGCCGGCAGCGGCATCGGGCTCGCCTCGGCGCGCCGGCTGGCCTCCGAGGGCGCGCACGTGGTGTGCGCCGACATCGACGAGGCCGCGGGCAAGGCGGCCGCCGAGGAGGTCGGCGGGCTGTTCGTCCAGGTCGACGTCACCGACGCCGGGCAGGTGGAGGCGCTGTTCAAGGCGGCGTACGACACCTACGGCTCGGTCGACGTCGCCTTCAACAACGCCGGCATCTCGCCCCCCGACGACGACTCGATCCTGACCACCGGCATCGACGCGTGGCGCCGCGTCCAGGAGGTCAACCTCACGTCGGTGTACCTGTGCTGCAAGGCGGCGCTGCCGTACATGCAGCGCCAGGGCAAGGGCTCGATCATCAACACCGCGAGCTTCGTCGCCGTCATGGGTGCGGCGACCTCGCAGATCTCGTACACCGCCTCCAAGGGCGGCGTGCTGGCGATGTCCCGCGAGCTGGGCGTGCAGTTCGCCCGGGAGGGCATCCGTGTCAACGCGCTGTGCCCGGGACCGGTCAACACCCCACTGCTGCGGGAGCTGTTCGCCAAGGACCCGGAGCGCGCCGCGCGCCGCCTGGTGCACATCCCGGTGGGCCGCTTCGCGGAGGCGGAGGAGATCGCCGCCGCCGTGGCCTTCCTCGCCAGCGACGACGCGTCCTTCATCACCGGAGCGGAGTTCCTGGTGGACGGGGGCATCGCGGGGGCGTACGTGACCCCTCTGTGACCGGGTGACTGACGGGAATCTTAAGGGCCGGGCCTTAGGGTGACGCCGTGACCATGACGACCCCGCCCGGCTGGTACCCAGAGCCCGGGCAGACAGGCAACGGGCCCGCTCTGGAGCGCTGGTGGGACGGGACCGCGTGGACCGAGTACACCCGCACGGCCCCGCCCCCCGCCCAGGCGTTCGGCGCCGGGGCGCCGGGCCATCCGCAGTACCCCGGCTACCCCGGCGCGTTCCCCGCCGCCCCCCGCAAGCGGCGCGGCGGTCTGATAGCGATCGCCGTCGTCGCCGCGGTCGTGGTGGCCGGCGCGGTGATCGGAGGCGTCGTCGCCCTCGGCAGGAGCGGCGGCGACGGTGCGGACTCCGCCCGGCCCGCCCCCTCGTTCACGGCCCCCGGGCAGGGCCCGGAGGGCGACGACGGCGGTCCGGGCGGTGGGGGTCCGGACGGCGGCGGCCCGCAGGACGTGCCCAAGAGCGAGCCCGGCTTCGCCCTGGACGCCGTCGACGGCGTCAGCCTGCCCGTTCCCGACGGCTGGACCGGCTCCACCAGCCGGTACGGGCTCGCGGAGCTCACCGTGGGCGAGTACGCCTGCCCCGGCGACGCCTCGAACACCTGCCTGCGCGGCGGCGTCTTCTCCATGCCCGCCGCGTCGGTGAAGCTGAAGTCCACCACCGCCGAGGCCGCGGCCAAGGAGGACATCGCCGGCAACGCCGAGGGGGCCTACGGCGGCAAGGTCTACGGCGACATCACCTCGCACACGCAGCTGCTGTCGAAGAAGGTCACGGTCGCCGGCGAGCAGGGCTACCTGGTGCGCTGGAAGGTCGTGACCGAGAGGGGCGACGACGGCTACGTCCAGTCGCTGGTGTTCCCCTCGCCGTCGGACCCCGACAGGCTCGTCCTGGTCCGCTACGGCTTCGACGTCAACCCCAAGGCGCCCGGCCTCGCCGTGATGGACGAGATCACCAAGGGCATCAAGGCTTCGGGCTCCGGCGGCGGCACCGGCGTCTGACCGCCGCCCCCGGGCGCGGGCGCCCCGGTCCGGTCCGTCCGGCCGGGGCGTCCGGGCGTCCGGGTGTCACAGGAACGTCTTGCCCTCGCCGCGGTAGGTCGGCACCGCCCGCACCACCCGGTCGCCCTCGACCAGGTGCAGCGTGTCGAAGCGCTCGCACAGCTCGCCCGCCTTGGCGTGCCGGAACCACACCTTGTCGCCGATGAGCAGGTCGTCGGCGGCCGTCCCGATCAGCGGCGTCTGCACCTCGCCCGGCCCCTCCTGGGGGTCGTAGCGCAGCCCCTGCGGCAGGTGGGGCACCGGCAGCCGGTCCCGGCCCGCCGCGCCCGATGCCGGGTAGCCGCCGCCGAGGACGGTGACGACGCCCACACCCGGGCGGCGCACCACGGGCTGCGCGAACAGCGCCGCCGGACGTCCCCGGAAGGAGGTGTAGTTGTCGAACAGCCGCGGCACGTACAGGCCCGACCCGGCGGCGATCTCCGTCACCGCGTCCTCGGCGGCCGTGCTCTGCACGCTGCCCGTCCCGCCGCCGTTGACGAACTCCAGCCCGGGCGCCACCTCCCGCACCGCCCGGACGACCTCCGCGCGCCGCGCCGCCAGCTCCCGGCGTGCCGTCGCCTGCATCAGCCGCACCGCGCGCGAGCGCAGCGGCCGGCCGCTGACCGAGTCGCCGACGCCGGCCACATGGCCCTCGTACGCCATGATCCCCACCAGCCTGAACCCGGGCCGCCGGGACACCTCGCGGGCCAGCGCGGCCATCTGCTCGGGCTGGTGGAGCGGGGAGCGCAGCGCCCCGATGCGGAGTCGGCCCCCCAGCATCTTCAGCGAGGTGTCCAGCTCCAGGCAGACCCGGACGATCTCGGAGCCGCCCGCGCGCGAGGAGTCGATGAGGTCGAGCTGCGCCGCGTCGTCGACCATGACGGTCACCGCGGCCGCCAGCTTCGGGTCCGCGGCCAGCTCCGCGTAGCCGGAACGATCCGCCGACGGGTACGCCAGCAGGACGTCGTCGAAGCCCGACCGCGCCAGCCACAGCGACTCGGCGAGGGTGAACGACATGATCCCCTCGAAGCCGTCCCGCTCCAGCACCCGCTCCAGGAGCGCGCGGCAGCGGACCGACTTGGACGCCACCCGGATCGGCTTGCCGCCCGCCCTGCGGACCAGGTCGTCCGCGTTGGCGTCGAACGCCTCCAGGTCCACGATCGCCACCGGCGCGTCGAGGTGGGCGGTGGCCCGGTCGTACCGGGCGCGAGCTGCTCCGCGATCAGACATGCGCGAAGCTTGCCAGAATGCCCCTACCGAGCGGTAGGGGCAAGTGATCCGTACTGACGCCTCGTGACGTCGCCGCGCCCAGTAGAGTGACGCCGCAGTCCATCGTGTGAACGGGCCGACCGCCGTGCGGCCGTGAGGGGGCACCGGGTGAGCGCCGGTTTCGACAGCGGGGGAGCGACCCCCCGGCCGAGCTGGTCCCCTCCGGGCCCCATACCGCCGTCCCCGGGCACCGCCCCCCACACCTCCGCCCCGGCCCACTGGGCCGCCTCCGCCGCCGCCGGCCGGGCGTCCGCGCCGTGGGCCGCCGCGGGCCCCGCCGCGACCGGCGAGCCGGAGGGCGGGCTGCCCCAGGAGCTGTACGGTACGACCCCCGCGCCGGCGCCCCCGTACCCGTGGCCCGCAGGCGAGCGGGGCCCCGTCGGCGTTGCCTACCCGGCCGGCCCCGTGCCGCCCCCGGCCGTGCCCGGTGCGCCGCCCGTGCCCGGGCATCCCCCGGCCGCGGCCTGGTCCTCGCCCGTCCCGCCCTCCGCACCGCCGCCGCACCCTCCCCGGCCGCCGCACGCGCCCTCGCACGCCGACCGGGCCCGGCCTCGTACGGCCGCCGCCGCGCTGTGCCTGGTGCTGGGCCTCGGCCTCCTCGGCGGCGCCGGCGCCGGGATGTGGATCAACCACGACCCGGCCGCGCCCACGCCCACGGCGGCGGAGGCGAGCAAGCGCGATTTCGCCCTCGCCCGCGGCCTGTGGCACAGCACGCCCGTCGACACGCTCTTCCCGCCCACCCTGCACGGCAAGGGCCTCGGCCCGGGCGGCGCCGAACGCACCTGGACGCGGATCGGCGTGGCGCCCGCCGGCAACTGCCAGGAGGCCTTCGACCCGCAGCTGGCGAAGGTGCTGCGCCCCGCGGGCTGCGTGAAGCTGCTGCGCGCCACGTACACCGACGCGACGTCGAGCGCCGTGACCACGGTCGGACTGCTCGTCACCAGGGCGGACGCCCCCGCGATGCGCAGCCTGCGCGACCGCTGGTCCGCCGAACGCCTGGGCTCCCGCGTGGATCTGATGCCCCGTCCGGTCGCCTTCCCGGGCACCGTCTCGGCCGGCTTCGGCGACCGCCAGCGCGCCAGCTGGACGGTCATGGTCGCCGCCGACCTCCCCGTCGTCGTGTACGCGGTGAGCGGCTTCGCCGACGACCGCGAGATCGCGACCCCGCAGCCCGCCGCCTCGGCCGTCACCGCGGGCGCCACGGCCGCGCCCGCCCAGGCCGGACTCGGCCACGAGGCCGATGCCCTGGCCGATGCCGTCGACGGCCGGGCCCGTCGTGCCGCACGCTCGCTGACCGCCACCCCGACGGGAGGTTCCGGATGAGGCGACTGGCCACCGGGATGGCCGCCGCGGCCCTCGCCCTGATGCCCGTCGTCCCGGCCCACGCCGACGCCGTACGCGACGCGGACTGGGCGCTGGACGCGCTGCACGCACAGGAGGCCTGGCAGCGGACGAAGGGCGCGGGCGTCACCGTCGCCGTCCTCGACACGGGCGTGGACGGTACCCACCCGGACCTGACCGGGCAGGTCCTCAAGGGCAAGGACATGGTCGGCTTCGGGGCCCGCCGCGGCGACAGCGCCTGGGCCCGGCACGGCACCGGCATGGCCGGGATCATCGCCGGCCACGGCCACGGCCCCGGCGGTTCGGACGGCGTGCTGGGCATCGCCCCGGAGGCCAGGATCCTGCCGGTCCGGGTGATCCTGGAGGACAAGGACCCGCAGCGGAAGAAGGCCCGCACCACGCGCGGCAGCGCCCTCGCCGACGGCATCCGGTGGGCCGCCGACCACGGTGCCGACGTCATCAACCTCTCCCTCGGCGACGACAGCCGCACCGCCCACCCCGAGGCGCAGGAGGACGATGCGATCCAGTACGCCCTCCGCAAGGGCGTGGTCGTCGTCGCCTCCTCGGGGAACGGGGGCGAGCAGGGCAACCGGGCCTCCTACCCCGCGGCGTACCCGGGCGTCATCGCGGTGGCCGCCGTCGACCGCTACGGCTCCCGCGCCGCCTTCTCCACCCGCCGCTGGTACGCGACGGTCGCCGCACCCGGTGTCGACGTCGTGATCGCCGACCCCAACCGCCGCTACTACGAGGGCTGGGGCACCAGCACCGCCTCCGCCTATGTGTCGGGCACCGCCGCACTCGTCCGCTCCGCCTACCCCCGGCTCAGCCCCGCCCAGGTGAAGCGGCTGCTGGAGGAGTCGGCGCGGAACACCCCGGCGGAGGGCCGCGACGACGCCGTCGGGTACGGACTGGTCGACCCCGCGGCGGCGCTGAAGGCGGCGGCGAAGCTCAAGCCCGAGGGCGCCGTGCCGAGCGCCGCCCCCTACGCGCGCAAGTACTTCGGCGCCGGCCCCGACGCGGCGAAGGCGGCCGCGGCCGCCGACGGGGACGCCCTGGGCGACGGCATCGCCGTGGCCTTCGCGATCGCCGGCACCGGACTGGTTGCGGCTGCCGCCCTGTTGTGGCTGCGGCCCCGGCTCACGACGTCCGGGAACGGCGGGCGGCGCGGCTGAACGCGTCCACCGCCGCCCGCGCGGCCCGTTCCACCAGCGTGATGCCCGAGGCCTGGGTCGTACTGCCGCGGGAGACCACGGCGACCAGGTAGGTCCGGCCGCCCGCCCGGACCCGCCCGATGCTGTTGATGTCCCACAGCCCGGTCGTACTCCGTTGCAGCCAGCCGTTCTTGACCTCGAACGAGCCGTCCGCCGCGGTCGGCACGCCCCAGGCCTGCGCGGCCGGGACGCGGCCCATCAGCCGCCGCACGTACGCGCGGGACGTCGCGTCGAGGGCGCCGTCGGTGCCGAACACCCGCTGCAGCAAGGTGAGCTGGTCGGCCGCCGTGGTCTGGGTCAGCCCCCACAGCAGCCCGCTGCCCGCCGTGGTCGAGGTGAGCCCGAGGCGGCGGTTGGCGGCGTCCAGCCCGGGGCCCTGGCCTATCGCCCGCCACAGCGCGGTGGCCGCGGCGTTGTCGCTGTTCTCGATCATCACCTCGGCCCGGGCCTCCTCCTGCGCCGTCAGGTCCCGCCCCGCGTCCTGCGCCTGGAGCAGCAGCGCCGCCAGGATGTCGACCTTGACGATGCTCGCCGTGTCGTACAGCCCGTCCCCGTGCACCGCCCGGGCGCCCGAGGCGGTGTCCAGGACCGCCACGGAGCAGTGCGCCCGCGGGTCCCCCGACACGTCCCGCAGCGCCGTCTCCAGCACCTCGCTCCACACCACCTGGGGCTCCACGCTCGCCTTCACGATCATCACGTTCGCCGCCGCCCCGCCGGTCCCGGCCGCGGTGAGCGCCGCCGTGCGCGGCGGCGACGCCGACCCGTACGTCACCGTGCCGAGCACGGCGCACGCCAGGAAGGCGGTCGCGGTCACACCGCGCACGATGCCGCGCGGGGCGCGGGGGACACGGGCAGTTGCGCCCGCACGGCCGGGACGCCGTGCGGCGGGTTCGTCGGAAGCCATGCCCACGGAAGCTAGGGACCGAAACTGCGCGGTCCGTGAGAGGCGGATGAAGGGGGCGTAAGAAATCTCCGCCCGGCACCCCGGATACCCTCGGGAGGTGGCTCTCAAGAACATCCCCGACCCCGGTTTCTCCGACGACGACGGCACCGCCGACCCCCGGCTCGCGGCGGCGCTCGCCGCATACGACGCCGACCCGTCGGCCGAACCCGAGGTGCTCGCCGCCCTCCCGGGCGCGCGCTTCCTGGTGCCGGTGGTGGCACTGCTCGGGGAGGTCGAGGAGGGTCCCGGGGGGCTGCGCCGCGAGAAGACCAGCGACATGGCGGTGCCCACCATCCAGGCGGCCGACGGGCGCAGGGCGCTGCCGGCCTTCACCTCCACCGAGGCCCTCGCGCGCTGGCGGCCGGACGCGCGGCCGGTGGCCGTGCCGCTGGGCCAGGCGCTGCAGGCGCTGGCGCACGAGAAGGCCGACACCCTGCTGATCGACATGGCCGGGCCCGTGCCGTACGCCCTGACCGGTGCCGCGCTGCGTGCCGTCGCCTCGGGCCGCGCGGGCGCGGACCCGCTGGCCGACCCGGCGGTCCGTGCGGCCCTGCGGGCCGCGGTGGGCGCGGCGCCGGAGGTGGTCCGCGCGCACCTGGTCCCCTCCGCCGGTTCCGACGGCACGCTGGGACTGGTCCTGGACCCGGGCGCCGACGTGCGTCAGGTCGCCCAACGCGTCTCGACGACGCTCGCGGCGGACGAGGTGCTCCGCGGCGCGCTCGTGCGCGGCATCGAGCTGGCGCTGCTCCCCGCCGACACCAGGCTAACCGGCGAACCGCTCTTCACGCGCTGACGGCGCCGCCCCACCGGGGGCGACGCCGTCGTGAGCGCGGGGTGCGGGGGCGGTGCGGGGACTAGCCGTGGACGGGGCCGGTGAACTTCTCGCCCGGGCCCTCGCCCGGCGCGTCGGGGACGACGGACTCCTCGCGGAAGGCGAGCTGCAGCGACTTCAGGCCGTCCCGCAGCGGAGCGGCGTGGTAGGAGCCGATCTCGGTCGCGCCGGCGGTGACCAGGCCGGCCAGCGCGGTGATCAGCTTGCGTGCCTCGTCGAGGTCCTTGTGCCGCTCGCCGTCCTCCGCGAGGCCGAGGTTCACCGCCGCCGCGCTCATCAGGTGCACCGCGACCGTGGTGATCACCTCGACCGCCGGGACGTCCGCGATGTCGCGGGTCAGCGTGTCGAAGTCGGGGCGGTCCGCGGAGGGGGACTCGTGCTGGGGGCTGGCGTCACTCATGCCTCACACGATAGGGCCACGTCGGCCGATTACGGTCTGCGGTCGGACGCTGGTATGCTTGACGATCGACCGGCTGGACACCCCGTGGACGTCATGGAAACGGAGCGTTCCAGCCCACAAGTGGAGGCTCCGATCTCCCACCTTGCCGACTCTTCAAGGGCGGCGGGTCACCGGTCAGGTGCCGTGTCCCCGGATGAGGACAGGGCGCCCGATGCGCCCCGCGGGGAATTCCGCGGCGGTGCTCCCGGTTGTTGGAGCATCCGCCTGTGACCCGTATGGGGCGTTTTTTGACGTCTCCTCACGGGCCGGACCAAGTTTCAGACGTTACGCGGCTGTCAATCCAGTCAGACGCGTGGTGCTACCGAGGAGGCCCCATCAGCGCCGAGCCCCGCATCAACGACCGGATTCGCGTCCCCGAGGTGCGACTCGTCGGTCCCAGTGGCGAGCAGGTCGGCATCGTGCCGCTTGCCAAGGCACTGGAGCTTGCGCAGGAGTACGACCTCGACCTGGTCGAGGTGGCGGCGACCGCACGCCCGCCGGTCTGCAAGCTCATGGACTACGGCAAGTTCAAGTACGAGTCGGCCATGAAGGCCCGTGAAGCGCGCAAGAACCAGGCGCACACGGTCATCAAGGAGATGAAGCTCCGGCCGAAGATCGATCCGCACGACTATGACACCAAGAAGGGTCATGTCGTCCGGTTCCTCAAGCAGGGCGACAAGGTCAAGATCACGATCATGTTCCGCGGTCGTGAGCAGTCGCGCCCGGAACTGGGCTTCCGACTGCTGCAGCGGCTCGCCGACGACGTCCAGGACCTGGGCTTCGTGGAGTCCTCGCCGAAGCAGGACGGCCGCAACATGATCATGGTTCTCGGTCCGCACAAGAAGAAGACCGAGGCGATGGCCGAAGCCCGCGAGGCGCAGGCCGCCCGCAAGGCCGGTCGCCTGCCGAGGGACCCCGATGATCAGGAGCAGGAGTCGGAGGAGGAGCACGTGCAGGACGCTCCCGCCGACGCCAGCTGACGCCGTCTGACGGCGTTCGCCAGGACCCGGAGTTCCGCTCCGGGTAACGCAATGAAGGACTGACGCTCTCCGTCCGCTCCAGGGCGGACGGGAGGGCCAGCGACGAGGAGACTACGGCGCATGCCGAAGAACAAGACCCACAGCGGTGCGAGCAAGCGATTCAAGATCACCGGCTCCGGCAAGGTGATCCGCGAGCGCGCCGGCAAGCGCCACCTGCTTGAGCACAAGCCGTCGACGAAGACCCGTGCCCTCACCGGCACTGTCGTCCTGGCCAAGCCCGACGCCAAGAAGATCAAGAAGCTTCTCGGCAAGTGACGGCACGCCCCCTTCGACCAGGGGGCGCGATGTTGGACCGGGACCCATTCGTTTTCGGGCCGTGTGAGCACCCCCACGGTCCCTTAGAAGGAGTTATCTAGTGGCACGCGTCAAGCGGGCAGTCAACGCCCAGAAGAAGCGCCGGGCGATCCTCGAGCAGGCCAGCGGTTACCGCGGCCAGCGTTCCCGCCTGTACCGCAAGGCGAAGGAGCAGGTCACCCACTCCCTCGTCTACAACTACAACGACCGCAAGAAGCGCAAGGGCGACTTCCGTCAGCTGTGGATCCAGCGCATCAACGCCGCTGCCCGCGCCAACGGCATCACCTACAACCGCTTCATCCAGGGTCTGAAGGCCGCCAACGTCGAGGTCGACCGCAAGATCCTCGCCGAGCTGGCCGTGAACGACGCCAACGCGTTCGCCGCGCTGGTCGAGGTGGCCCAGAAGGCCCTGCCGAGTGACGTCAACGCCCCCAAGGCGGCCTGACCCACGCTCTTCCGGACCCGCAGGCCGTGTGCCTGCGGGTCCGTGCTGTGTCCCGGAGCGCCGCGCCGCGCGTCCGGCCGGACCCGACCGAAGTGAGTGCACCCCCATGCCCGGCCCCGAGCTGACCTCCCTGCGATCCCCCCGCGTCGTCGCCGCGCGGCGGCTGGCCAAGCGCAGCTTCCGCGGCAAGGAGCGGCGCTTCCTCGCCGAGGGTCCGCAGGCCGTGCGCGAGGCCATGGCGCACCTGGTCGAGGTCTACGTCACGCCCGAGGCCGCCGCCCGGCACGAGGGGATCGTCGCCGCGGCCCACGCCGCCCGGGTGCCCGTGTTCACCGCGACCGAGGAGGTCGTCGCGGAGATGTCGGACACCGTCACCCCGCAGGGGATCATCGGCCTGTGCCGCTTCCTGGACACCCCGTTCGAGGAGATCCTGCGCGCCCGGCCCAAGCTCGTCGCCGTCCTGGCCCACGTGCGCGACCCCGGCAACGCCGGCACCGTGCTGCGCTGCGCGGACGCCGCCGGGGCGGAGGCGGTCGTCCTCACCGACGCCTCGGTGGACCTGTACAACCCCAAGGCCGTACGGGCCTCCGTCGGCAGCCTCTTCCATCTTCCGGTCGCCGTCGGCGTCCCCATGGAGACGGTGGTCGACGGCCTGCGCGGGGCGGGCGTCCGGCTGCTCGCCGCCGACGGCGCGGGGGAGCGCGACCTGGACGCCGAACTGGACGAGGCCACGATGGGCGGCCCCACGGCCTGGATCTTCGGCAACGAGGCCTGGGGTCTGCCGGAGGAGACCCGCGCACTCGCGGACGAAGTGGTGCGCGTCCCCATCCACGGCCGCGCCGAGAGCCTCAACCTCGCCACGGCCGCCGCCGTGTGCCTCTACGCCTCCGCCCGCGCGCAGCGTGCTCCCGGAGGGTGCCGCACCGTAACAATGAGCTAGTAGTGTGACGCCCTCGGGGACCGCCTTGGAGAGGGGGTTACGGGGATGGACGTCAGGACGACCGGCGGCACGCCGCCGAGCGCGCTGGAGGGCTGGCCGACTGTCCTGACCGAACTCGGCATCACGCCCGACGAGCTCCCGGACGGCCTCGTCGTCGCCGACGAGCACGGACTCGTCCTCTGCTTCAACGCGGCCGCCGCCCGGATCACCGCGCTCGACCCCGCCGACGTCCTCGGCCGCCCCCTCGAGCAGGCGCTGCCCCTGGAGGACCTGGACGGACGCCGCTGGTGGCAGCTCACCGACCCGTACGCGGGCCTGGCCACCCGCACCGGGCAGCCCGAGCGCAACCTGCTGCTCCCCGGCGGACGCGAGGTGCTGGTCTCCGCCAGGTACGTCCGCGACCACCCCACCGGCCCGGTGCGCCGGCTGGTCGTCGCGCTGCGCGGCACTGAGGCGCGGCGGCGCACCGAGCGCAGCCACGCCGAACTGATCGCCACCGTCGCGCACGAGCTGCGCTCCCCGCTCACATCCGTCAAGGGCTTCACCGCCACCCTGCTGGCGAAGTGGGAACGCTTCACCGAGGACCAGAAGAAGCTCATGCTGGAGACCGTCCACGCCGACGCCAACCGCGTCACCCGGCTGATCGCCGAGCTGCTCGACATCTCCCGCATCGACTCCGGCCGCCTGGAGGTGCGCCGCCAGCCGGTCGACATCGCCGCCGCGGTGCGGCGCCACGTGGACGCCCTCGTCGCCGCAGGACAGCCTGCGGACCGCTTCGCCGTACGGGTGACGGAGTCGCTCCCGTCGCTGTGGGCCGACCCCGACAAGGTCGACCAGATCCTGGGGAACCTGCTGGAAAACGCCGTGCGCCACGGCGAGGGAACTGTCACCATTGACGTAGCACCTTCGTCGTCACCGCGCGAGCGCGGATGGTCCGGAACGGCAGTGACCGTGAGCGACGAGGGCCCCGGCATCCCGGAGGAGTCCATGAACCGCGTCTTCACCCGCTTCTGGCGGGGCAGCAAACGCGGTGGCACGGGCCTGGGCCTCTACATCGTCAAGGGCATCGTCGAGGCCCACGGCGGCACGATCACGGTGGGTCGCGCGCCCGGGAAGGGCGCCCAGTTCCGATTTATCCTGCCCGTCGGGGCGCCGGCCTTCACGGTCTGAGCATCGCGTGGTGATCCACCGGCCCCGACGGGCGTGACCAGCCTTTCCCCGTGGCCCCGATAGACTCGACCCTTGGCATTCAGCGGTCGGGCAAGGCAGGTCGGCCACGCCATCACCCACATCGGAACGGGAAGAAATGTCGGCACCGAACAAGTCGTACGACCCTGTCGAGGTCGAGGCACTGAAACCGGAAGAGATCGAGCGCCGGCGCGACGAGGCGCTCGCCGCGATCGCGGAGGCCGCCGACCTTGACGCGCTGCGCGAGGTCAAGGTCGCGCACACCGGGGACCGCTCGCCGCTCGCCCTGGCCAACCGTGAGATCGGCGCACTGCCGCCGCACGCCAAGGCGGACGCGGGCAAGCGCGTCGGCCAGGCCCGCGGCACGGTCAACCAGGCGCTCAAGGCCCGGCAGGAGGTGCTGGAGAGCGAGCGCGACGAGCGTGTGCTGGTCGAGGAGGCGGTGGACGTCACCCTGCCGTACGACCGTGCCCCGCGCGGCGCCCGGCACCCGCTGACCACGCTCTCCGAGCGCATCGAGGACGTCTTCGTGGCCATGGGCTACGAGGTGGCCGAGGGCCCCGAGGTCGAGGCCGAGTGGTTCAACTTCGACGCCCTCAACATCTGGGCGGACCACCCGGCCCGCACCATGCAGGACACGTTCTTCGTCGAGGGCGACAAGCCCGCGGGCTCCGGCCCGGAGGAGAGCGGCGTCGTGCTGCGCACCCACACCTCCCCGGTGCAGATCCGCTCCCTGCTCGACCGCGAGCCGCCGGTCTACGTGATCTGCCCCGGCCGGGTCTACCGCTCCGACGAGCTGGACGCCACCCACACCCCGGTGTTCAACCAGGTCGAGCTGCTCGCCGTCGACGAGGGCCTGACCATGGCCGACCTCAAGGGCACCCTGGACCACATGGTCCAGTCGCTCTTCGGTGAGGACATCACGACCCGGCTCCGCCCGAACTACTTCCCCTTCACCGAGCCGTCCGCCGAGATGGACATGGTCTGCTACGTCTGCCGCGGCGAGTCCGTCGGCAACCCGGACCGTCCCTGCCGCACCTGCGGCAGCGAGGGCTGGATCGAGCTCGGCGGCTGCGGCATGGTCAACCCCCGGGTGCTCACCGCCTGCGGCGTCGACCCGGAGAAGTACAGCGGCTTCGCCTTCGGCTTCGGCATCGAGCGCATGCTGATGTTCCGTCACAACGTCGAGGACATGCGAGACATCGTCGAGGGTGACGTGCGCTTCACCCTTCCGTTCGGGATGGAGATCTGATGCGGGTCCCGCTTTCTTGGCTGCGGGAGTACGTCGACCTGCCCGCCGGCGAGTCCGGCCGCGACGTCCAGGCCAAGCTCATTTCCGCCGGCCTCGAGGTCGAGACCGTCGAGCAGCTCGGCGCCGGGCTCAAGGGCCCGCTGGTCGTCGGCAAGGTGCTCACCATCGAGGAGCTGAGCGGCTTCAAGAAGCCGATCCGCTTCTGCACCGTCGACGTCGGCACCGCGAACGGCACCGGCGAGCCGCAGGAGATCGTCTGCGGCGCGAGCAACTTCGCCGTCGGCGACAAGGTCGTCGTCATCCTGCCCGGTGGCGTGCTGCCCGGTAACTTCGAGATCTCCGCGCGCAAGACCTACGGCCGCAACTCGCACGGCATGATCTGCTCCGCCCGCGAGCTCGGCATGGGCGACGACCACGACGGCATCATCGTGCTGCCGCCGGAGCACGAGGCCGGCACCAACGCCATAGAGCTCCTGGAGCTCGTCGACGAGGTGCTGGACATCGCGGTCACCCCGGACCGCGGCTACTGCCTGTCCATGCGCGGCGTCGCCCGCGAGGCCGCCATCGCCTACGGTCTGCCGCTGCGCGACCCGGCGCTGCTCGACGTGCCCGGCCCGAACTCCTACGGCTACGAGGTGCGGGTCGCCGACCCGGTCGGCTGCGACCGCTTCACCGCGCGCACCGTCACCGGGCTCGACCCGGAGGCCGGCTCGCCGATCTGGCTGCAGCGCAGGCTGCAGAAGGCCGGCATGCGCCCGATCTCGCTCGCCGTGGACGTCACCAACTACGTGATGCTGGAGCTGGGCCAGCCCCTGCACGCCTACGACCGGCACCGCATCGAGGGCGCCATCGGCGTCCGCCGGGCCCAGCCGGGTGAGAAGCTGACCACGCTCGACGGCCAGGTCCGCGTCCTGGACGCCGAGGACCTGGTGATCACCGACAACCGCGGGCCGATCGGCCTGGCCGGGGTCATGGGCGGCGCCAACACCGAGATCGACGACACCGGCGCCTCGACGACCGACGTCGTCATCGAGGCGGCGCACTTCGACCCGGTCGCCATCGCCCGCACCGCGCGCCGCCACAAGCTGTCCTCCGAGGCGTCCAAGCGCTTCGAGCGCGGCGTGGACCCGCAGGCCGCGGCCGCCGCCGCGCAGCGCACCGTCGACCTGCTGGTACTGCTCGCGGGCGGCACCGCCGAGGCGGGCGTCACCGAGGTCATCGCGCCCTCGGCGCCGCACACCCTCACCATCCCCGCCGACCACCCGGACAAGGTGGCGGGCATGGCGTACGGCCGCGAGACCGTGGTGCGCCGGCTGCAGCAGGTCGGCTGCGACGTCTACGGTGCCGACGAGCTGATCGTCACCGTGCCGTCGTGGCGGCCCGACCTGCGCGACCCCAACGACCTCGCCGAGGAGGTCATCCGGCTGGAGGGCTACGAGAACCTGCCCTCCACCCTGCCGAACCTGCCCTCCGGCCGCGGTCTGACCGAGTCGCAGAAGCTGCGCCGCCGGGTCGGCCGTGCGCTCGCCGGGGCCGGCTACGTCGAGGTGCAGAACTACCCGTTCCTCGGCGAGGCCGTCTTCGACCAGCTCGGTCTCGACGCGGACGACCCGCGCCGCATCACCGTCAAGCTGGCCAACCCGCTGTCGGACGAGGAGCCCGCGCTCCGCACGTCCATGCTTCCCGGCCTGCTCGGCGCGCTGCGCCGCAACGTCGGGCGCGGCGCGCACGACCTCGCGCTCTTCGAGACCGGACTGGTCTTCCGCCCCAGCGGTGAGGAGCCCGCGCCGCCGCGGCTGCCGGTCGACCGGCGCCCGACCGACGCCGAGATCGCCGCCCTGGACGCCGCCCTGCCGCGGCAGCCGCGGCGCGTCGCCGTCGTCCTGGCCGGAGCCCGTGAGCAGGCCGGCTGGTGGGGCGCGGGCCGTCCCGCGGGGTCGGCCGACGCGATCGAGGCGGGCCGGATCGTCGCCCGCGAGGCCGGGGTCGAGCTGATTGTCCGCCAGGACCAGCAGGCACCCTTCCACCCCGGCCGCTGTGCCGCGCTCCTCGCGGTCGTCGACGGCGAGGAGGTGCTGGTCGGCAACGCCGGCGAGCTGCACCCCCGGGTGATCAAGGCGCTGCACCTGCCGGAGCGCACCTCCGCCATGGAGCTCGACCTCGACCGCCTTGAGCGGGCCGCCGGCGGCCCGGTCGTCGCGCCCCGTGTGTCCACCTTCCCGGTGGCCACCCAGGACGTCGCCCTGGTCGTGGACGCCTCCGTCCCGGCCGCCGAGGTGGAGGGCGCCCTGCGCTCCGGCGCCGGCGAACTGCTCGAATCGCTGCGGCTGTTCGACATCTTCACCGGTGAGCAGATCGGCGCGGGCAAGAAGTCGCTGGCCTACAGCCTGCGCTTCCGCGCCCCGGACCGTACGCTCACCGCGGAGGAGGCCTCCGCGGCCCGTGACGCCGCCGTCGCCGCTGCGGCGGAGAGCACGGGAGCGGCCCTGCGCGGCGCCTGAGGCGCACGCATGCGGGTCCCTGTGGGGCGCCCCCGGTCCGCCGGGTGCGCCCCACCGGCGTTCCTGCCGGTCACGTAGCCCGATCGGGTGAAATGGCTCCACTGGGTATCCGGTTCGTCGCGCCGAGTCGCCACAATCGATCGCGAACCAGGGCCCACTCGACGCGGGGGCTGTGTCGTCGCCGACCGCGTCAACGGCTTCAGGGGGAGCCCCGAGGCATGATCCGACCCAGGGCAGTGGGCCGCCCGACCGGCCACAGGGTGCGGGGGCTGGCGCTCCTGTCGCTGCCGGGGCTGTGGGTGGCCGCGGTACTGGGCCTGGTCTACGCGGTGCCCGGGGGAGTCCAGTGGGTGCCCGCCGTGGTCGCGGCCCCCGTGATCGCCTGCGCCGGGACGGGACGCCGCCGCTGCGTCCTGGCCAGCGGCGCGCTCGCCGTGGCGGCCGTCGCGGTGCCGGACACCGGGCAACGGCTCGGCACCGAGGTCGCCGTCCTCGCCGTCCTCGCCGTCTGCTTCCTGCTCGTCGACCGTAGGGCCCGGCTCGCCGCCGAGCTCGACCGCACCCGGGAGATCGCCCTCTCGGCCCAGCAGGTGCTGCTGCCCCCGCTGCCGCAGCACGTCGACGGCCTCGCGGTGGCCGGCGACCACCTCTCGGCCAGCCGCGGCGCCCGCGTCGGCGGCGACCTGTACGAGGTGCTCGCCACGCCCCACGGGGTGCGCGCGGTCATCGGCGACGTGCGCGGTCACGGTCTCGAGGCCATCGGCACCGTCGCCGCGCTGCTGGGCAGTTTCCGGGAGGCCGCGCACGACGAGCCTGAGCTCGCCGGCGTGCTCCGGCGCCTGGACCGGGCGCTCCACCGGCACCTGCGGGGGCGTTCGCACGCCGCCGAGGAGTTCGTGACCCTGATGCTGCTCGAACTGGGCGAGGACTGCGACGTCCAGGTCATCAACTGCGGCCATCCGCAGCCGTACCTGCTCCGCCCCGGCCGCCCCGGCCACTTGCGCGCCCACCCGCTGGAGGCCGGCGAACCGTTCCCGCCGCTCGGCCTGTTCGAGCCCGGTCCCGGTACGAAGGCCGTCCCGTGCGGTGAACTCCTGCCCGGCCATGCGCTGTTCCTGCACACCGACGGCGTGATGGACGCCCGGGACGCCGCCGGGGAGTTCTTCCCCCTGGTGCCGGCCCTGGAGGGGGCCGCCCAGGCGGCCGCCCGCGGCGGCGCGTTGTGCGCGCGGTCCCTGGTCGACGGGGTGCGGGCATCGTTCCTGCGGCACACGCGGGGGCGGCTCACCGACGACATGGCGCTGCTCGTGCTCCACCGGGACGCCTCCAGGGTGCCCGCCCAGACGGGCGCCGCCCCCACCGCAACCGGGGTTCCCGGAGTGCCGCGCCCTTGATCCGGCCCATTCCTTGGTAAACCTGGGTCGATCCCCGAGCGAAACGCCCATTGCTCGTATACCGGCCAGAACGAGGAGAGGGGCAGGCATGGCAACCTCCACCGTCACCGGAGCCGAACTGTCCACGCCCACGGGAGAACTGATCGCCGTGGTCGGCCCGCCCGGGCCGCAGCGCTCGGCCCTGCAGCTCGCCCTCAACAGCGCACCCTGGAGCCGGGGTCCGTCCGTCACGACGACCGTCATCAGCCGCGGCGCGTGGAGCGAGCTGCGGCGCGTGGCGGCCGCGGGGATCACGGTCGTCGCGGCGTGCGACAGCGCGGTGGCCGCGGATGCGGGGGCGCACCGCGTGGTGCTGCTGCCTCATCCCGATGGGGTTGCCTGACCCCGTGTCGCCGTGTGCGGGTCGTTTGCGCCCCGGGGTGCCCCTTGCGGCCTGTTGTCGTGTGCGGGTTGTTTGCGCCTGCGGCGGGCGGTTTCCCGCCGCAGGCGCAGTGGAGCCGCACACAACAACCGGCCGCAAGGGGCGACACGGGGCAACCCGGAGGGCGACGTGACTGCGGCCATTGACAAGGCAGTTGAGCAAACGTTGTCATGAGCATATGCCGTCCCTGATCGGGCGTCGAGAGATCCTCGACCATGCCCGGACACAGCTGACCGCCGGTCCGGGTGTACTGCTCCACGGAGCGGCCGGGATCGGCAAGTCCGCCCTGCTCGCGGCGCTGACCGACGAGGTCCCGCCGGGAGGCTCCGTGCTGCGGGCGGTGCCCGTCGAGGAGGACGCCAAGCTGCCCTTCGTGGCGCTGATGGACCTCTTCGCCCGCGTGCCGGAGGAGTACGTCGACGGGCTGACCGCGGGGCCACGGGCCGCGCTGCGGGCGGCGCTGCTGCGGGGGCACGAGCCGGTCGCGACGCAGAGCCGGCTGGCGGTGCGCGACGCGGCCGTCGAGCTGCTGCGGGCGCTCGCGGCGGCCGGCCCCGTGCTGATCGTCGTCGACGACCTGCAGTGGCTCGACGTGCCCAGCGCGGAGGTCCTGTCGCTCGCGCTGCGACGGCTCCCGCCGGGCGAGGGCGTGCGCTTCCTGGCCGCCGAGCGGGTCGTGGAGGGCGAGGAGCCGCCCGGGTTGCGGTGCTGCCCGCCGGGCACCACGGCGCTGCTCGTCCCTCCGCTGTCCGACGGCGACGTGGCGGAGCTGCTGCTGGACGACACCGGGGCGGAGCTGCCCGAACGCGCCGTGCGGGCCGTCCAGGACACGGCCGCGGGCAATCCGCTGTACGCCCTCGAACTCGGCCGCGCCCTGCTGCGGGACGGTACGCCCTTCGAGGCCGGGGACGTGCTGTCCGTACCGCCGCGGCTGCGCGACCTGCTGCTGGACCGGGTGCGGCTGCTGCCCGCCTCCGCCCGGCAGACGCTGCTGGTCGCCAGCGCCGCGGCCCGCCCCACGCTGCCGCTGCTCGGTGCCGCGGGGATCCCGGACCCGGAGGGCGACCTGGGCACCGCCGAGAGCCTGGGGGTCGCCGCGGCCGACGCCGAAGGAACGATTCGCTTCCAGCACCCGCTGATCCGGGCCGCCGTGTACACCGACGCCCCCGAGCACGGCCGGCGCACCGCGCACAAGCTGCTGTCCCGCGTGGTCCCCGAGCCCGTGGAACAGGCGCGGCACCTGGCCCTGGCCCACCCGCACGCCGACGAGGCCACCGCGGCCACGCTCACCGCCGCCGCCGGGTCCGCGCGCCGCCGCGGCGCCCCCGCCACCGCCGCGGAACTGGCCGCCCTGGCGGTGCGCCGTACCCCCGAGGACCGCCCGGCCGAGCGCGCCGACCGGCTGCTGGCCGCGGCCGAGTACGCCAGCGACGCCGGGCTGCGGGGGGACGCCGACCGGGCCGCGGAGACCGTGCTCGCCGAGGCCGCATCCGCCCGGCAGCGGGTACTGGCCCGGCTGATCATGCTCGGCAACGCCGGTCAGGCGCTCGGCGCCGCGGGCCGCCTCATCTCGGACGGCCTGGTGGAGGCCGAGGGGCATCCCGAGCTGGAGGCCCGGCTGCACCACTGGGCCGCCCTGCGGCACCTCATCTGCGGGCGGCCCGCGCAGGCCTCCGCCCACGCCCGCCGGGCCGCCGACATCGCGGTCCAGGCGGGCGCCGTCGACACCCGCGTGGCCGCCCTGGCGTTGCTCGCCCGGCTGCACGCGCTGCACGGCGAGGCGGGGGCCGCCGAGGCAGCGCTGGGCGAGGCGTTCGGCCTCCCGGTGGCGCCCGACGGGCCCGGCGCCCGCGAACTGGTGCGCACCCGCGCGATCCTGGCCGCCGACGCCGACCGCATCACCGAGGCGGAGGGCGAGGTGGCCGGTCTCCTGGGCAGGACCGGCGAGTACGCCTCGGTCGAGGAGACCGCCGCCACGCTGGTGGCGCTGATCCGCATCCAGGTGCGGTCCGGACGCTGCCGCGAGGCCCTGGACAACGTCGCCCGCTGCGCCGTGCTCCCCGTCAGGGCCGGCAGCGACTCACCGCCGGTGCTGTACGCCGCCGCGCTCGCCGAGACCGCCGGGGGGCGCCTGGAGCGCGCGCTGGAGCTCGCCGACCGCACCATCCGGGCCTGCATGACCGACGGGGACCAGCTCTTCCTGCTGCGGGCCCTGGGCGTCCGCGGCCGGGCGCAACTGCTGGCCGGTGGGCGGGAGAACACCGCGGCGGCCGTCGAGACCCTGCGGCAGGTGCGCAGGCTGGGGGAGACGATGGGCATCGCCGACCCGGTGATGCTGCGCTGGTACGGGGACCTGGCCGAGGCGACCGTCATCCTCGGTGACACGGACTCCGCCGCCGAGATCCTGCGCGCGGCGCGCCGCCGCGCCGGGGCCCGGCCCTCCGCCAGCGTGCAGTCCGCCCTGGACCGCGCCGAGGGGCTGCGCGACTGCGTGCTGGGCCGTTCCAAGCGGGGCGTCACCCGCATCCAGGCCGCCGCCGACCGCCTGCGGGGCCGTTCCCTCCCCATCGACCTCGCCCGCACGCTGATCGTGCTGGGTGCCGCCGAGCGCCGTCCGCGGCGGGCGCCGGCGGCCCGGGGCGCCCTGGTCGAGGCCCTGGAGATCAGTTCCGCGGTCGGCGCCGCCCCGGTCGAGGCCCGGGCCAGGGCGGAACTGGCCCGGCTCGACGCGCGGCGGGAGACGACGGCGCGGACGCCGAACTACACGTAGTCGTAGAAGCCGTGGCCGCTCTTGCGGCCCAGCCGGCCCGCGTCGACCATGCGCTGGAGCAGCGGGGGAGCGGCGTACAGCGGCTCCTTGAACTCCTCGTACATCGAGTCGGCGACCGAGGCCACGGTGTCCAGCCCGATCAGGTCGGAGAGCTTGAGCGGGCCCATCGGGTGGGCGCAGCCCATCTCCATGCCGTTGTCGATGTCCTCACGGCTGGCGATGCCGGTCTCGAACATCCGGATCGACGACAGCAGGTACGGGATGAGCAGCGCGTTGACCACGAAGCCCGCGCGGTCCTGGGCCCGGATCGGGTGCTTGCCCAGCACGTCGGTGACGAGCTTCTCGGCGCGCACCAGCGTCTGGCCGTCGGTGGTGAGGGCGGGGATCAGCTCGACGAGCTTCTGCACCGGCGCCGGGTTGAAGAAGTGGATGCCGAGCACCTGCTCCGGGCGGGAGGTCGCCACGGCGAGCTTCACCAGCGGGATGGAGGAGGTGTTCGAGGCCAGGATCGCGTCGCGGCGGGTCACCACCTGGTCGAGCACCTGGAAGATCTCGGTCTTGACCTGCTCGTTCTCGACGACGGCCTCGATGACGAGGTCGCGGTCGGCGAAGTCGCCCAGGTCGGTGGTGAAGGAGAGGCGCTCGAGCGCGGCGTCGCGCTCCTCCTCGGTGATCTTGCCGCGTTCCGCAGCCTTCTGCAGCGAGCTCGTCAGCCGCGTCCGGCCCAGCTCCAGGGCCTCGCCGGTGGTCTCCGCCACCCGGACCTCCAGTCCGGCCCGGGCGCACACCTCGGCGATGCCCGCGCCCATCTGGCCACAGCCCACCACACCGACATAACGGATGTCGTCGTTCAACGCCCAGCCTCTCCCTGATCGCGAGATGGAGACCCGGACCGTCGTGAGGTCCGGACCAGCCCGCTCGACATTACACCCGGCCGGCGTACCGGTCCGGGTCCCGGGGCGGCCCGCCCCGGCGGGCCCGGCCGCCCCGTTGACCGGCCCCGACACCGCCGGTGCCGCCCGCGCGCCGGAAGTGGCGCGGGCGCCGCACGGGGCGGGCGGGGGCCGGGGGCGCCCCGGACACGCCGGGGTCCGGGGAGGTTGCCGGACGGACCGATTCGGCCCAGTATCAGCGAAATATGAATATGACGGGCGATCAGGGGACAGCCATGCGCCGACTCTCACGCAGGAGCTTCGCCGCGGGCGCCGCCGGGGCACTGGGCAGCGTACTCGCCGCGGGCGAGGTCGCGAGGGCGGCGGAGGGGGCGGCCGGGGCGGCCGCGGCGGCGACGGGCCCGGCCGGGGCCGTGACGGGCGGAGCCGGCGCGACGGGGCAGTTCCGCGGCATGTGGCTGGCGACGGTCGCCAACCGCGACTGGCCCTCGGCCCGCGGGCTGTCGGCCCGTCAGCAGCACGACGAACTCGTCGGCTTCCTCGACCTCGCCGTCGAGCGGCGCCTCAACGCGGTCGTCATGCAGGTCCGGCCGACCGCCGACGCGCTGTGGCCATCCCCGTACGAGCCCTGGTCGGAGTTCCTGACCGGTGTCCAGGGGCGGGACCCCGGCTGGGACCCGCTCGGCACGGCCGTGGCGGAGGCGCACGCGCGCGGGCTGGAACTGCACGCCTGGTTCAACCCGTTCCGCGTCGCCACCCACGACGACCCGGAACGGCTCTCCCCGGACCACCCGGCCCGGGTCAACCCCGACTGGCTCGTCGCCTACGGCGGCAAGCTCTACTACAACCCGGGGATCCCCCAGGTGCGGCGCTTCGTGCAGGACGCCATGCTCGACGCCGTCCGCCGCTACCCCCTCGACGGGGTGCACTGGGACGACTACTTCTACCCCTATCCGGTCGCCGGCCGGCACTTCGCCGACGACGACGCCTTCGCCCGGTACGGGGAGGGCTTCGACGACCTCGCGTCCTGGCGGCGCGACAACATCGACCTGCTCGTCAGCGAGACCGCCGCCCGCATCCGGGCGCTCCGCCCCGCCACCCGCTTCGGCGTCAGCCCCTTCGCCGTCTGGCGCAACCGCCGCACGGACCCGCGCGGCTCCGACACCCGCGGCGGGGTCCAGACGTACGACGACCTCTACGCCGACACGCGCGGCTGGGTCCGCAAGGGCTGGATCGACTACATCGTCCCGCAGGTGTACTGGCACATCGGCTTCGACGTCGCCGACTACGCCACGCTCGTGCCCTGGTGGGCCCAGGTCGTCGACGGCACCCGCGTCCAGCTCTACATCGGCGAGGCCCTGTACCGCGCGGGCGCCGCGGGCGAGGCCAAGGCCTGGCAGGACCCGGCCGAACTCTCCCGCCACCTCGAACTGGACCGGAACCATCCCCAGGTGCTCGGCAACGTCTTCTTCTCCGCCAAGGAGGTCGCCGCCGACCCCATCGGCGCGATGTCCCGGGTCGTCGCCGACCACTACACGACGCGGGTCCGCACGCCCCGCCCCTGACCGGGGGCGCGGGAGCCGTCGAGCGGGACCGCGGCCGCATGGTGCGACGGCCGCGGTCCGGCACGATCCGGTGCGGAACGGTTCAGCGGGTCGGGGTCGCGCCCCGCCCGTGCTCCACCGTCGAGTCCGGTCCTGGGGACAGGATGCACTCGTGCCCGTCGTCGTACCGGACGCGGTACGGCGGCTCGCCCTCCTGCCCCATGACCTCGACGATCTCGGCCACCTTGTCGTGCTGGCCGACTACCCGCCCGTGCTGCCTGACCCGGTCACCCTTGTTCGCGTGCATCGGTAGACCTCCTGAGAACTCGGCGGTCCGCAGCCTTGCCCCTCCAGTCTAGGTTCGGGCGTCCGCTCCGCACCCTCTGGAACGCCGCCCGGGGCTCAGTCCGGCCGCAGGCCGAGTTCCGCCAGCATGCGCGGGTCGGGGGTGCGCCGGTAACCCGCCCACAGCGGGCCGCCGCAGGCGTGCAGCACCGCGTCGACCGCCGCGGCGAAGGGCTCGCGCGGGCCGCCGCGGACGAGATCCCGGTAACCGCCGAGCAGGAGCCCCGCGAGCTCGGGCTCGGCCTCGCGCAGCCGGCGCGGCAGCCACTTGCCGCCACCGCGCCAGTGGCCGCGCGTAGCAAGCAGCAGCTCGGCGGCGCGGTCCAGCAGGGCAGCGGCCACGGCGAGGAGTTCCTCCTCGTCCCGGGCGCCGAGGAGGTCGTCGCGCAGGTCGGTGACGGCGTAGCGCCGGTGGTCGCGCTCGGAGTCCGGGACGGCGGGCGGCCCGGCGGCGAGGATGCGCTCCGCCGTGTCGCGCAGCCGGGCGGCGGTGCCGTCGCGGTCGAGCAGGACGACGCCCCGCGCGCACATGAACGCCATCGTGCCGCTGCCGCGGTCGCGGTCCCACCCCATGAAGGCAGGCAGCGACTCGGTGGTGTGCACGAAGAGCTCGACCGGCCAGGAGCCCCAGGTGAACGATTCCGCGTGGCACCCGGCGGGCGGATCGAGGACGACGACCACGTCCAGGTCGGACGTCGCCGTCCCCTCACCGCGGGCCGTGGACCCGCCCAGGAAGCCCGCCAGGGCGTCGGGGAAGCGTTCTGCGAGCAGGGCGCGGGCCGCGCCGACCGGATCGTCCATGGTCGGACCCTACGCCCCGCTCACCACGGGGTTCAGAACGGGTAGTGCGCCTGCTGCGTGGCCAGGGTGACCCAGCGGGTGTTGGAGAACGCCTCCAGGCCCCAGCGGCCGCCGAAGCGGCCGTAGCCGGAGGCCTTGAAGCCGCCGAACGGCGCCTGCGGTTCGTCCGCCACGGACTGGTCGTTGACGTGCACGATGCCGGTGCGCAGCCGGCGGGCGACGGCGAGCCCGTGGGTGCCGTTCTCCGTGATGACGCCCGCGGTCAGACCGTGGTCGGTGTCGTTGGCCAGGGCCACGGCCTCGTCGTCGTCGGCGAAGGAGGCCACGGTGACGACGGGGCCGAAGGCCTCCCCGTAGTAGACCTCCGCGTCCTTGGGCACGTCCCGCAGCACGGTGGCCGGGTGCACCGCGCCGTCTGGCTCACCGCCGCCGGTCAGCACGGTGGCGCCCTTGGCGACCGCGTCCCGCACCAGCTCCGCGACGCGCCGCGCGGAGGCGGAGCTCACCAGCGGGCCGATCACGGTGTGCGGGTGCGAGGGGTCGCCCGAGGGCAGCGTGCCGACCTTGGCGGCGAACTTGGCCGTGAACTCCTCGGCGAGGCTCTCGTGGACGAGGATCCGGTCGCCGGACATGCAGATCTGCCCGGAGTTGAGGAAGACGCCGAAGACGGCGGCGTCGACGGCGTAGTCCACGTCGGCGTCGTCCAGCACGACGATCGCGTTCTTGCCGCCGAGCTCCAGCACGGCGGGCTTGAGGTGGCGCGCGGCATGGGTGCCGATGATCCGCCCGACCTCGGTCGACCCGGTGAAGTTGACGATGCGGACCCTCGGGTCGGCGATGAGGGCCTCGGCGACCTCCGCCGCGTCCTCACGGGCGTTGGTCACCACGTTCAGCACGCCGTCGGGCAGCCCGGCCTCGCGCAGCACGTCCGCGACGAACAGGCCGCAGGCCACCGGGGCGTCCTCGCTCGGCTTCACCACCACCGTGTTGCCCGCCGCCAGCGGCGCGGCGACCGCGCGGACACCCAGGATGACCGGGGCGTTCCACGGAGCGAAGGCGCCCACGACGCCGACCGGCTCGCGCACCGCCATGCCGAGGACGCCCTCCTCCTGCGCGCTGAGCACCTCACCGCGCGGCGCGGTGACGGCGGCGGCCACCTCGCGCAGGATGTTGGCGGCCAGCCCGACGTTGAAGTACGCCCAGAGGCGCGTGCCGCCGGCCTCGTGCGCCATGATCTCGGCGGCCTGCTCGGTGCGGGCCTCCAGCAGGTCGGCCGCGGTCAGGAAGATCTTGCGCCGTGCGAACGGGCTGAGCGCCGCCCACTCCGGGAACGCGGCCTCGGCCGCGTCCACCGCCCGGGTGATGTCCTCCGCACCCCCGGCGGCCACGGTCGCGTACACCTCCCCGGTGAAGGGGCTCACGTCCTCGGCCGTGCGTCCGGAGACGGCCGGGACGTCCTTGCCGCCGATCAGCAGTTCGCGGGTGATGGTCATGGCAGCCCCTGTCTGGCACGCGAACGCCCTCGTTCGCACAGTGAACTATCGTTCATTGAACGTTTGAGCACCGAGTCTGCGACGCGCCCACGGCGCTGTCAACGGACCGGAACGCGCTTTGTGGAGGTGGCGGGAGCCAGCCCGCGCCGGGGTCCGGCCTTCGCTCCGCGAGGCGACGGTGGCCTGCGCCCGGTCCGCCGGAAGGCCGGGACGGCGCTCGGGCCGCGGCTCCCGAAGATCGGTCCTCGGCGCGTCGTCAACCCGCCGTCGGGAGAGACGGCACCTGCGAGGAGGTGGCCGCCGCCCGGCGAGCGCTCACGGCGCGGCGCGCCGGGGAGAGCGCGAAGCGGCGCTGCACCGTGAAGCTGACGGACTCGGGATCATCGGTCGCCCAGGCGATGACGACGAGGGGGAACGGGGCCGGCAAGTAGCCGCGCGCGGGGGCGACCGGCGGCTGCGCCGGTCGGCCGCCTGGCAGACGGCGCGGGTACCCCCAGCGGTGCCCAAGCCGCCGGCGGGTCCGGGTGGCGAGCCGGAACGACGCCGCCCCGCGCGGTGGGCGCGGGGCGGCGTACGGAGGCGAGAGGGGGACGTCAGGCGTCGGCGCCGCCGGCGCGCTCCGCGTCGCGCTCCTTGAGGCGTGCGGCCTCCTTGCGGACCTCGGCCTGGGTGGCGCGCTCCTTCTGCAGCCACTCGGGCTCTTCCTGCTTCAGGGCCTCGATCTGCTCCGTGGTGAGCGCCTCGGTGACCCCGCCGCGGGCGAGGCCGGAGTTGGAGATGCCCAGCTTCGCCGCCACCACCGGGCGCGGGTGCGGGCCGTTGCGGCGCAGCTCCCGGAGCCACTCGGGCGGGTCGGCCTGCAGCGCGTTCAGCTCGTCGCGCGACACGACGCCCTCCCGGAACTCGGCGGGGGTGGCCTCGAGGTACACACCCAGCTTCTTCGCCGCCGTGGCGGGCTTCATGGTCTGGGCGGATTGGTGCGACGTCATGCCTCAAGGATATCGATCGCGGGAGCGGTCCCCGACCGGCGCCGGGGTAGCCTGGCCGGATGACCGGCTCGGAAGCTCCCCCCTCGTTCCGCCTCGCCTACGTCCCGGGCGTGACCCCCGCCAAATGGGTGCGGATCTGGCAGGAACGGCTGCCGGACGTCCCGCTCGAGCTCGTCATGGTCACGGCCGCCGAGGTCCCCGGGATGCTCCGCGGCCTCGACGCGGACGCGGGCTTCGTACGGCTGCCGATCGACCGGACGGACCTCAGCGCCATCCCCCTCTACACGGAGACGACGGTCGTCGTCGTCCCCAAGGACCACCTCGTGGCGGCCGCCGAGGAGGTGTCGCTGGCGGACCTGGCCGACGACGTGGTGTTCCACCCCCTCGACGACACCCTGGAGTGGGAGCAACCCCCCGGGCGGCCCGCGATCGAGCGCCCGGCCACGACCGCGGACGCCGTCGAGCTCGTCGCGGCGGGCGTGGGGGTGCTGGTCGTGCCGCAGTCGCTGGCGCGCCTGCACCACCGCCGCGACCTCACCTACCGCACGGTGGTCGACGCCCCGCAGTCGCGGGTGGCCCTGTCGTGGCGCGAGGACACCACGACCGACCGGGTCGAGGACTTCATCGGCATCGTGCGCGGCCGCACCGTCAACAGCACCCGCGGCCGCACCCAGGCCCAGCCGCAGCCGAAGAAGCAGCGCCCCGAGGAGGGGGCGGCGCGCCGCAAGCCGGCGGCGGGCAGGTCGTCCGGCCGTACGTCCGCCAAGACCCCCCGCCCCGCGAAGCGCGGCAAGCCCCGCCGCCGCTCGTAGACGCGGTGAGGGCACGCGGCCGCCACCGGCCGGAGGTCCGGACGCCGACCGGGGTGCCGAGACTCGCCGGACTCCGGGGCGCCCCACCGGCCCCAGGGCGGCTGTGACGACGAACGACAGTTGGCGGATCTGACATCCATCAGCAGTGGCCGCGATGCGACGAGGCCGTTGCCGGTGCCGGGGCCGCCGACCAGCCCCACCCCGAGAGCCAGGTCGGCCCCGTACGGGGTGCGCCGCGGGGATTCTGCGGTCGGCTGGGCGACCACGCTGAACGCGTCCACCAGGTAGGCGGCCCAGGGAGCTGCCGTCTCGTAGATCTCGTAGCGGCCTGGTGAACACTCTCTCAGCGTCTTCTCCAGGTACCGTCCGGACCCAGGGCCGATCTCCAACACCGTGTCCGGGTTGGCAGCGAAGACGCCGAGGGCGCGATGTTCGTCGACGGTGGACTGGGTTGACTTCGCCCAGGTCTTGTCACCTCGGACGCAGGGCCAAGCGCGTGGCGCGCAGGGGTCGGACAGGGTTCGGGCCGGGAACTCGGCGCCGGCTTTCCCTGGCATCCGAGGGCGATGGCAGAGTGATCGTTCCGCTTGACTAGCCTTGCCGTCATGAATCGCTGGGAAGAGCTGACTGGTGGGAGCTCCGGAGAGGACTACGCCGCGCGTCTGGCGGTTGTGGCCGACGGCGGCAAGGACATGCATGGTGAGGCGCGATTCTGCGCCGCGCTCGTGCCCGTGGGAGCGCGGGTGCTGGACGCCGGGTGCGGTACCGGACGGGTCATGATCCGGCTCGCGGAGCTCGGGTACGACTGTGTCGGGGTGGATCTCGATGAGTCCATGCTGGCGGTGGCCCGCAGGGAAGCGCCGGACCTGACGTGGATCCGGGCCGACCTGACCGATTTTGCCCCGGCCGATGTTCATGCCGCTGCGGGCTTCGACCTCGTGGTCGCCGCCGGCAACATTTTCCCGCTTCTCGCCACAGGTACCGAGGCGGCGGCCGTCAGCCGACTGGCCGCGGTGCTGCGCCCGGGGGGTCTGTTCGTCTCCGGATTCGGCTTGGATGAGGCCCACCTGCCGGTGCCGCCAAGCATCACGCTGCCGGAGTACGACACCTATTGCGCTGCGGCGAGCCTCGCCTTCGTCGACCGCTTCGCCACCTGGGACGCCGACCCTTATGAGGGCGGCGGCTACGCGGTCAGCGTCCACCGGCGCTGAAAGATCCCGGAAGCCGTCTTGGTGCAGGCGGTATGGGTCGCGTGTTCTTGGGCCGTTTGCTTGCCGGGCGGGCTGTGGCGCTGAAGGTCGTCCATCCGTACTGAGCGCGCCAGGCGGTCAGTGGCGCTTTCACGGCACCGGTGGTGGTGGCCGGTCCGGAGGGTGACTTGCCGTGGTTGGTGACCGTCTGCGTACCCGGGGCCGAGCCTTACCGAGCGGTCGCGGCGGGCGGTCCTCTGATCCTCACCGCACAGGACACGGTCTGGGGCGAACGCCTGTGGCCGGTGTCCCGCCGACCCGACTTGGCCGCACGAAGCCATACCGGTCGTCTCGGCATGTTCACGTGGTAGTGGCGAGTCCGGAGCGAGGGCCAACTATCGTCCTGAGGGGCCATGCGCAGAGCCTCGTCATAGGCGGCGGGGCCGGAACGGGCCGAAAAGCTTTGCATAAAACTTCCGGGCGCCGTATAGTCATGCCATCGACGAGGAGGGTCCATGGCATTCCGGGCAGCGGTGGCGGGAGCGAGCGGGTACGCGGGCGGGGAGATCCTGCGCCTGTTGCTGAACCACCCCGAGATCGAGATCGGCGCGCTCACCGGGAACACCAACGCCGGGCAGCGCCTCGGCGGCCTGCAGCCGCATCTGCTGCCGCTGGCCGACCGCGTCCTGGAGGCGACCGACGTGGAGGCGCTGGCCGGACACGACGTCGTCTTCCTCGCGCTGCCGCACGGGCAGTCGGCCGCCGTCGCCGAGCAGCTCGGTGACACGGCCCTCGTCGTCGACTGCGGCGCCGACTTCCGGCTCGAGGACGCCGCGGACTGGGAGCGGTTCTACGGCTCCCCGCACGCGGGCACGTGGCCGTATGGCCTTCCGGAGCTGCCGGGTGCGCGCGCCGCGCTGGCGGGCTCCAGGCGCATCGCGGTGCCCGGTTGCTACCCCACCGCGGTCACGCTCGCGCTCTTCCCCGCGTACGCGGCGGGCCTGGTGGAGCCCGAGGCCGTCGTCGTCGCCGCGTCCGGCACCTCCGGTGCGGGCAAGGCCGCCAAGCCGCACCTGCTGGGCAGCGAGGTCATGGGCAACATGACCCCGTACGGCGTCGGCGGTACGCACCGGCACACCCCCGAGATGATCCAGAACCTCTCCGGGGTGGCCGGGGAGCGGGTCTGCGTCTCCTTCACCCCGACGCTGGCGCCGATGCCCCGCGGCATCCTCGCCACCTGCAGCGCCAAGGCCAGGCCCGGCACCACCGCCGACGCCGTACGGGGCGCCTACGAGAAGGCGCTGGCCGACGAACCGTTCGCGCACCTGCTGCCGGAGGGCCAGTGGCCCGCCACCGCCGCCGTGTACGGCTCGAACGCCGCGCTGATCCAGGTCGCGTACGACGAGGCCGCCGGCCGGGTCGTCGTCGTCAGCGCCATCGACAACCTCACCAAGGGGACCGCCGGCGGCGCGGTGCAGAGCATGAACATCGCGCTCGGCCTCCCCGAGGGACTGGGCCTGAGCACCGCGGGGGTCGCACCATGACCCCCCGCCCCGCCGCCCGCGCCCGCCGCGCCGTCGCCGAGCTGCTCACCCGGGCCGCGCCCTGCGGCGCGGGGGCCGACGCGCCCGGCACGGCCCCGGTGACCGGGCCGTACACCGACATCACGGCGAAGGCCGCGCCCCTGCGGTGCGTCGGCCCAGAAGCGGACAAGGAGACGACACAGTGAGCGTCACGGCAGCACAGGGATTCACGGCGGCGGGTATCGCCGCCGGGATCAAGGAGAACGGCAACCCGGACCTCGCCCTCGTGGTGAACAACGGTCCGCGGCTCGCCGCGGCCGGCGTCTTCACCTCCAACCGCGTCAAGGCCGCCCCCGTCCTGTGGTCGGAGCAGGTCCTCAAGGGCGGTCAGGTCTCCGCCGTCGTCCTCAACTCCGGTGGCGCCAACGCCTGTACGGGCCCCCTGGGCTTCCAGGACACCCACGCCACCGCCGAGGCGGTCGCCGACGCCCTCGGGCAGAGCGCGGGGGAGGTCGCCGTCTGCTCCACCGGGCTGATCGGCGTCCGGCTGCCTATGGACAAGCTGCTGCCGGGCGTCGCCAAGGCGGCGGCCGAGCTCTCCGCCCACGGCGGCGAGAAGGCCGCCATCGCCATCAAGACCACCGACACCGTCCACAAGACCGCCGTGTACGAGGGCGAGGGCTGGACGGTCGGCGGCATGGCCAAGGGCGCGGGCATGCTCGCACCGGGCCTGGCCACCATGCTGGTCGTCCTCACCACCGACGCCGACCTGGACTCCGCCGCCCTCGACGGGGCGCTGCGCGCCGCCACCCGCACCACCTTCGACCGGGCCGACTCCGACGGCTGCATGTCGACCAACGACACGGTGCTGCTGCTCGGCTCCGGTGCCTCCGGCGTCACCCCCGCACCGGAGCCGTTCGCCGCCGCCGTCGAGCAGGTCTGCGCCGACCTCGCCCGCCAGCTGATCCGCGACGCCGAAGGCGCCTCCAAGGACATCAAGATCGAGGTCGTCAACGCGGCGACCGAGGACGACGCCGTCGAGGTGGGCCGCTCCATCGCCCGCAACAACCTCCTCAAGTGCGCGATCCACGGCGAGGACCCCAACTGGGGCCGGGTGCTCTCGGCGATCGGCACCACCTCCGCCGCCTTCGAGCCGGACCGCCTCAACGTCGCGATCAACGGCGTGTGGGTCTGCAAGTCCGGCTCCGTCGGCGAGGACCGCGAGCTGGTCGACATGCGCTACCGCGAGGTCCACATCACCGCCGACCTCGCCGCCGGCACCGAGACCGCGACCATCTGGACCAACGACCTGACCGCCGAGTACGTCCACGAGAACAGCGCCTACAGCTCATGAGCGCCCGCAAGCACACGGCCCTGCCCAAGGCGCAGATCCTGATCGAGGCGCTGCCCTGGCTGACCCGGCACCACGGCAAAACGGTCGTCATCAAGTTCGGCGGCAACGCCATGGTCGACGAGGAGCTGAAGGCGGCCTTCGCCCAGGACGTCGTCTTCCTGCGGCACGCCGGCCTCAAGCCGGTCGTGGTGCACGGCGGCGGCCCGCAGATCAGCGCGCAGCTCGACAAGCAGGGCCTGGTCAGCGAGTTCAAGGCGGGGCTGCGGGTCACCACCCCGGAGGCCATGGACGTCGTCCGCATGGTGCTCGCCGGGCAGGTGCAGCGCGAGCTGGTCAACCTGCTCAACCAGCACGGCCCGCTCGCCGTCGGCCTGACCGGTGAGGACGCCCACACCATCAGCGCGACCCGGCACCGCCCGATGATCGACGGCGAGGCCGTCGACATCGGCCGGGTCGGGCAGATCACCGAGATCGACACCGGTGCCATCCGGGCCCTGCTGGACGACGGCCGCATCCCGGTCGTCTCCTCCATCGCCCGCAGCGCCGACGACGGCCACATCTACAACGTCAACGCCGACACCGCCGCGGCGGCGCTCGCGGCCGCGCTCGGCGCGGAGACCCTGATGGTCCTCACGGACGTCGAGGGCCTGTACGAGGACTGGCCGAACAGCGACGAGGTGATCAGCCGGCTCACCGCGAGCGAGCTGGAGAAACTGCTGCCCGAGCTGTCCAGCGGCATGGTGCCCAAGATGGAGGGGTGCCTGCACGCGGTGCGCAACGGCGTCCACACCGCCCGGGTCATCGACGGGCGGGTCCAGCACTCGATCCTGCTGGAGATCTTCACCGACGAGGGAATCGGCACGATGGTGGTACCCGACGGCGTCGACACGGCGGGCGGCACATCGCGGAACGAAGGGGAACGGGCATGACCGGGACCGGCGACCAGGGGAACGAGGCGCTCACACGGCGCTGGCAGGGCTCCCTGATGGACAACTACGGCACCCCGCGGCTGCCCCTGGTCCGCGGCGAGGGCGCCCGGTACTGGGACGCCGACGGCAACGAGTACCTGGACTTCCTCGGCGGCATCGCGGTCAACGCCCTCGGCACCGCCCACCCCGCCGTCGTCCGCGCGGTCTCCGAGCAGATCGCGACCCTCGGCCACGTCTCGAACTTCTTCATCGCCGAGCCCACGGTCGCCCTCGCCGAGCGGCTGCTCCAGCTGTCCGGCCGGCCCGGCCGTGTGCTGTTCTGCAACTCCGGCGCCGAGGCCAACGAAGCCGCCTTCAAGATCGGCCGGCTGACGGGCCGTACGCACATGGTGGCCACCGACGGCGGCTTCCACGGCCGCACCATGGGCGCGCTCGCGCTCACCGGGCAGCCGGGGAAGCAGGAGTCCTTCCGCCCCCTGCCCGGTGACGTCACCCATGTGCCCTACGGCGACGCCGACGCGCTGCGCGCCGCCGTCACCGAGCGGACCGCGCTGGTGATGCTCGAGCCCGTCCAGGGCGAGAACGGCGTCATCGTGCCCCCGGCCGGATACCTGGCCGCCGCCCGGGAGATCACCCGCGCCACCGGCACCCTGCTCGTCATGGACGAGGTGCAGACCGGCATCGGCCGCACCGGCCACTGGTTCGAGCACCAGGCGCAGGGCGTCGAGCCGGACGTCGTCACCCTCGCCAAGGCGCTCGGCGGCGGCCTGCCCATCGGCGCCACGCTCGCCTTCGGCCCCGCGGCCGAGCTGCTGACTCCCGGTCAGCACGGCACCACCTTCGGCGGCAACCCGGTGGCCTGCGCCGCGGCGCTGGCCGTCCTGGACACCATCGCCCAGGAGGGCGTGCTGGACAACGTCAAGCGCCAGGGCGAGAAACTGCGCCAGGGCGTCGAGGCGCTGGACCACCCTCTGGTCGATCACGTGCGCGGTGCGGGCCTCCTGCTGGGTATCGTGCTCACCGAGCCGCTCTCCGCGCAGGTGCAGAAGGCGGCTCAGGACGCCGGACTCCTGGTGAACGCCGCCGTACCCGACACGGTGCGGCTCGCCCCGCCGCTGATCCTCGGTGACGCCGAGGTGGACGCGTTCCTGGGGGCGCTGCCGGGTGTCCTCGACGCCGTACATGCCGCAGAGGGACACCGATCCGGAGAATGACACGACGATGAGCGAGGCGCAGCAGCAGGCCGGCGGGGGAGCCGCCGCCGTACCGCAGACCCGGATGGCACGCCACCGGCGGATCGTCGACATCCTCAACCGGCTGCCGGTGCGGTCCCAGAGCCAGCTCGCCAAGCTGCTCTCCGACGACGGGCTGAGCGTCACCCAGGCGACGCTCTCCCGTGACCTCGACGAACTGGGCGCGGTGAAGATCCGCACCAACAACGGCGAACTCATCTACGCCGTGCCCAGCGAGGGCGGTTTCCGCACCCCCATGGCGCCGCTCGGGGAGTCGGTGAAGGAGGAGCGGATGAGCCGCCTCGCCGGAGAACTGCTGATCTCCGCGGAGGCCTCGGCCAACCTCGTCGTCGTCCGCACCCCGCCCGGCGCGGCGCAGTTCTTCGCCTCCGCGATCGACCAGGCCGAGGTGTACGACATCCTCGGCACGATCGCGGGCGACGACACGGTCATGCTGATCAGCCGCGACCCGGCCGGCGGGCAGGCGGTCGCCGACCACCTGCTGCGCCTGGCCGCGGGCGGTTAGGACCGGGCCCCGGGCCCGGTCAGACGACGGGGCTCAGGCCCCCGTCGAAGTTGATGCCGGTGCCGGTGACGTAGCCGGCCCGGCCGGACAGCAGGAAGGCCACCAGGTCCGCGAACTCCTCGGCGCGGCCCACCCGGCCCAGGGGGATGCCGGACTCGCGGCCCATCGTGGCGTACAGCTCCTCGACGGTGATCCCGCGCTCCTCGGCCTGCCGGGTCCACTGGCCGCTCTCGACCAGGCCGACGAGCACGGCGTTGACCCGGATGTTGTCGGGCCCGAGCTCCTTGGACAGCGCCTTGGTCAGCGCGAGGCCGGCCGCGCGGGAGACCGAGGTCGGGGTGCTGCCCGCGCCGGGGGACTTGGCGGAGACGGCGAGGGTGTTGACGACGCTGCCGCCCCCCGCGGCGCGCAGGTGGGGGAGTGCCAGCCGGGTCAGCCGCACCGCGGCGTGCAGCTTCAGCTGCAGGTCCTCCTCCCACACCGAGTCGTCCTGGCGCTCGAAGAAGCCGGCCGCGCTGCGCCCGGCGTTGTTGACCACGGCGTCGATCCGTCCCCAGCGCCCGTCGGCGGCGGCGACGAAGCGCTCGAGGTCCTCGGGGCGGGTGACGTCGGCCGGCACGCCCAGTACGTCGGCGCCGGTGGCGCCCAGTTCCTTCACCACGTGCTCGATGCGCTCGGGGTCACGTCCGCACAGCGCCACCTTGGCGCCCTCGGCGGTCAGCCGCCGGACAAGGGCCGCGCCGAGTCCGTCGGACCCTCCGGTGACCAGCACGACCTTGCCGTTCAGTTGCAGATCCATGTGACGCATTCTTGCCACCTGGAACAGCTGATCGTCAAGCGCTCAACTTGGCGACGAAACGCCCGAATCCCGAGGTGTGCCAGGTCGTGCCGTCGGGGTCGACGGCGAAGGCCTCCACTTCGGGGAGTCCTTCCAGCCACTCCCGGGCCCGGCCGCCCATGGCGTAGCCGGCCGTCGCCCAGGTGTCCGCCTCGGTGAGGGACGCGCACACCACGGTGAGCGACGCGAGTCCCCCGGCGGGCGGCGCACCCGTGTGCGGGTCGAGGATGTGGCAGCCGCGTTCGGCGGGACCGGAGGTGGCGACGGCCAGCTCGCCGTCCGCCTCGACGACGGTGGCCAGCCCCCCGGGCCGCAGCGGATCGGCGATGCCGACCCGCCAGGGGCCGCCGGTCAGCTGGACGTCGCCGCCGCCGTTGAGGCAGACCTTCCCGGCGCCCGCCGCCGCGATCGTCGTGGCGGCCCGCTCGACCGCCCAGCCCTTGACCAGGCCGGTGGGGTCGAGCGCGGTGCCGGGGCCCGCGTAGCGCGGGGTGAACCAGCCGTCGGTGCGGCGCTCGGCGTCCTCGCACAGCCCCAGGACCTCGCGCACCTCGCGTGAGCACTGCGCGAGGGCGAGTTCACCACGGCCCAGCCGGCTGATCTCGCTGTCGGCCCGGAAGGTGGAGAACACCGCGTCGACCTGGTGCAGGCCCGCCACCGCCTCGTCCAGGGCCGCCCGGACGCGCGGCTCGCGGGCACCGCGCACGTCGAAGGAGAACACCGTCCCCATGCAGTGCTCCACGTGCCGCAGGCGCGGGGGGTTGTCGGACATCGTCAGGCACCGGCCTTGTCCAGGGCGCTCTGCAGCGACTTGCGGTAGCCCTCGCTGGTGAAGGAGGCACCGGAGACGGTGTCGATCTGCGCGCTCTGGGCGGTGACCGCGGCCCGGTCGAGCTGCGGGACGGCGCTGGCGGTGAGCTGGTCGCTGGTGGGGGTGCCCGCGGGCGCCTGGACGGCCGCGGCCGAGACGATCCGCCCCCCGTCGACCGTGATCTTGACCTGGACGGGGCCGTAGCTGGTCTGCGCGACGTCCCCGGTGACGGTCTTCCGCGCGGGCGCGCCACCCTGCTTCCCCGGGGCCCGCGCCCCGCCGGTGCCGCGTCCGTCCGCCGGGGCCGAGGCCACCGGCACCGACGGGTCCGGGCCGGCGGGCGAGGGGGCCGCGGAGACCGGCGGCACCTGCTGTGCCGGGGCCCCGGCCTGCGAGGTGAAGGGCGCCGTCGTCGGCTTCAGGGCGAGCAGCAGCACGACCCCGGAGACGGTCGTCACGCTGCTCAGGAGGATCCGGCGCAGCGGGTGCTTCTTCTTCACTCGGACCTCACATCTCGAAGGACTCGTGGTGGATACGGCGTTCGGGCACTCCCGCCTCGCGCAGCGCGGAGTACGACTCCTCGGCCAGCCCCGGGGGGCCGCACAGGTACACGTCGTGCCGGTCGATGTCCGGCAGCATCCGCCGCAGTCCCTGCGCGGTGATCTCCGGGCGGGCGCCGCCGGGTCCGTTCACCGCGTACACCAGGCGTGCGCCGCGTTCGGCGGCGATCTCCTCCAGCTCCGCCCACAGCGCGAGGTCCTGCCTGCTGCGGGCCCGGTACAGCAGCGTGAGGTCGCCGGGCGCGGCCGGCAGCGTCTCGAACAGCGCCCGCAGCGGGGTGATCCCGGCGCCGCCCGCCAGCAGCAGCACCTTGCCGCCGCGGCGGCGGGCGGCCGTCATGGCGCCGTAGGGGCCCTCGGCCCACACCCGTGTGCCGGGTTCGAGCGAGGCCAGCGCGGAGCTGTGGCCGCCCACCGCCTTGACGGTGATCCGCAGCAGGTCGGGCCGGGGCGGCGCCGACAGCGAGTACGGGTTGGCGCTCCAGCGCAGCCCCGGGGCGAGGAAGCGCCAGCGGAAGAACTGGCCGGGCTCGGCGCCCAGGCGGTGCAGCCTGCGTCCCGTGATCAGCACCGAGACCACGCCCGGCGCCTCCTCGACGGTCTCCGCGACCCGCATGCGGTGCCTCATGTTGAGCCGGACCGGCACCAGCACCCGGTACCAGAGGACCAGCCCCGTCACCGAGCCGTACAGCGCGTACCAGATGCCGCGCGCGGTGGCGCTGCCGGCGAACTCGGCACCGGTGGCCAATTGGTGCCAGAAGGTCAGGTAGACCGCTGCGTAGGTCAGCAGGTGGACGTAGTACCAGGTCTCGTAGCGCAGCCGGCGGCGCAGGACGCCCGCCGAGACGAAGCCGATGACCAGCAGCAGCACGGTGCCGGCCGTCGCCTCGATCATCCGCGGGTAGTCCAGGACCACGGAGACCGACTGCTGTACGAGCGGCTGCCCGGACTGCTCGGAGTAACCCCACAGGATGAGCGCGACGTGGACGACGACCAGGCAGACGGCGTACCGGCCGCTCATCGCGTGCCAGCGGGCTACCCGGTCGCTGCCCACACGCCGCTCCAGCGCGGGGACGCGCGCCATCTGCAGGACGACCAGGGCGATGGCGTAGCCGCCGAGCAGGCCGGTGATCCGGCCCGCCGCGGTGAGCCAGCCGGCCGTGGTCGGCTGGATGTAGGGGGTGTTGCCCCACCACAGCCACACGACCCCGGCGGCGCCCGCCCAGGCCAGCAGGAGCAGCGGGATCGCGGGGGAACGGCGGGGCCGGATCCGGCGCATGGCCTGCCGCCTGCCCGCCCTGCTGTTGTGGATCATCGTGGTCGTGGCCGCCATGCGCATGGGTACGCACGGCTCCGCGCCCCTGCTCAAAGCCCGGTTTCCCACCACGCGCCGTACCGCGATGTGGTATTGCGTGCGCTCCGCGGGGCGGCCGGGTGCGGGCGGCCCGAGCGTCCGGGGCGCGGCTGCCGCGGGGAGCGGCCGACCCGCCTGTGAGCTGCGACGACACGGCCGATTGACGAATCATGCGGGGGAGTGCATACTTATACCCAACAGCGTATGCACCACCATCGCCGCCATACGCACCGGACCTCGCGCACCAAAGGAGAGACCCGTGACCGAGCGCGTCGTACTCGCCTACTCGGGCGGACTGGACACCTCCGTCGCCATCGGATGGATCGCCGAGGAGACCGGCGCCGAGGTCATCGCCGTGGCCGTGGACGTCGGCCAGGGCGGCGAGGACCTGGACGTCATCCGCAAGCGGGCGCTCGCCTGCGGCGCGGTGGAGGCCGAGGTCGCCGACGCCAAGGACGAGTTCGCCGACGAGTACTGCCTCCCGGCGATCAAGGCCAACGCCCTCTACATGGACCGCTACCCGCTGGTCTCCGCGCTCTCCCGGCCGACCATCGTCAAGCACCTGGTGGCCGCCGCCAAGAAGCACGGCGCCTCGATCGTCGCCCACGGCTGCACCGGCAAGGGCAACGACCAGGTCCGCTTCGAGGCCGGCATCTCCTCCCTCGCCCCCGAGCTGACCTGCATCGCGCCGGTCCGCGACTACGCGATGACCCGGGACAAGGCGATCGCGTTCTGCGAGGAGAAGAACCTCCCCATCGCCACCACCAAGAAGTCCCCCTACTCGATCGACCAGAACGTCTTCGGACGCGCCGTCGAGACCGGCTTCCTCGAAGACATCTGGAACGCCCCGATCGAGGACGTCTACGAGTACACCCAGAACCCGGCCGGCCCCCGCGAGGCCGACGAGGTGGTCATCACCTTCAAGCAGGGCGTCCCGGTCGCGATCGACGGCAAGCCGGTCACCGTCCTGCAGGCCATCCAGCAGCTCAACGAGCGCGCCGGCGCCCAGGGCGTCGGCCGGATCGACATGGTCGAGGACCGCCTGGTCGGCATCAAGTCCCGCGAGGTGTACGAGGCTCCGGGCGCGATCGCCCTGATCACCGCCCACCAGGAGCTGGAGAACGTCACCGTCGAGCGCGAACTCGCCCGCTACAAGCGGCAGGTCGAGCAGCGCTGGGGCGAGCTGGTCTACGACGGCCTGTGGTTCTCCCCGCTCAAGCGGGCCCTGGACGGCTTCATCGACGAGGCCAACCAGCACGTCACCGGCGACATCCGGATGACCCTGCACGGCGGCCGCGCCGTCGTCACCGGCCGGAAGTCCGACCAGTCCCTGTACGACTTCAACCTGGCGACCTATGACACCGGCGACACGTTCGACCAGTCGCTCTCGAAGGGCTTCATCGAGATCTTCGGCATGTCGTCGAAGATCGCGGCCAAGCGCGACCTTGCGTAGTCAGTAGCCTCGACCACGGCAGCCCGCCTCCCCGCCCCTGCCGGCGGGGAGGCGGCCGCACATCCACCCCCGAGGGAAGCGAGCAGACCAGTGAGCACCAACAGCGGCGACGTCCGGCTCTGGGGCGGCCGTTTCGCCGACGGTCCCGCGGAGGCGCTGGCGAAGCTCTCCGCGTCCGTCCACTTCGACTGGCGGCTCGCGCCGTACGACATCGCCGGCTCCCGCGCCCACGCGCGCGTGCTGCACAAGGCGGGCCTGCTGAGCGACGTCGAGCTGACCCGCATGCTCGCCGGCCTCGACCAGCTGGAGTCCGACGTCGCCGACGGCTCCTTCACCGGGACCATCGCCGACGAGGACGTCCACACCGCCCTGGAGCGCGGCCTGCTGGAGCGGCTCGGCCCCGACCTCGGGGGCAAGCTGCGGGCCGGCCGGTCCCGCAACGACCAGGTCGCCACGCTCTTCCGGATGTACCTGCGCGACCACGCCCGGATCATCGGCGGCCTGATCGCCGAGCTGCAGCACGCCCTGGTCCGGCTCGCCGAGACGCACTTCGACGTCGCCATGCCCGGCCGCACCCACCTGCAGCACGCCCAGCCGGTGCTCTTCGCCCACCATGTGCTCGCCCACGTCCAGGCGCTGTCCCGGGACGCCGAGCGGCTGCGCCAGTGGGACGAGCGCACGGCGGTGTCCCCGTACGGTTCCGGCGCGCTGGCCGGTTCCTCGCTCGGGCTGGACCCGGAGGCGGTCGCCAGGGACCTCGGCTTCGAGCACGGCTCGGTGGCCAACTCCATCGACGGCACGGCCTCGCGCGACTTCGTCGCCGAGTTCGCCTTCATCACCGCCATGATCGGCGTCGACCTCTCGCGGATCGCGGAGGAGGTCATCATCTGGAACACGAAGGAGTTCTCCTTCGTCACCCTCCACGACGCCTTCTCCACCGGCTCGTCGATCATGCCGCAGAAGAAGAACCCGGACATCGCGGAACTCGCCCGCGGCAAGTCCGGGCGGCTCATCGGCAACCTGACCGGCCTGCTCGCCACGCTGAAGGCGCTGCCCCTGGCGTACAACCGCGACCTGCAGGAGGACAAGGAACCGGTCTTCGACTCCTGCGACACCCTCGAGGTCCTGCTGCCCGCCTTCACGGGCATGATGGCCACGCTCACCGTCAACCGGGAGCGCATGGAGGAGCTCGCCCCGGCCGGCTTCTCGCTCGCCACGGACATCGCCGAGTGGCTGGTGAAGCGGGGCGTGCCCTTCCGTGTCGCGCACGAGGTCGCGGGGGAGTGCGTCAAGGTCTGCGAGGCCGAGGGCATCGAGCTGGACCAGCTGACCGACGAGCAGTTCGCCAAGATCTCCCCGCACCTCGCTCCCGAGGTGCGCACCGTGCTGAACGTGCCCGGCGCGCTGGCCGCCCGCGACGGTCGCGGCGGGACCGCTCCGTCGGCGGTGGTGGTCCAGCTCGCCGAGGTCAAGCGGGACCTCGCCGTCCAGTTGGCGTGGGCGCAGGCCAAGGGCTGATCCCGCGAGCAGGGAGCCCGGCCGGGTCCGTCCACCCGGCCGGGCTTCTTCGTCGTCGCGCGTGAGACACTGATGTCTTATATGGGTTAGCCTTGTCTCATGAGCTTCGATCGTGAGCAGGTCCTGCGGGACGCGGCCGACCTGCTGTCGCGGCGCGCCACCGCCTCCATGGACGAGATCGCCAAGGCCGCCGGCATCAGCCGGGCCACGCTCCACCGGCACTTCCCCGGCCGGGACGCGCTGGTGCGGGCCCTCGGCCTGCTCGGCATCGCGCAGACCGAGGAGCGCCTGGACGCGGCGCGCATCGAGGAGGGCGACCCCGTCGAGGCCGTCCGCCGGCTCATCAGCGAGGCCGTGCCCGTCTCCGGTTTCCTGGCCTTCCTCTACGGCGAGAACCAGATCTACGACGTCGCCGAGATCAACGAGGGCTGGGCGCGCATCGACGCCCGGGTCGCCGCCCTCTTCCGGCGCGGCCAGGAAGACGGCGCGTTCCGCTACGACCTGACCCCCGCCTGGCTCGTCGAGGCGCTGTACGCGCTCATCGCCGCTTCGGCCTGGTCCGTTCAGGACGGCCGCATGGCCCGCCTCGACCCCGCCCGCATGGTCACCGAACTGCTGCTCGGCGGCATGCTGCGCGACCCCCGGAGCGGGTCGTGACCACCGCCGCACCCGTCACCACCCCGCGCCACGACGACCGCGGCCACCCGGGGCGCTGGCTCGCCCTCTGCGTCCTCACCCTCGCGCTGCTGCTCATCGCCGTCGACGCCACCGTGCTCGGCCTGGCCGTGCCCTTCCTCAGCGCGGACCTGCGGCCCACCTCCACCCAACTGCTGTGGATCGGCGACGTCTACTCCTTCGTCATCGCCGGCCTGCTCGTCTCCATGGGCGGCCTCGGCGACCGCGTCGGACGCAAGCGGCTGCTGCTCACCGGCACCGCCGCCTTCGGCGCGCTCTCCGTGCTCGCCGCGTACGCCACCACCCCCGGCATGCTCATCACCGCCCGCGCCCTCATGGGCGTCGCGGGCGCCACCCTCATGCCGTCCACGCTCGCACTGATCCGCACCCTCTTCCCCGACCCGCGCGAGCGGAGCTTCGCCATCGGCGTCTGGGGCGCCGTCTCGACCGCGGGCGCCGCCCTCGGCCCGGTCGCCGGCGGGATCCTCCTCGAGCACTTCTGGTGGGGCTCGGTCTTCCTCATCAACCTGCCCGTCATGGCCCTGCTGCTCGTCGTGGGCGCCCGGTTGCTGCCCGAGTCCCGCGACCCGGCGCCCGGCCCGTGGGACCCGGCCAGCGTCCTGCTCTCGCTGCTGGGCATGTTCGGCGTCGTCTACTGCGTCAAGCAGCTCGCCGTGCACGGACCCGGACCCGGCGCGGCCGGTGCCGGCGTCCTCGGCGCGGCCTGCCTGTACACCTTCGTCCGCAGGCAACTCGCCCTGTCCAAGCCGCTGCTGGACATGCGTCTGTTCCGGCACCTGGGCTTCTCCGGCGCGGTGCTGGCGGACCTGCTCACCGTGCTCGGGCTCGCCGGGAGCGTCTTCTTCCTCTCCCAGTTCCTCCAGCTCGTCCAGGGCCGCTCCCCGCTCCAGGCGGGACTGTGCGAACTCCCGGCGACCCTCGGCGCCGCCGCCACCGGGCTCGTCGCGGGCGCCGTCGCGCGCCGCTGGTCGGTCCGGGTCGCCGTCACGGGCGGCCTCGGCGCCACCGGACTCGCCCTGACCGCCCTCCTGGCCCTGCGCCCCGGCACGGGCTACCTCTTCCTCGGCGCGGCCCTGCTGGTCGTCGGCGCCGGAGCCGGGCTGTCGTTCACCGTCACGGCCGACGTCATCCTCTCCAGCGTCCCGCCGCAGCAGGCCGGTGCCGCCTCCGGTGTCTCCGAGACCGCGTACGAACTCGGCGCCGCCCTTGGCATCGCCCTCCTGGGCTCCGTGGTCACCGGCATCTCCGGCGGCCCGGCCTCGGCCGACCCCGCCGCCTTCACGGACGGCCTGCGCGCCGCCTCCGCCGCCGGGGGCGCCGTCCTGCTGCTGGCGGCCACCGCCGCCTGGCGCCTGCTGCGCGGCCAGCGGCTCGCGGACGGCCGGGTCACCCCGGTGGGCCGCTGACGGGCTGACGGCCTGACCGTCCGGGGCCCGGTCAGGCGGCCCCGGGGTCGTCGAGCGTGAAGACCGTCAGCCACTGCGAGCCGGCGGGCGTGTAGCCCAGGTCCATCAGCGCCGTGGTCACCGCGCGCATGTGCCCCGCGCCGTACAGGATCCCGGCGGTGAACGGCTCGGGACGGCCGGCGCGGGCGTGGTGCACATGCGTCACCGCGTCGATCAGCAGGCGGTCGCGCCGGTGCACGACCAGGTCGTCCGTCCCCGTCCAGAATTCCGCGGCCTCCACCTCGTCGTCGCCGGGCAGGTCCTCCAGCTGCAGGTGCCGGGCGAGGAACCGGCGCGTACCGAGCAGCCGCATGCCCGCGACGTAGACGGGGATGAGCGCGGCCAGCGTCGCGCGCTCCCTGAGCGGCACCCGCCGCCACCTGTCGTCGAACTCCTCACCGGTCATGTCCGGGCACACCACGGGCACGCCCAGCGTGGCGAAGTCGATGTCCTGGACGACCAGTCCCAGACGTTCGTGGCCCGCGAGGCTGCGGTACGACCGCGTGAGCGCCAGCGCCGCCGTACCGCCCCGGACGCCCTCGGCGATCACCAGATCGCACGAGGCGCGCAGACGGGCCGTCACCTCCGCGTAGAACGCCGGCTCCGCCAGGTGGACCATCGGGTACAGCTCGAAGGTCAGCGCCGTCGCACGGCTGCGGAAGCGGATGACCGCCGACCGTACCCCTGCCAGCTCCGTGACCTCGATGTACTGCACGCGTCCCCCCGCCCCCGGCGGATCCGTCAATCGGAGGGACGCGCCACGAGGGCCGGCGGGTTGCACCGGTGCCCGCGCTGACCACCGACGTCAACTCCCGGCGAGCGAGGCGGGTTTGCAGTCCGTATGCTGCCGGTACCCGCCGCGGGGGAGGGAGCGCCATGAGCACGGACGCACAGTCCGGCCAGGACACCGACGTCCTGGCCGTCCTGAGGGAGCACACCCTCGACTGCCGCTACGAGGAGGCCGAGGCCCTCATCGGCGCCGAACTCGCCCGGGCGGAAGGCGACCCGGGGCGAACGGCCCGACTGCACGTCGCGCGGGGCCGGTTGCGGCTGCGGCAGTACGAACACTCCGCGGCGCTGGCGGAGTTCGCCACGGCCCTGCGCCACGACCCGGAATGCGGCCCGGCGGCGGGGTGGCGCGTGGCGGCCCTGGACCGCATGGGCCGCCACGACGAGGCCCTGGCCGAGGGCACGGCGGCCGCGGCGCGGCTCCCGGAGGCCGTGGACGTCCACACCGCGCTGGGCTGGCTGCACCACAACGCCTGCCGCTGGGACGAGGCACTGGCGGCCTTCGAGCGGGCCACCGCCGTCGGACCGCGCCACGCGGAGGGCTGGATCGGCGCCGCGTGGACGCGTGTCGAACTGGGCGACACCGCGGCCGCGCTGCGGGGACTGGAGGACGCCGAGCGCGGCCTCGCCGACCCCGTCGAGGTCCGCTGCGCAGCCGTACGGATCGCGGCGAGCCGGAGCGGGGGCGAGGTCGCCCACGCCAAGCTGGTCTCCGCCCGCTCCCTGGACAGGGACGACATCGCCGTACTGACGGCGGAGGCCAGGTACGAGAGCGGCCGGGGGACGGGCCGGGCCGCACTGGAGGCCGCCGAGCGCCTCGTGGCCCGGTACGGCCGCCGGCCCGACGCGCACGTCGAACACGCCCGCTGCCTCCTGGAACTCGGCCGCCGGGACGAGGCCGCCCTGGCCTGCGACCGGGCGCTGGCGCTCGAACCGCGCTGGGCGCTCGCGTGGGAGTACAAGGCCGCGGTGCAGCGGCTGCGCGGCGACCTGGCGGGAGCGCTGGCCACGGGCCGGCGGGCGGTGCGGGCGTGCGGGTACTCGCCCGGCGTCAGGCTCGAACTGGCCGTCGCCGAACTCGCCGGCGGAGCACCCGACCGCGCCCTGGCCCTCACCGAGGAGGCGCTGGCACTCGATCCCTGCTCCGGCTGGGGCTTGGGCGTCCGCGCCGAGCTGCTGCTGCGCGGCGGCGACGTGGACGGGGCCGTCGCGGCCGTCGGGCACGCGGCCGCGCTGCGGCCCGCCGACCCGGAGGCACTGGCGAGCCTCGCCTGGGCCCTGGGCGCGGCCGCCCGGTACGACGAGGCGCTCGCCGCCCTGGCACGCGCCAGGGAGCTCGACCCCGCAGACACCTCCCTGATCGAGCGCGCCCTGGCCCTGCTGCGCAGCGCCCACCGCTGGGACGACGCGGCGGACCTGATCGCCTCGGTGCGTGCCGCGGACCGCACCGGAGACCTGGAGGGGCTGCTCCTGGAGGAACAGGCCTGCCTGTCCTACGCGCGGGAGCAGTATGCGCGGGCACTGGAGGAGTGCGAGGCCGCGCTGCGGGCGGAACCGGGACGCCGCTTCGCGGCCCGCCTGCGCGTGCGGTCCCTGCGCGGGCTCGGACGTCTCGCCGACGCCGAGGCCGCCGCCCGGCAGTGCGCCGAGGCCGCCGCCGACGACCCCGAGGCCCAAGCCCTCCTGGCGACGGTCCTGTTCGCCGCGGAGCGCACCGACGAGGCACTGGCCGCCGTCGACCGCGCCCTGCTGCTCGACGGCAACTCGGCGCAGGCGCACGGCGCGCGGCTCGACGGCCTCCGGGAGGCGGAACGGTGGGACGAGGCCGAGGCCGCCCTGGAGGAGGCCGCGCGCTGCGGCGTACCCGCCGACGTCGTGGCCGCCCAGCGTGCCAGGACGGCCCTGGGGCGGGACGATTACGACGCGGCCCTGGCCGCGGCCGAGGAGTGCCTGCGCCTGCGTCCGGACGACGTGGAGGCGCTGGAACTGCTCACCGCGGCGCACCTCGGCCGCGGAGACGGGCCCGCGGCCGAGTCGGCCGCGGGCCGGGCCGCCGCCGCGACGCCCCGCTCGGCCGCGGGCCCCTGCGTGCTCGCCTGGCTCTTCGCCGAGCTGGACCGCCCGGCAGAGGAGTGCGCGGCGTACGAGGAGGCGCTGCGGCGTGAACCGGACCACCGGGACGCGCTGCTCGGCAGGCTCTCGGTACTGCGCAAGCTCGGGCGCTGGGACGAGGCCGAGCGGGCCGCGGAGGAGGCGGCCGGGCTGCGGCCCGAGGACCCGCACGTGCTGATCGCCGTGGGCCGGTTGTACTCGGCGATGGAACGCCCCGGCGACGCGCTGCCGTTCGCCCGGCGCGCCGGCGAACTCACCGGTGGTGCCGCCGACGCCGTGGGTCTGCTGGCCTGGGTGCTGCGCCGCTCCCGGCGCTGGGACGAGGCGGAGCAGGTGCTGCGGCGCAGCGTGGAACGCCGTCCCACGGCTCCGGACGCCCACATGGACCTGGCCTACTGCCTGTGGGACCAGGACAGGGACGCGGAGTGCCTGGAGAGCGTCGACCGCGCCCTCGTCCTGCGGCCCGACCGCGTCCGCACGCTGACCTTCAAGGTGGAGGTGCTGTGCGCGCTGCGGCGGTGGAACGAGGCGGAGGCCGTGGCGCGCCGTGCGCGCGGCAGCCACCCGGAGATCGCCGCCGCGCACGTCGCGACGGCCCAGGTGCTCGCCGGCACCTACCGCCGGGAGGAGGCACTGCCCCACCTGCGGCGGGCCCTGCAGCTCGAACCGGACCACGAGTGGGCGTGCCGGCTGCTGATCGGCACCCTCGCCGGGCTGGGCCGCTTCCAGGAGGCGGAACAGGCCGCGGAGGCGCTGCTCGGCCGGGTCCCGGACGCGGTGTCCGTGCGGTGCCGGCTGGCCGCCGTGCTCCGCGAGCAGCACCGGTACGACGAGGCCCTGGCCCAGTGCGAACGCGCCCTGGCCGACGACCCGTACAGCGTGGCCGCCCACGACCAGCGGGCCACCGCACTGCGCGAATGCGGCAGCCTGGACGAGGCCGAGAGCTGCGTCGAGGAGTTCACCCGAGGCCGCCCGCACCTGACGTCCATCCGGTTCGAGCTGGCGGCGGTGCACGCGGAGCGCGGCGACCACAGCACGGCCCGGCGGGTCCTGGACGAGCTGCTGGAGTCCGCCCCCGGTCCCCTCGGCCGGGCCGAGGCCCGTGCCGCGACCGGCTGGGTCGCGCTGATGGACCAGCGTCCGCTGGACGCGGCGGACGCCTTCGGGGAGACCCTGCGGCAGTGGCCGCACGACCACGACTTCCGGGTCGGCCGCGCCTGGTCGTTGGTGCGCCTGGCGGACCTCGCCCCCGGCGGCCCGCAGGCGGACGAGCGCCTCGCCGAGGCGGCCGCCCACTGCCGTGCCGTCAGCCGTGAGGACCCGCGCAACGCCGTCGCCCACACCTGCCTCGGGCTGATCGCGCACCGGCGTGGGGAGCCCGCCGCCGCCGAGCGGCACCTGTCCCGGGCCGTGGAACTGGACCCGTACGGGCGCTCGCACACCGAACTGGGCGCGCTCCACGTGCAGCTCGGCCGGTACACGCAGGCCGAGACCGTGCTGCGGCGGGCCGTGGAACTGGACTGGTACGACGTGCAGGCCCACGTCGAACTGGGCAGCCTGGCACTGCACCGGGCCCGGGAGGGCGCAGGCGCCGTCACACTGGCGGAGGCGGCCGGGGAGTTCCGCCGGGCCGTCGCGGTGGACCCGGACAGCGGCAGCGCGGCCCTCGGGCTCGCGGTGGCGCTGGCGGAGGGCGCGGGGGACCTCGGCGCCGCCGAGGAGGAACTGCGGCGTGTGCTGGGCCGGCGCGGGGTGCGGGACCAGCCGGAGTGGCAGCTGCGGCTCGCGCTCGCGCGCCTGCTGGTGCAGGCCGGCGACGCCGAGCAGAGCGCCGACCGTTACCACGACGCGGGCGTGGAGGCCCGGGCCGCGATCCGGCTGGCCGAGCGCGAGGCCGAACCGCACTTCGTGGCGGGTGTCGTGGAGCAGCGCCTGGGCACGCAGACCGTGGACGTCCGGCTGAAACTGCTCCACCGGAGCCGGGCCCGGCGTTTCCTGACCCGCTGCCGCCGCCTCGACCCGGCGCACCAGGACGCGGAGCGGGCGCTGCGGCTGCTGGAGGAGGACGCCCGGGCCGCCCGGGGGAGCCGGCTGAGCAGCGCGGTGCTGGTGCTCGTGGCGACCGCCGTCCTCGCCGCGGCCTGGGTCGACTTCCTGTGGAAGCACCACGTCACCGCCGTGATGCTCACGACGCTGACGCCGGTGCTGGCCGGGCTCATCGCGGTCGGGTTCCTGCTGCCGGTGCTGATCCGGCTCAAACTCCCGGGCGGGATGGAGGCCGACCTGTCGGCGAGCATCGGCCAGATCTCCCGCGGCCCACGCGGCGAGGTCGTGCTCACCCCGGCGCGGACGCCCGCCGGCAACGGGCCGGTCGGCCGGATGCCGCGCCTGTGAGCGGGGAGGGGTGCAGGGGTGCTACGCCGCCGTCGCGTGGTCCGTGGCCTTGGACGCCTTCGCCTTCGTGGCGTAGATGTCGACGTACTCCTGGCCGGACAGCAGCATCACGTGGCTCATCACCTCGTCGGTGACGGCACGCAGCACGTAGCGGTCGCGGTCCATGCCCTCGTAGCGGGAGAACTCCAGCGGCTTGCCGAAGCGGACGGTGAAGCGGTGCACCCGCGGGACGCCGGCGCCACCCGGCTGGATCCGCTCGGTGCCCACCATCGCGAACGGGACGACCGGCGCCCCGGTCATCAGTGCCAGCCGCGACACGCCCGTGCGGCCGCGGTAGAGACGGCCGTCGGGGGAGCGGGTGCCCTCGGGGTAGATGCCGAAGACCCTGCCCTCGTCCAGGATGCGACGACCGGTCATGAGCGCGGCGACGCCGCCGTGACCGCCGTCGCGGTCCACGGGGATCATGCCGACGGAGGTGAAGAAGGCCGCCATCAGCCGGCCCTTGATCCCGGGGGTGGTGACGTACTCGTCCTTGCCGATGAAGAAGACCTGACGCTTCACGACCAGGGACAGGAACATCGAGTCGATGAACGTGACGTGGTTGCCGGCGAGGATCACGGGACCGTCGCCCGGGATGTGCTCCGCGCCCTCGACCCTGGGGCGGAACAGGACGCGCATCAGTGCTCCGAGCAGTGCCTTGAGGATGATGCGGAACAACGGGTCCTCCGGTCGTGGTCGGCGGGAGTCCGGCCGGACGCCCGCGGGGGTTCGCCCACCAGTGTGCGCCTCCCCCGGTGAGGACGATACTTCCGCCACGTCGCGACACGCACACCGGGTTCACACGACCGGTACGCATTGTTGATCTGCGTTTCCGTCGCGTTCCGTCGCTCGCCGCCCGACGGCAACACCGGCCCGCCTACGATGCGCGCGTCGCTTGGCAGGATCCGGACAGACGTTCGGCCGACACGAGGGAGCGCACATGACGCACGAGCAGCAGGGCGGCCGGGAGCAGCGCAGGGGGCCCGGGCGCCGGGCACTGATCGGGGCCGCGGCGCTCGGCGCCGGCGTCACCGTGCTCGGCGGCGCGGGCACCGCCGTGGCCGGCGAGCGGGACTCCTCGCACGGCTCCTCGCACGGTTCCGTCCCCGTCCTCCCGCTGCCGGTCCCGACCGTCGTCGGCCACCGCGGTGCGAGCGGCTACCGCCCCGAGCACACCCTGGGCTCGTACCAGCTCGCCCTCGACCTCGGCGCCGACGTCATCGAGCAGGACGTCGTCCCCACCAAGGACGGGCACCTCGTCTGCCGCCACGAGCCGGAGATCGGCGGCACCACGGACGTCGCCGACCACCCCGAGTTCGCCTCCCGCAGGACCACCAAGACCATCGACGGGGTCGCCACCACCGGCTGGTTCACCGATGACTTCACCCTCGCCGAGCTCAAGACCCTGCGCGCGGTCGAGCGCCTGCCCGCACAGCGGCAGCGCAACACCCTCTACGACGGCCACTGGGAGGTGCCCACCTTCGAGGAGGTGCTGCGCTGGGCCGACGAGCAGGGCCGCAAGCGCGGCAAGGCGGTCTGGCTGCACGTCGAGACCAAGCACCCCACCTACTTCCGCGGCATCGGCCTGGGCCTGGAGGAGCGGCTCGCCAAGCTGCTGCGCCGCTACGGCCGCGACAAGCGCAACTCCCCGCTGTTCCTGCAGTCCTTCGAGCCCGGCAGCATCCAGCGGCTCGGCGCGCTCGGCCTGCGCAACCCCAAGGTCGTCCTGCTGGACGCGGCGACCACCCGTCCGTACGACTTCGTCGCCGCCGGGGACCCGCGCACGGTCGCCGACCTCGTCACCCCGGCCGGCCTGAAGTGGATCGCCGGCTTCGCCCAGGGCATCGGCCCCACCCTGAACCTGATCATCCCGCGTGACGCGGCTGGCAAGCTCGGCACGCCCACCACGCTGGTGCGCGACGCCCACAAGGCCGGGCTGATCCTGCACCCCTACACGATGCGCAACGAGAACAGCTTCCTGCCCGCCGACTTCCGGGTCGGCACGGACCCCAACGCCTACGGCGACGCCTTCGGCGCCTTCAAGGTCTACTTCGAGCAGGGCATCGACGGCATCTTCTCGGACAACTGCGACACCGCGCTCCTGGCCCGCGCGGACTTCCTCGGCCGGAAGTGATCGTCAACACGAGGTGATCCCCTCCCGCGCACGGGTGGTTCCCCCGCCAGGGGGCAACCACCCGGCGCGGCACGGGTGTCCCGGCGGGCATGACCCCGCGCGTACGACACGAAGAACTGGCCGCCATCCGGCCGCTGCTCGCCGCCGAGGCCGCGGCCGAGTCGGTCCCCGCCTGCATCGAGGCGGCCGACCTCGAACAGTCCGTGTGGCTGCGGTTGCTGGAGCTCCCCGAGCCGCCCGCCGACCCCGCCCGCTGGCTGCGCCGTGCGGTGCGGGCCGAGGCCCGCCTCGCCGTGCGCCGGGCCCGCCGGGAGACGCCGTACGGCCCCGGCCGCCACCCCGCCGCCGCGGCCCTGCCGAGCACCGAACAGCAGGTGCTCGCCGCCGAGCAGCGGCGCACCCTGCTGGCCGCCGCACGCCGGCTGCCCGGGCGCTGTCCCGAGCTGGTATCCGCCCTGATCTCCCGTTCCGACCCCACTTACCGGGAAATCTCCCGGGAGTTGGGAATCTCACAGGGCAGCCTCGGGCCGATGCGTTCCCGGTGCTTGAGTTGCCTGCGTACGATCCTCGCAACCGGGGTTGCAGCACCCGTACGACGGGGTAATGCACCGTAAACAGTCGGCGTACGGACGCTTGTGCACGGCCGCGCCGCCTTCCGGAAACGATTCAGGGCAACGTCCCGCGCCGCACCCTCACCCCCCGCGGCCCGGGCGGACTCGAAGGAGAGGCCAGCGCACATGGGCATGAGCGTGACCATCTCTGCGGCGACCGTCGACGACGCCGAGAAGATCCTCAAACTGCAGTACCTCTGCTACCAGGACGAAGCCGCACTGTACGGGGACTACGGCATAGAACCGCTGACCCAGACCCTCGACGCGCTGCGCGCCGAACTCGAGGGCGGGGTCGTGGTGGTGGCCCGGCTCGGCGAGGAGGTGGTGGGTTCGGTCCGCGGTTCCGTGGACGAGGACGGCACCGCGCGGATCGCCAAGCTGATCGTCCACCCCCGCATGCAGCGGCACGGACTCGGCGGCCGTCTGCTGCGGGCCATCGAGGAGCGGCTGGCCGCGGAGAGCGAGGCCAAGCGGTACCGGCTCTTCACCGGTCACCGCAGCGAGTTCAACCTGCGGCTGTACCGCAAGCTGGGCTACGCGCAGGTGGGCAGCGTCGAACCGGTCACCCGGCAACTGAGCCTGGTGCACATGGAGAAGCCGGCCGACCGGCCCGAGACCTACGCCGCGAGCGCCTGAGCCCGCGTCAGGATCAGGAGTCCTGCTGTGGCCGTGCCTGCCGGCGCAGCCACAGCAGGCCGGTCACCGGCACGACGACGGGCAGGAACAGGTAGCCCATGCCGTAGTCGGACCACACGGTCTGGTCCGGGAACGCCCCGGAGTCGACCAGCGTCAGCGTGCCCACGGTCAGCACGCCGACCAGTTCGAGGGTGCAGCTGACCAGCGCCACCTTCCGCGCGCCCTCGCCGCCCCGCCACAGGGCCACCGTGATCACCGTGTAGAGGACGCCCGCCAGCAGCGAGAGCAGGTAGGCCAGCGGCGCCTCGTCGAACTGCAGGCTGATCTGCACGACCGCGCGGGAGAGCGCGGCGACGGTGAAGACCCCGTACAGGGAGAGCAGCAGCCTGCCCGGCCCGCGGCCGATCCCGCGCTCGGCGGCGGCCGGCGCAGTACTGCCCTTCGCGGTCTCAGGCACTGACGCCTCCCCAGATGTCGTGGAGCCGCACCTCGAGCACGGCCAGGACCACCCCGCCTGCGGCCACGATCGCCGAGCCCCAGCGGGTCCGCTCGGTCAGCGACATGAAGCCCGCCGCCGGGACGGTGCAGGCCGCGCCGATCAGGTACGCCACGAAGATCGTCGTTCCGTCCACCGGCTTCTCGCCACCGGTGAGCTTGACCACTCCTATCACCAGCTGGACCAGCGCCAGCACCGCCACCAGGGCCATGCCGATGAAGTGCCAGTCCTTGGTGGGCTGGTCGCGGAAGGCCGCGTAACCGCACCAGGAGGCCAGGAGCAGCGCCGTGGCCGAGACCACGATCGTGAGCGCGTCGAGCATGGCGCGACTCTATTACGGGCGGGAATCGCCGGGTCCCCACCCCCTGGGTGTCCACATTCCGGACGGCGGGATCGGATATTGGTACGCCGTACGGGCGTCTGCTTTACTGGTGCGCATGACCACGACGAACCGCCGCTGCCGCGCGACCGAGGCGATGACGCCCGGTGTTCGTCGTATGTGTCGAATGTGTGCACGCTGAGGGCCCACGCCACCTGAGTCTCGCGCCCCGAAGCGAGACCCGCCCCTCCTGCCACGGATCGCACCTCCCCATGGACCTGGAACTGCAGCAGACCTTCCGCCGCTGCCGGCTGGCGCACGACCCCCAGCCGCCCGGCACCCACTGCTGACCTTTCTCCCACGCCCTCCGAGGGGCGCAGCCATGCCATGTCCGCGGTCCATACGCCCCGTGTGCGGCTTTCGTCCGCCGCGCACTCGACAGTGACGGAAATCCAGTGATCACCACAACGGGCCTGACCAAGGTCTACCGTTCCCGTGACCGGGAGACGGTGGCCCTCGACGGCGTCGATCTGCACGTCCGCGAGGGTGAGGTGTACGGCGTCGTCGGTCGCAGCGGCGCCGGCAAGAGCACGCTCATCCGCTGCGTCAACCTGCTGGAGCGGCCCACGGCGGGCACCGTCGAGGTGGCCGGCCGGGACCTGACCGCGCTCGCCGGCCGCTCCGACCGGGCGGGCTCCGCGCTGCGGACCGCCCGCACGGGCATCGGCATGGTCTTCCAGCACTTCAACCTGCTGTCCTCGCGCACCGTCCGGGACAACGTCGAGCTGCCGCTGGAGATCCTCGGCGTCTCCGGCCGCGAGCGCCGCCGCAAGGCCCTCGAACTACTCGACCTCGTCGGCCTCGCCGACAAGGCCCGCACCTTCCCGGCGCAGCTGTCCGGCGGCCAGAAGCAGCGCGTCGGCATCGCCCGCGCCCTGGCCGGCGACCCCAAGGTGCTCCTGTCCGACGAGGCCACCTCGGCGCTCGACCCCGAGACCACCCGCTCGATCCTGCAGCTGCTGCGCGAACTCAACCAGCAGCTCGGCCTGACCATCCTGCTCATCACCCACGAGATGGACGTGGTCAAGGCCATCTGCGACTCCGCCGCGCTGATGAAGGGAGGCCGCATCGTGGAATCCGGCAAGGTCACCGACCTGCTCGCCACGCCCGGCTCCGAACTGGCCCACGAACTCTTCCCGGTCGGCGGCGAGCCGTCCGGCGCCGGCCGCACCGTGGTCGACCTCACCTTCCACGGCGAGGCCGCCACCGAGCCCGTCATCTCCCAGCTCTCCCGCACCTACAACATCGACATCTCCGTGCTCGGCGCCGCCCTGGAGACCATCGGCGGCCGCCAGGTCGGCCGGATGCGGATCGAGCTGCCCGGCGCCTTCGAGGACAACGTGGTGCCGATCGGCTTCCTCCGCGAGAAGGGCCTCCAGGTCGACGTCGCCCCCGTCGGCGGCGACGAACTGGTCGAGGAGGGCGCGAAGTGAGCTGGTCGGAAATGCAGCCGCTGCTGTCGCAGGCCTGTTGGGAAACGCTGATCATGGTCGGCTGGTCCACCCTGATCGCGGTGGCCGGGGGACTTCCGCTGGGCGTCCTGCTGGTGCTGACCGACCGCGGCGGACTGCTGCGCAACGCCACGGTCAACAAGGTCGTCGGCGTGGTCGTGAACCTCGGCCGCTCGCTGCCCTTCCTCATCCTGATGATCTCGGTGCTGCCCTTCACCCGCTGGGTGATCGGCACCACCATCGGCGCCGAGGCCATGGTCGTCCCGCTCTCCATCGGCGCCATCCCGTTCCTCGCGCGGCTGGTGGAGACCTCCGTCCGCGAGGTCGACGACGGACTCGTCGAGGCCGTCCAGGCCATGGGCGGCAGCACCTGGACCGTCGTCCGCAAGGCCCTGCTGCCCGAGTCGCTGCCCTCCCTGATCGCCGGGCTCACCACCACGGTGATCGCGCTCATCGGCTACTCCGCCATGGCCGGCACCATCGGCGGCGGCGGCCTCGGCGACCTGGCCATCCGCTACGGCTACCAGCGTTTCGAGACCTCCCTGATGCTCGTCACGATCGGCGTGCTGATCGTCATCGTGACCGCCGTCCAGCTCGCCGGCGACCTCGCCGCCCGCAGCGCCTCGCACCGCGGCCGCAGCTCCACCACGCCCCGGCTGCGCCTGCTGCGCCCGGCCGCGACCCCCGAAGCCTCCTGACACCGCAAGGCAACACCGTTCCAGAAAGGCACTTTTCGTGCGTACCAGCATCAAGATCACGACCGCCGTCCTCGCCGCCGCCGGCCTCACCCTCGGCCTGACCGCCTGCGGCGCGGACTCCGGCTCCAAGAAGGACAGCGCGAGCGACCCGCTCGTCGTCGCCGCGAGCCCCGTCCCGCACGCGGAGATCCTCAACTTCGTCAAGGACAACCTGGCGGCCAAGGCCGGGCTCAAGCTCGAGGTGAAGGAGTTCAGCGACTACGTGACGCCGAACACCGCCACCGAGGACGGCTCCGTCGACGCCAACTACTTCCAGAACCAGCCCTACCTGGACGACTTCAACAAGAAGAAGGGCACCCATATCGTGCCCGTCGTCACGGTGCACCTGGAGCCGCTGGGCCTGTACTCCGACAAGCTGAAGTCGGCCGACGCGATCAAGAACGGTGCCACGATAGCCGTCGCCAACGACGCGGTGAACGAGGCCCGCGGCCTCAAGCTGCTCGCCACCAACGGCCTGATCACCCTCAAGGAGGGCGTCGGCAACGAGGCAACCCCCGCCGACATCACCGCCAACCCCAAGAACCTGAAGTTCAAGGAGCTGGAGGCCGCCCAGCTGCCGCGCTCCCTGCAGGACGTCGACGCCGCCGTCATCAACGGCAACTACGCCATCTCCGCGGGCCTGAAGCCCGCGAAGGACGCCCTGGTGCTGGAGTCCGCCGACAACAACCCCTACGGCAACTTCCTCGCCGTCAAGGAGGGCGACGAGAAGGACCCGCGCGTGCTGAAGCTCAAGAAGCTGCTCACCTCGCCCGAGGTGAAGAAGTTCATCGAGGACAAGTACGCCGGCTCCGTCATCCCCTCCTTCTGACCCGCCGGGCCCGGGCGGGGGGCGGGCAGCGCGTTCACCGCGCCCCGCTCCCCGCCGCCCCCGGCCAGTCCAGCAGCAGCTGCTGCGCGCGCGGCAGCCGCGCCACGACCAGGTCGTACGAGTCCTCGACCAGCTCGCGCACCATCGCGTCGGGCAGCGAACCGTCCAGCGTGACCGTGTTCCAGTGGCGCTTGTTCAGGTGCCAGCCGGGCGCGATCGCCGCATGCTCCGCCCGCAGCCGCACCGCCAGGTCGGGCTCGCATTTCAGGCTCACCTTCAGCGGCTCGTCCCCCAGCGCGCTGATGGCGAAGATCTTCCCGCCGACCTTGAAGACGGTCACCTCGGTGTTCCGCGGGAAGGGGTTCTCCTCCGCCGCGCCGTTGAAGCCGAGGCAGAAGCCCCTGAGCCGGTCCGCGTCCATCCGGCCATTCAACAGGGTGCCACCGACACACCCGCGAGATCAGCGCCGCCGCACCCAGTACACGTCCGTCGTGTAGGGCATGTCCACGGCGTCCTTGCCGCGCGTGGCGTCGTGCCCGGCCAGCACCGCCTCCACCTCGGCCAGCACCCGCTCCTGCTCCGCCGGGTCCATCACCGCGATGTGGCTGGAGGACGTCATCCGCTCCACCACGTCCGAGACCGTCGTGGAGTGCAGGTTCGGCCAGTGCCGCTCGTGCACCCGCGACCAGCCCCGGCGGCCGGTGAAGGCCTTGCGCCAGCCGTCGTCCAGAGGGCTCGGCAGGTCACGCGGCGCGAGCCGGAAGACGATGTCCTGGTAGTCCCGCACCCAGGGGACCGAGGTGTCGTAGGTGTTCCACACCAGTGCCAGCGAACCGCCCGGCCGCAGCAGGCGCTCGACCTCCGCCAGGGCCTCCTCCTCCTGGAACCAGTGCCAGGACTGCGCGGCCACCACCGCGTCCGCGCACCCGTCCGGCAGGCCCGTGGCCTCGGCCGTCCCGGCCGACACCCGCACCCCCGGCAGCAGCTCCGCGAGCCGCTCCCGCATCTCCGTCACCGGCTCGACCGCGATCACCTCGGCGCCGGTCAGCGCCAGCAGACGGGTGAACTTGCCGGTGCCGGCGCCCAGGTCGACCACCGTGCGGCCCGCCTCGAGGGGCAGCGCGTCCGCCAACTCGGCCAGGGCCGCCATGGGGTACGAGGGTCGCGACCGCTCGTACACACCCGCGGCCCGCTGATATCCGACTCCTGCTGCGTGGTGCACCGTCACGCGGGCAGACGCTAGCAGGACCGTAGGACCACAGGCGTAGCGGACCTGCGGAAAAGCCGGGGAACAGCACACCAACTGCTCCCGTCGTGCCGATGGTTGGACGTACGCTGGGGCGACGGCCGCGCAGGCCCCCGCGGCGACCCGGTCCTGCGGTGACCCGGTGGATGTTGCATGCTGTGCACTTCACACATGCCCTGGCTACGGAGCGTCGAATGACCAGCTTCCCGGAGATCTCCATCAGTACGGAGCGGCTGGTGCTGCGCACGTACGAGGAGTCCGACGTCCCCGCCCTGGCGGAGATGATGAACGACGAGTCCGTCATCGCCTGGACCTCCGTGCCGTATCCCTACACCGAGGCGGACGCCCGCTCCTTCATCGCCGGGTTCGCCCCCGCCGAGCGCGCGGAAGGCCGCGGCATCGTGCTCGCCGTCACCGAGTTCCTCACCCAGCGGCTGGTCGGCACCGTCCACCTGCAGCGCACCGACTGGCGCATCCGCAGCAGCGAGGCGGGCTACATGATCGCCCCCTGGGCACGCGGCGAGGGCTACGCGGCGGAGGCCGTCCAGGCCACCGCCCAGTGGCTCTTCGACGACCAGAAGTTCGAGCGACTGGAACTGCGCACCGCCGCCGACAACGCCGCCTCGCAGCAGGTCGCGCAGAAGATCGGCTGCATCAGCGAGGGCGTGCTCCGCAACGCCGGCCTGGTCCGCACGCAGACGGAGGGCGGCCGCTGGGAGGAGATCCGCACCGACCTGATCGTCTGGAGCCTGCTCCCGGAGGACCTCGACGGCCTCGCGGAGGAGTCCGCCGACGGCTCCGACTACGCGGCGTACGCCGACTGGCAGTGAGCACGGGCTAGCGCAAGATCCTGGCCGGGGTACTGTGCACACCCCGGGATCACCTCACCCCCCGGGCACCACACCGCGACGCGCCCAGGAGGCAGGACGACGATGGCCGACCGTGTCACCGTGATCGGGTGGGACGGCTCACCACCGGGCGAGGCAGCGCGCTCCGCGCTGTCGGCCGCCACCTTGGTGGCCGGGACCCGGCACCACCTGGCACTGCCGTTCGTGCCGGAGGACGCCGAGCGGATCGTACTGGGCAGCATCGACCTGGCCGCCCGCCGCATCGCGCGGCACCGGGGCACCGCGGTCGTCCTCGCCGACGGCGACCCCGGCTTCTTCGGCGTCGTCCGCGCCCTGCGCACCCCCGAGTACGGGCTGGAGGTCGAGGTCGTGCCCGGCGTCTCCTCGGTCGCCCAGGCCTTCGCCCGGGCCGGGATGCCCTGGGACGACGCCCGGGTGGTCGTCGCGCACACCCGCACCCTGCGGCGGGCCGTCAACGTCTGCCGCGCCCATCCCAAGGTCGCCGTGCTCACGGCCCCCGGCGCCGGGCCGGCCGAACTCGCCCTGCTGCTCGGCGACGAGCACCGCACCTTCGTGATCTGCGAGGCCCTCGGCACCGAGCACGAGCAGGTCACCGTGCTCACCTCCGACAAGGTGGCCGACCACACCTGGCGGGACCCCAACGTCGTCCTCGTCGTCGGTGCCGCCCCGGCCGCCGCCCCCGCCCACGTTCCGGTTCCGGCCGCCGCCGCGCAGGCCGGCTGGCTCGCCGGCGGGGACCCCGACTCGTCCGACCGGGTACGGGGCTGGGCACTGCCCGCCGAGCGGTACGTGCCCGGGGACGGCCCGGCGCACCTGCGCGCCCTGCAACTGGCCCGGCTCGGACCGCGGGCCGGCGACCTGCTCTGGGACATCGGCGCCGGCGGCGGGGCCGTCGCCGTGGAGGCGGCGCGGTTCGGCGCGGCCGTCATCGCGGTGGAGGCCGACGCCGAGGCGTGCGGCCGGATCGAGGACACCGCACGGGACTTCGGGGTCCAGGTCCGGGTCGTCCACGGCCTGGCGCCGCACGTGCTGGAGGACCTTCCGGAACCGGACATCGTGCGCATCGGAGGCGGCGGACCGGAGGTCGTCGCCGCCTGCGTCGCGCGCCGGCCGGAGCGAATCGCCGCGAGCGCCGCGAACCGGGACGAGGCCGAAGCCGTCAGCCGCGCCCTCGACGAGGGCGGATACGCCGTGGAACGCACGTTGTTGCAGGCAGTCGAGCTGGACGACGAGTGGTCCGAGCGGGAGCGCACGGTGGTCTTCGCGCTCCTCGGACACCGCAGGTGAGCCAGTGGGTTGCGCCCGCATTGGCACCGGTTTGAGGTGAACCCCCCTGAGCATGCGCGGGCACACGCACGGTAGGCTGACGGACCGCTGTGCCGTTGTCGCGCATTGACGTCGCGTGAGGGCTGATCAGTAATGGTCAGTACCGGTCAATCGCCGTCGTCGTGCCGGTTGCCGCCCACGCTCGTTCTCTCTGTGGGCAGTGTGCTCGGCGCAGCGATGGAAGGAGCGAAACCGATGGGCGAGGGGCACGCATGACTGACACCGGCCAGGTCCCGGGTGAGGGACTGCCGGAGAACGCAGGCGAAGAAGCGGTTCTGCAGCCGCACGCCGACCTTCCCGGCAGTGGCGCGCAGCAGCAGTCCGTCCCCTCGTGGGACGTCGATCCGCTCACCGCGCCGGTTCCTCCCGAGTACCACTACCTCGACCAGCCGTCCGGCCCGGTGCCGGTGGAGGAGGACGAGGAGATGCTGCTGATGCCCGGTCTGCAGGGGTCCTGGGGCGACCCGCAGCCCGTGCCGCCGCAGCCGGCGCCGGTCGCCGCCGTACCCGTTCCGGCGCCCGCTCCCGTGATCCCGGCCGCGCCGGTCCCGGCGCAGGCCCCCGCCCCCGCCCCCACCCCCGTGCCGGTCGAGCACACCCCGCACGGGGTCCCGGTGGCGCCCGAGGGCATCGAGCACGACGCCCACGAGAGCGGCGGCCGTGACTCCGTCTCCCTCGACTACTCCGCCGTCCGCACGGAGATGCAGGTCGCACCCGGCATGGCGGCGCCGGAACCGCTCCCGGCCGAGCAGGCCGTGCCGCCGCAGCCCGCCCCGTTCGTGATCGAGCACGCGGTGCCGGAGCAGGCCGTACCCGTGGCCGCGGAGCCCGTCGCGCAGCCCGGGCCCGCGGAGGAGGCCGTCCAGGTCCGGGCGGCCGAGCCGGTCCCGCAGCCCCATGTGCCCGCGCAGGTGCAGCTGCAGGAGGCCGCACCCGTACCGCCGCGGCGCCCGTTGCACATGGGCCCCCCGATCCCGGACCCGTCCAACGGCGGCGGCATCGTGCGCTCCCTGGCCGACCGCGGCCCGGCCACGCCGCCGCCCGCGCCGCAGCCGGTCCCGGCGCCCATGCCCCAGTCCGGGCCGCCCACCATCGGACCGGAGTACCTGGACATCCCCCGCGACGAGGCCCCCGCCGAGACCCAGGCGCCGGTGCCGGCCCCCGCGTCCGGCGAGACCTGGACGGCCCCGGTGCCGGAGGCCGTCGTGCCCGCGCCCGCGCCCGTGCCCGCACCGGAGCCCGAGCCGGTGGCCATCCTCGCGTCGCCGCTGGAAACCCCGGACGAGCCGCTGCCGTTCGGCATGGAGCCCGCCGCCGAGGTGCCCGTGGCACCGGTCGTACCGGAGGCGCCCGAGCCCGTCGCGGCGCCTGAAGCTGTCGCGGAGCCCGAGCCGGTCGCGGTCGTGCCGGAGCCGGTCGCCGTGGTGCTGGAGCCGGTCGCCGTGGTGCTGGAGCCGGTCGCCGTCGTGCCGGAGCCGGAGCCCGAGCCGGTCGTCGAGGCCGAGATGGAGCCCGAGCCCGTGCCCGTCGTGGAGCCGGAGGCGCCCGTCGCAGTCGAGCCGGTCGCCGAGCCCGCACCCGCCGCGGTCGTGCAGGAGGACACTCCGGTCACCGTCGCCGAGCCGCAGCATGAGGCGGACCTGGCACCCGAGGAGCCCCAGGCGTCCGAGGAGCCCGAGGCGCCGGTCGCCGGCGAGGAGGAGGACCCGGAGCTGCTGCTGCCCGCCGCCGAGGGCTACGACCCCACCGTGCGGGACGCCGTGCACCGCGTCATCCGCGAGCGCCGGGACATCCGCAACGGCTTCCGCAAGGACCCGATCCCGCACGAGGTGCTGATCCGCGTGCTGGAGGCGGCGCACACCGCGCCGAGCGTCGGCCACTCCCAGCCGTGGGACTTCGTCGTCATCCGCTCCGCCAAGACCCGGGAGCGCATGCACGAGCTCGCCATGCAGCAGCGCGAGGCGTACGCCAAGTCCCTCCCCAAGGGCCGCGCCAAGCAGTTCCGCGAGCTGAAGATCGAGGCGATCCTCGACACCCCGGTCAACATCGTCGTCACCGCCGACCCCACCCGCGGCGGCCGCCACACGCTGGGCCGATACACCCAGCCGCAGATGGCCCCGTACTCGTCGGCGCTCGCCGTGGAGAACCTCTGGCTCGCCGCGCGCGCCGAGGGCCTCGGCGTCGGCTGGGTCAGCTTCTTCGACGAGCGCGAGATGGTCCGCGAACTCGGGCTGCCCGAGCACCTCGAGGTCGTCGCGTACCTCTGCGTCGGCTACGTCGACGAGTTCCCCGAGGACCCCGAACTGGTGCGGTCCGGCTGGTCCAAGCGGCGCCCGCTGGCCTGGGTCGTCCACGAGGAGGAGTACGGCAACCGGGCCCTGCCCGGCGAGGAGCCGCACAACCTCCTGGAGGAGACCCTCCGTGGCATCCGCCCGCTCGACGCGAAGGCGCTCGGCGAGGCCTGGGAGCGGCAGAAGCGGATGACCAAGCCGGCCGGCGCACTCGGCATGCTGGAGATCATCTCCGCGCAGCTCAGCGGCCTGTCCCGGCAGTGCCCGCCGCCCATCCCGGAGCCCGCGGCCGTCGCGATCTTCGCCGGTGACCACGGGGTGCACGCCCAGGGCGTCACCGCCTGGCCCCAGGAGGTCACCGGCCAGATGGTCGCCAACTTCCTCGGCGGCGGGGCCGTGTGCAACGCCTTCGCCCACCAGGTGGGCGCCGAGGTGTGCGTGGTGGACGTCGGCGTCGCCTCCGACCTGCCCAGCACCCCCGGTCTGCTGCCCCGCAAGGTCCGTCCCGGCACCGCCGACATGACCGCCGGGCCCGCCATGTCGCGCGAGGAGGCACTGCGCGCGATCGAGGTCGGCATCGAGACCGCCCGCGACCTCGTCGCCGCGGGCAACAAGGCGCTGCTCACCGGGGAGATGGGGGTCGCCAACACCACCGTCTCCGCGGCCCTGATCTCCGTCTACACCGGGGTCGACCCGGCGGAGGTCACCGGACGCGGCACCGGCATCAACGACGAGATGCACGCCCGCAAGATCGACGTCGTGCGGCGCGCCCTCGAACTCCACCGGCCCGACCCGTCCGACCCGATCGAGGTCCTCGCGGCGATCGGCGGCCTCGAGCACGCGGCCATGGTGGGCCTGCTGCTCGGCGCCGCGTCCCTGCGGACCCCGGTCATCCTCGACGGCGTCAGCGCGGGCGCGGCCGCCCTGGTGGCCCGCGCCATCGCCCCCGAGGTCCTCGCGGCCTGCATCGCCGGCCACCGCAGCGCGGAGCCCGGCCACCGCGCGGCGCTGACCAAGCTGGGCCTGCGCCCGCTCGTCGAACTCGACCTGCGCCTCGGCGAGGGCACCGGCGCGCTGCTGGCGCTGCCGCTGGTGCAGAGTGCTGCGCGGGCGATGCACGAGGTGGCGACGTTCGACTCTGCGGGGGTCACCGAGAAGTCCTGACGCGGGCGGTCGTGGTGGGCGGGTTGGCTCGTGGCCCGGTTGTTGTGTGCGGGTGCGTTGCGCCTGCGGCGGGCGGTTTCCCCGCCGCCCGCCCGCCCGATTGCCCGGCGCGGTCAGTGACCGCCTCGCTGCGTACGTGGTGGGGTCGGGGCCGCGCCGGCGCACTCCCCCAGCCTTCGGCCGGGGGGACCCCCACTGCGCTCGCGGTTTGGCCCTACCTCGTTCGGCGCCCGGGTTCGCCGCTCGTCTCCCCCAGCCTTCGGCCGGGGGGACCCCCATGGGCGCACCCCGCCACACCTCCTCATGCCGGTTGGGGCGCATGACGGCCGGTGGGGGGTAATTAGGGCACCTGCGGCAACCCCGGACCGCCCTCCTACCTCCCACCGGCCGTTGGTCGCCGCACGATACGGAGGGTCGTTGGGGGCACCCCCGGCCGAAGGCTGGGGGAGGGTGGGCGTTCTGGACGCTGACGTGTATGTGTTGTGCAGCAGAGACGGCACCGACCTGGACCGCCCGCCATGCACATAAATATGCGGTCCAGAATGCCCAGCCCCGAAGGCCCCGACCCTGGCCCACCATGCACGCGCGCAGGCCCGCACCAACCGTGCCGGATGGGGGTCCCCCCGGCCGAAGGCTGGGGGAGGGAGGGTGGGTGGGGGATGCCCGCCGCAGGCGCGAACAACCCGCACACGACCACGACGGCAAGCGCACCGCAGGTGTGATCTTGGGCGCTGCGGCGCAGCCACCCCGCACCGTAGGGTTGGGGCGGGGCAGGGTCGCCCCGCACCCCCGCAACCCCACCCCCCGTCGCGCCGCGAGGCACACGCCGCGAGGCACACCCGAGGAGCCGCACCGCCATGACTGCCGCCGAGGACCGCAACGACGCACCCGCCTACCCCGTCGGACTGCGCCTCACGGGCCGCCGCGTGGTCGTCCTCGGCGGTGGCCAGGTCGCCCAGCGCAGGCTGCCCCCGCTGGTCGCGGCCGGCGCCGACGTCGTCCTGGTCTCCCCGTCCGCGACGCCGTCCGTGGACGCGATGGCCGCGGCGGGCGAGATCCGCTGGGAGCGCCGCCGTTACCGGCCGGGCGACCTGGCCGACGCCTGGTACGCGCTCATCGCCACCACCGACCCCGAGGCGAACGCCGCGGCCTCCGCGGAGGCGGAGGAGCGCCGCGTGTGGTGCGTCCGCAGCGACGACGCCGAGGCGGCGACCGCGTGGACGCCGGCGACCGGCCGTACGGAGGGTGTGACCGTCGCCGTCCTCACCGGCCGGGACCCGCGGCGTTCGGCGGCCGTGCGGGACGCGATCGTCGAGGGCCTGCGCGACGGCTCGCTCGCCGCGCCGCAGCACCGGGGGAGGACCCCGGGCGTAGCGCTGGTCGGCGGTGGCCCGGGCGACCCGGACCTGATCACGGTGCGCGGCCGCCGGCTGCTCGCGGAGGCGGATGTCGTCATCGCCGACCGGCTCGGCCCGCGCGACCTGCTCGACGAACTGCCGCCGCACGTCGAGGTGATCGACGCCGCGAAGATCCCGTACGGCCGGGCGATGGCCCAGGAGGCGATCAACGCGGCGCTGATCGAGCACGCGAAGGCGGGCAAGGCGGTCGTGCGGCTCAAGGGCGGGGACCCGTACGTCTTCGGGCGCGGGATGGAGGAGGCGGAGGCGCTCGCGGAGGCGGGCATCCCGTGCACCGTCGTGCCGGGGATCTCCAGTTCCATCAGCGTCCCGGCCGCCGCCGGCATCCCGGTCACGCACCGAGGGGTGGCGCACGAGTTCACCGTGGTCAGTGGCCATGTGGCCCCGGAGGACCCGCGCTCGCTCGTGGACTGGGCGGCCCTCGCCCGGCTGCGCGGAACGCTGGTGCTGCTGATGGCCGTGGAGCGGATCGGCTCGATCGCGGCGGCGCTCGTGGAGCACGGCCGGGGCGCGGACACCCCCGTCGCGGTGATCCAGGAGGGCACGACGGCGGCCCAGCGTCGGGTCGACGCGTCGCTCGCGACGGTGGGGGAGCGGGTGGCGCAGGAGGGCATCCGGCCGCCCGCGGTGATCGTCGTCGGCGAGGTCGTCGCCGTGGGCGATCGCGTAACCGGCGGTAACAAGTGACGTCGGTGCCGTTGGCACCGCACTTCGGACAAGGCAGTATCACCCTGTGGCTGAGCTCATCACCATCGACGACCCCGACGACCCGCGTCTGCACGACTACACGTCGCTGACCGACGTGGAGCTGCGCCGACGCCGCGAACCCGCCGAGGGGCTGTTCATCGCGGAGGGCGAGAAGGTCATCCGGCGCGCCCGGCAGGCCGGTTACCGCATGCGCTCCATGCTGCTGTCGGCCAAGTGGGTCGACGTCATGCGGGACGTCATCGACGAGGTCCCGGCTCCGGTCTACGCGGTCAGCCCCGAACTCGCCGAGCAGGTGACCGGCTACCACGTGCACCGCGGCGCCCTCGCCTCGATGCAGCGCAGGCAATTGCCCGACGCGGCGGCCCTGCTGGGCGACGCGCGGCGGATCGTCGTCATGGAGTCGGTCAACGACCACACCAACATCGGCGCCATCTTCCGCAGCGCGGCCGCCCTCGGCATGGACGCCGTCCTGCTCTCCCCGGACTGCGCCGACCCGCTGTACCGCAGGTCGGTCAAGGTCTCGATGGGCGCCGTCTTCTCCGTCCCGTACGCCCGGCTGGAGAGCTGGCCCCGGGACCTGGAGGCGGTCCGGGAGGCGGGCTTCAAGCTGCTCGCGCTGACCCCCGACGAGAAGGCCACCGACATCGACGATGCCGCCCCGCACCGGCTGGAACGCGCGGCGCTGATGCTCGGCGCCGAGGGCGACGGCCTGTCGACCCGCGCCCTGGTGGCCGCCGACGAGTGGGTGCGCATCCCCATGGCGCACGGGGTGGACTCGCTGAACGTGGGGGCGGCCGCCGCGGTCGCGTTCTACGCGGTGGCGACCGGCCGCCCCCGGGACTGACTCAGCCCGCCGCGGCCGGCAGGTCCACCAGGGCGGCGAGGGCCGCCCGGTGGCGGCCGGGTGTGCCCAGGGCGATCTCGTCGGCCTTGGCGCGCTTCAGCCGCAGGTGGGCCGGGTGCTCCCAGGTCATGCCGATGCCGCCGTGCAGTTGGACGCACTCCTCGGCGGCCCGCACGGCGACCGGTGCGCAGAACGCCTGTGCCATGGCGACCGCGACCGGGGCGTCCGCGCTGTCGGCCGCGAGCGCGTCGGCGGCGTTGCGCGCGGCGGCGCGGGACTGGACGACCTCGAGCCACAGGTCCGCGAGCCGGTGCTTGAGGGACTGGAAGGAGCCCACGACCCGGCCGAACTGGTGACGCTCCTTCAGGTAGGCCACCGTCTCGTCCAGGCACCACTGGGCCAGGCCCAGTTGCTCCGAGGCCAGCAGCCCCGCCCCCGTCAGCAGGGCCCGTTCCACGGCCGCCGCAGCGGTCTCGGGCCCGGCGAGCCGGCGGGCCGCCGCCCCGTCGAAGGAGACGTCCGCGATCGGCCGGGTCAGGTCGAGGGGCACCGGTACGGACAGGGCGACCCCGGGCGCGTCGGTGCGCACCTCGTAGAGCCCGGGCCCGTCCGGACCGTGCGCGGGCACGATCAGCACGTCCGCGGCGGTCGCGTCGGCGACGCTGGTCACGCGCCCGGTGAGGACGCCGTCCGCGTCGGCCCGCACGCCCTGGGAGACGTCCGAGCCCGGCGCCGTGGGCAGCGGCACGGCCAGGGCGGCCGTCCGCTCGCCCTCCGCGAGGCGCGTCACGACGGCGTCGGCCTCCGCGGTGCCGGCCGCCAGCAGCGCCGCGGTGGCCAGCACGGCGCTGCCCAGGAAGGGCACGGGTGCGACGAAGGCCCCCAGCTCCTCCAGCACGACCGCGGCCTCCCGCGCGGAGGCGCCCTGGCCGCCGAGCTTCTCCGGCACCAGCAGCCCCGCGACCCCCACCTCCCGGGCCAGGGTCCGCCACAGTGCGGCGTCGTACGGCTCGTCGCCCTCGCAGCGCGCCAGGACGTCCGCCGGTGCGCACCGGTCGCTGAGCAGACCGCGCACCGCGGCGCGCAGGTCGTTCTCGACGTCGGAGTAGAGCAGGTCGGAGCTCATCGCGGCAGGTCCTTCCAGGGGACGTCCTTGTCCGTACGGGGCTCGGAGGGCAGGCCGAGGACGCGCTCGGAGATGATGTTGCGGAGGATCTCGGACGTACCGCCCTCGATCGAGTTGCCCTTGGCCCGCAGATAGCGGTAACCGGCGTCGCGGCCGTAGAAGTCGACGATCTCCGGACGGCTCATCGTCCACTCGCCGTAGCGCAGCCCGTCCTCGCCCAGCAGCTCCACCTCCAGGCCGCTGATGCGCTGATTGAGCGAGGCGAACGCCAGCTTCATGCCCGAGCCCTCGGGGCCGGGGGCGCCCACCGCGAGCTGCTGGCGCAGCCGTTCGCCCGTGAGGCGGGTGACCTCGGCGTCCACCCACAGCCGCAGCAGCCGGTCGTGCAGGTCCGGCGTGCGCAGCTCGGGCCGCTCCCGCCACGTCGCGGCGACGGTGCCGATCATCCCGCCCTCGCGGGGGAGCGCGGTGCCGCCGATGGCGACCCGCTCGTTCATCAGCGTCGTCTGCGCCACGCGCCAGCCGTCGCCGACCTCGCCGAGGCGGTGGGCGTCGGGGATCCGCACGTCCGTGAGGAAGACCTCGTTGAACTCGGCCTCACCCGTGATCTGCCGCAAGGGCCGCACCTCGACGCCCGGGTCCGTCATGTCGCACACGAAGTACGTGATGCCCTGGTGCTTGGGGACGTCCGGGTCGGTGCGGGCGATCAGGATCGCCCAGCGCGCGTTGTGGGCGTTGGACGTCCACACCTTCTGGCCGGTGACGACCCAGTCGTCGCCGTCCCGCACCGCGCGGGTGCGCAGGCCCGCCAGGTCCGAGCCGGCGCCGGGCTCGCTGAACAGCTGGCACCAGACCTGCTCCCCGGTCCACAGCGGGCGCAGGAAGCGCGCCTTCTGCTCCTCGGTTCCGTACCGGAGGACGGTGGGGGCCGCCATCCCGAGGCCGATGCCGATCCGGCGCGGTTCGTTGTCCGGCGCCCCGGCGGCCGTCAGCTCGGCGTCCACGACCCCCTGCAGGGCGCGCGGCGCACCCAGCCCGCCGAGGCCCTCCGGGTAGTGCACCCACGCCAGGCCGGCGTCGAACCTGGCCCGCAGGAAGTCCAGGCGGTCCGTCGCCGCCGGATCGTGAGAGGCCAGCAGCGCGCGCACCCGCTCGCGCAGCTCCTCCGGTGTGACCGTCATGCGAATGCGTCCCTCCGCGTGTGCGTAGCCCTAAGCAAGCGCTTAGAAACTAGCTCACGTGGCGCCCTCCCGTCACCCCCTGGTGCACCGCGTCTCGTGTGCGGCGCCGTTGTGGTTGGCGTCGGGGGTTTCCCCGCCGCCCTCCCTCCCCCCAGCCTTCGGCCGGGGGGACCCCCATCCGGCGCGGTCACTGACCCTCGCGCGGTCGTTGTGGGGTCGGTGCCGCGCCGGGGCACGCCCCCAGCCTTCGGCCGGGGGGACCCCCGCCTCGGCGCTCGCGGCGCTGCCCCCACATCAATCGGCACCGCACCCACCGCTCGTGTCCCCCAGCCGCTGCGGCGCAGGCGCGTGGGGGCGTGCGGGTCCCGGCGGTCCGGGCGGCCGGGACGCGGACCGGACCGGGACAGGCGGCCGGCGGTGTCCCGGTGGCCGTGCCTACGAGGTGGCAGGCCTACGGCGCGTGCGGCGCCGTCGCGTCGGCGCCGGCCGCGGGCAGCAGGCCGATGCCGCGGCTGGGGCCCTGGCAGCCCTGGGCGGCGGCGATGCCGAGCGCGACGAGGAGGGTCACGGTGACGAAGACGATGAGCCGCTGCCGCAGCAGCCTGCGGTCGGCACCCACGGGCCGGCGGCCCGCCGGCGTACGGGGGGCCGGGGTGCGGCCGGAGGGCGTCCGGGCCGGGGTGCGCGGCGAGGCGGGCGTACGGGGGGAGGCCGGGGTACGCGGCGGGACGGGCGTGCCCGCCGCCGTCCGCCGCTCGGTCTGCTGGTCCGCGTACGCCTGCGCCCGCGGGCCCGTGGGGCGCTCGGCGCGCGGACCGGACGCCCTCGGCACGATGTCGCGCCGGCCCGGCGCCGCGCCGAGGCCGCGGGCCTCACGGGCGGCGATCTCGGCCAGCCGCTCGGAGAGTTGGACCGTGCTGGGCCGCTGCTCCGGGTCCTTGGCGAGGCAGGCGTACACCAGCGGGGCCAGTGAGTCCGGCACACCGGTGAGGTCCGGCTCCTCGTGGACGACCCGGTAGAGCATGACCTCCGAACTGCCCTGCCCGAACGGCGAGTCGCCCATCGCCGCGTACGCCAGCGTCGCGCCGAAGGCGAAGACGTCGGTGGCCGGGGTGACCGCCGCCCCGCGGACCTGCTCCGGCGCGAGGAACCCGGGGGACCCGACGGCGGTGCCCACGTGGGTGAGGGTGCTGGCGCCGGTGGACCAGGCGATGCCGAAGTCGATGATCCGGGGGCCCTTGGGCGACAGCAGGATGTTGGAGGGCTTCAGGTCCCGGTGGACGACCCCGGCCTCGTGGACGGCGACCAGCCCCTCCGCCAGCGCGGCGCCGATGGACGCGGTCTCGGCGGCCGGGAGCATGCCGTCCCGGGCGACCTTGTCGTGCAGGGAGGGCCCGGGAACGTACTGCGTGGCGAACCACGGGCGGTCCGCCTCCAGATCGGCGGCGACCAGCCGGGCCGTGCAGCCGCCGCGGATGCGTCTCGCCGCGGACACCTCGCGCGCGAAGCGGGAGCGGAACTCCTGGTCCTCGGCCAGCTCGGGGCGGATCACCTTCAGCGCGACCCGCTGGCCGCGCTTGTCGGCGCCCAGGTAGACGACGCCCATGCCGCCCGCGCCCAGCCTCCGGTGCAGGCGGAACGAGCCGACGACACGCGGGTCCTCGCGCCGGAGCCGCATCATCGCCATGTCGTCCATCCCCGCTGCCTGCCTGGCCAGTCTGACGCCGACAGCTTACGGACTGACCGCCCGTCGCGCCGCGAGGCCGCGCCCGCGCGGGGCGGCGGATTGTCAGTGCCGGATGGGATCCTTGAAGGGTGGGGAAAATTCCGGCCGCTGACGGCCAGGAATTTCGTCATGCCGTCAACAGTCCGTCGGACAAGGGGGATTGACGCCATGAAGGGTGACCGCGTGGAGATAGTCGTCGACGCGGGCGACACGACAAGGACGTACGAAGTGGTCGCCACCAGGGCGGGCCGCAGGGTCGAAACGGCGGTCCGCCGAGGGGTGGTGGAAGTGAGCGAAGTCACCCGGTCCGGCTCCGTGGTGCGCACCGCGCGCTTCATGGCCACCCGGGTCCTCGCCCTGGTCGAGCAGCCCATGCCGACCGGCGACGCGGAGGACGAGGAACGGGGCTGACGGTCCCCGTCCGCGCCCGCCCGGGAGATCCCCTTGGGGATGTCCCGGGGGTGCGGCCGGGTCCCTCCACCCAGGGGAGTACGCGACCGGACCCGGAGTCATCCTCGGGGAGGCCAGGGAAGCGGTACGAGGGCATGACGACCGGCGCCGGCGCCGCGCCTAATGTTGAGGTCAAGCGGCGGGCGGAGCACTCGTCCCCCGAGGTCAAACGCCCGCCGCCCAGACAACTGTGCATGATCACGGACCACGACCGGGAGAGGGCCATGGCGAACACGGTGAGCCGTACGGTGCGGCCGGCGCGCGGCAGCAGGATCGCCGCCTTCGGCATACGCCCGTCGGGCACCCGGCATCCGCTGGTGGCGGTGGCGATGGTGCTGCCGCTCGCGGTGCTGCTCGCGGTGGCCTTCGGGGGCTGGGACGCAGTGGTCACACAGGCGTCGTCCGTAGCTGGTCTGATGGGGCGCTGACAGACGCCCCGCGGCCCCGGAAGAGCGGTCCGGGTCCGCGAGGACCGGTGAACCAACCCCGTGGGGACGGGGGTACGGCGGACGGCATGAATGCCCGGGTACCGTGGCGGTACCCGGGCATCACACCCGGCATTGCCAGTGGGCGGCGCGCTGCCGCACAGTGGGCCGGTGACACGGGGCATGGGGGAGCAAGTGACCAGCAGCGGAGCACCGCTGACGCACGCCTTGGGGGCGGTCGCGGCAGCGGCCTCGCGGGTACCCGCCCAGGCGCGGCCCGCCGTGCTCGCCGAACGGCCCGACGCCACCGTCGTCCGCGGCGGCCGCCTCGTCGCCAAGGCCCACGCCCCGGGCACCGATCCGCAAGAGCTCGACCTGCGGCTGCGCGTGGCCGCCCATCCTCTGCTCGACGGCGTCCTGCTGCCCCCGGCGCCGCTGCCCGACCACGGCGGCGCGTTGAGCGCCGTGCTCCTCGGCCGCACCGTGAGCCTGTGGCCCCTCGGCGAGCCGGTCGACCGCGACGACCCGGACTCCGCACCCTGGGCGGAGGCCGGCACGCTCCTGGCCCGTCTGCACACCGTGCCGGTGGCCGCGCTGCCCGGCCCGCGGCCGCAGATGCGCGGCCCCGTCAGGGCGGCCGGCGCGGTCGCGAGGATGCGCGCCGCCGGCGCCGGCGACCCGGCGGTGCTCGCCGCCTGGCGCGGCCTGCCGCCCTGGGCGCGCGGCGAGGCCCCGCAGCCGCGGCAGGTGCTGTGCCACGGCGACCTGCACATGGGCCAACTGGTGCGCCACCCGGCGCCCGACGGGCCGTGGTGCCTCATCGACGTGGACGACCTCGGGCTCGGCGAGCCCGCCTGGGACCTGGCCCGGCCGGCGATGTGGTTCGCCGCCGGGCTGCTCGACCCCGCCGACTGGGGCCGCTTCCTCGGCGCGTACCGCGCCGGCGGCGGCCCCGCCGTTCCCGCGGACGGCGACCCGTGGCCGCATCTCGACGTGGCGGCACGGGCGTTGGCGGTCCAGACCGCGGCGACAGCCGTCGCCAAGGCCGCGCAGGAGGGCCGCGCACTCGACGGGACGGAACGTACCGTCCTCGATACGTGCCGCCGAATCGCGGAAGTAAAGTGCAGTCCTACGCCGGGGGAGGACCCCCGGCCGGCGCGAACGAGGAGATGAGCCGACGATGCTCTGTCCCAAGTGTCATGGCCCGATGCAGACGTTCACCCGCAGCGGCGTCCAGATCGAGCAGTGCGGCAACTGCCGGGGGATCTTCCTGGACTACGGGGAGCTCGAGGCGCTGACCCGCATGGAGTCGCAGTACGCCCAGCCCGCCCCGCCGCCGCCCGGTTACCCGCAGGCGTACCCGCAGCAGCACGCCGCCCCGGCCTGGGGTGCCCCGCACGGCGGGCACCACGGGGGCCACCACGGCCACCACAAGCAGCAGAGCTGGGCGCACATGCTCTTCTCGTCATGACACGACCGAGGGCCGGAGCGAACGCTCCGGCCCTCGGCTGCTGGTGGACGATACTGGGATTGAACCAGTGACCTCTTCCGTGTCAGGGAAGCGCTCTCCCGCTGAGCTAATCGTCCTCGGTACTGCGGGTGGTGCAGCGTGCGCGATACTGGGATTGAACCAGTGACCTCTTCCGTGTCAGGGAAGCGCTCTCCCGCTGAGCTAATCGCGCTCGGTTCCCCCGTGCCGAAGCGTCGGGGAAGGCCCTCCCGGGCCCAGTGGACGATACTGGGATTGAACCAGTGACCTCTTCCGTGTCAGGGAAGCGCTCTCCCGCTGAGCTAATCGTCCTCAGAGGTGGAGACGGGATTTGAACCCGTGTAGACGGCTTTGCAGGCCGTTGCCTCGCCTCTCGGCCACTCCACCAGCGCGGGGGCGGTGACCCCCACTTCGAGCGGACGACGAGATTCGAACTCGCGACCCTCACCTTGGCAAGGTGATGCTCTACCAACTGAGCCACGTCCGCAGTGTCTCCCCCGGAGCTCGCACCCGGGCGGGACCTCCGCCGATGCGCTTGCGCGTCCCGGCGACGAGTTGAACTCTAGCGGATTACGGCTCCGCCACCAAAACGCGTTTCCGCAGCGTGCCGGGTCGGTGACCAGCGCATCTCGTTCGTCGGCGCCGACTTAGACTCGCACTCGCCCCACCGGACCGACCTGGGAAGCCCCGTGCCCGACCTCGAGCCCCTCGCCAGATTCGGCGGCCTCGTCGCCTCCGACCTGCGGGATGTCACCACCGACCCGGCCGCGCTGGACTCCTCCGGCTTCTGGGCGGTGGTCGCCGGCTTCGAGGGCGACATGGTCTGCGCGCGCTTCGGGAACGTCCGGCCGGAACCTGCCGCGGCCGCCCCCCGCCGGCTCTGGAAGGGCCCCGCCCGCGGCGACTGGACGTCCTCACTGGACCGCGCCGGGTACACCGCCGGAGTGCGCCGCGTCCGCGAGTACATCGCGGCCGGCGAGGTCTACCAGGCCAACCTCTGCCGGGTGCTCACCGCGCCGCTGCCCGAGCCGGACGCCGACGTCGACGCCCTCGCGGCCGTCCTCGCCCGCGGCAACCCCGCCCCGCACGCGGGAACGGTCCGGCTGCCCGCGCACGGCATAGAGGTGGCCAGCGCCTCCCCCGAACTCTTCCTGCGCCGCCGCGGCGAGGTGGTCGAGTCCGGACCCATCAAGGGCACCGGCCGCACCGAGGCCGACCTGCTGCCCAAGGACCACGCCGAGAACGTCATGATCGTCGACCTGGTCCGCAACGACCTCGGGCAGGTCTGCGCCACCGGCACGGTCACCGTCCCCGACCTCTGCGTCGTGGAGAAGCACCCCGGCCTGGTCCACCTCGTCTCCACCGTGCGCGGCGAACTGCGCGAGGGTGCCGGCTGGGCCGCGCTGCTGGACGCCGCGTTCCCGCCGGGCTCCGTCACCGGCGCCCCCAAGTCCAGCGCCCTGCGCATCATCGCCGAACTGGAGACCGCCCCCCGCGGCCCCTACTGCGGCGGCATCGGATGGGTCGACGCCGACCGCGGCACCGGCGAGCTCGCCGTGGGCATCCGCACCTTCTGGATCGACCGCGCCGCCCCCGGCGGCCCCGTGCTGCGCTTCGGCACCGGTGCCGGGATCACCTGGGGCTCCGATCCCGAGCGGGAGTGGGACGAGACGGAACTGAAGGCCTCCCGGCTGCTGGCAGTAGCGTCGGGTACGTACGACTCGAACGAAGGCGAACGGAACCATGGGGCAGAGTGACACCGTGAGCACGACCACCGCCGGCGCGATCTGGGTCAACGGCGCGCTGCGCGAGACCGACGAGGCGTCCGTGTCCGTCATGGACCACGGCCTGACCGTCGGGGACGGCGTCTTCGAGACGCTCAAGGCCACCGGCGGCACCGCCTTCGCGATGGACCGCCACCTGCGCCGGCTGGCCCGCTCCGCGCGCGGCCTCGGCCTGCCCGAGCCCGACCTGGACGAGGTGCGCCACGCCTGCGAGGCCGTCCTCGCCGCCAACCCGGCGCCCCACGGCCGGCTCCGCGTCACCTACACCGGCGGCACCTCGCCGCTCGGCTCCGAGCGCGGAACCACGGGCCCCACCCTGGTCGTCGCCCTCGGCACCGCGACCGTCCGCCCCGACACGACGGCCGTCGTCACCGTCCCCTGGACCCGCAACGAGAAGGGTGCCCTCGCGGGGCTCAAGACGACCTCCTACGGGGAGAACGTCGTGGCCCTGGCCCGCGCCCACCAGCACGGCGCCTCCGAGGCGCTCTTCGCCAACACGCAGGGACGCCTCTGCGAGGGCACCGGCTCCAACGTCTTCGTCGTCCTCGGGGGCAAGCTGCTCACCCCGCCGCTCGCCTCCGGGTGCCTCGCCGGGATCACCCGCGAGCTCGTCATCGAGTGGGCCGGCGCCGAAGAGGCCGACCTGCCCTTCGAGGCCCTCGCCGAGGCGGAGGAGATCTTCGTGACCTCCTCGCTCCGCGACGTCCAGGGCGTCCACCGGGTCGACGACCGCGAGCTGGCCACCGGGGCCCGCCCCGGCCCGGTCACGGCCAAGGCGATGCGGGTCTTCGCGGAGCGGTCCGTGGAGCACCCGAACCCCTGAGCCGGGGCGGTCCCGGGTGGTTGAACCCGTGACGTAACCGCGGCGACCCGGTAGAACTCCACACCATGACCACCACCCTGCGCCCGGCCGAGCCCGAACAGCGCTGGCGCGGCGGAGTACGCGCCCGCCGCTTCCACGTCTGTGTCAACGGGCGCCCGGTGGGGGAGACCACCCTGTGCACCGACGCCCGGTTCGGGCCCGAGGTCGGACGCATCGCCGCACTGCGGATCGACCCCGACCAGCAGCACCGCGGCCGCGGCACGGTCGCGGCCCTCGCCGCGGAGGAGGTCCTGCGGGGATGGGGCTGCCGCCGCATCGAGGTCTCGGTGCGGACGGAGGACGCGGCCGCGCTCCGGCTCGCGGGCGTGCTGGGGTACGTCGTCCGCAACCGGAACATGCTCAAGGCGCTGCCCGACGCGCCGCCCGCGCTGCCCGACGGCAGCGTCGTGCGGCCCATGACGGAGGCGGAGTACCCGGCGTGGGCGGCCCGCAGGCGGGACGAGTACGTCCGGTCCTGGACGCGGCGCGGCGTGCCCGAGGAGCAGGCCCGCGCCAAGGCCGAGGCGGACGACCTGGCCGCCCTCCCCGAGGGGCTCGGGACGCCCGGCGCCGTGCTGAGGGTGCTGGAGGTCGGCGGAGCCGGGGAGGCCGGGCAGGTGGTGGGGGAGCTGTGGGTGGGGCACAGGGACGAGGCCACGGGGTTCGTCTTCGACGTCCACGTCGCCGAGGGGCACCGGGGCGGGGGTCACGGGCGCTCGCTCATGCTCGCCGCGGAGCGGGAGTGCCTGGCGGCGGGGCTGCGGTGGATCGGGCTCAACGTCTTCGCTGGGAACGAGGCGGCGGAGGGGCTCTACGGGGCGCTGGGGTACGGGGTGACGGAGGTGCATTTGGCGAAGCCGCTTCTCTGAGTGCCCGGGGGTGTGGAGGTTGCGGCCGGTTGTGTGCGGGTTGTCTGCGCCTGCGGCGGGCGTCCCCCGCCCTCCCTCCCCCCAACCTTCGACCGGGGGGACCCCCATGGGCGCACCCCGCCACACCCCCTCCGGTCGTGTGCGCGACTGACTGTGAGGATGTGGGTGGCATCGCCTGGGTGGTCTGACTCGGCGACTGACTGACGCTGCGGCTGTCCTGCGGTCGAATCGTCGGCTGCGTAGGCGGTGTCGTCCTGCACGGGCCGGTCGGGCTTCGGTGACTTCATAGGAGCCCGGCCAAAGGTCCCATCACAGTCTTGTCCCGCCGCCTGACCGGCCCGTGCCGTCCCCCTCACGCATGGCACGGAAGGAAGGCAGTTCCCAGGATGGCAGAACAGCTATCGGTGATCGGCGGCGTGCGTTCCGGCCGCACCAACCGCCATCGCCTCAATCGCGGCGGCGACCGTCAGGCCAACAACGCACTCCACGTGATCGCCCTGGTCCGCATGCGCCATGACCCCCGCACCCAGGCCTACGTCATCCGCCGCACCAAAGAAGGCATGTCCAAAAAGGACATCCTGCGCTGCCTCAAACGCTTCATCGCCCGCGAAATCTACAAACACCTCCAACGACCCACAGCACCCCCAGCCCTCCTCCAGACCCCTTGACGTCTATAGGAGCTTCGGCCGGACGAGGTGGGGGTTGTGGGAAGTCGTTCCGCAAGGCATGAGGGGCCTCTCGGCCGAAGGCCGGCGGAGGGTTGGCACACCCCCACCACCGGCGTGCACACGCCAGGATGCCGGTTACCGGCCCAGGGCGGCGTCCGCGAGGGACTCGATGCGGGTGCGGAGGCCGTCCTGGGACGTGCCGCCGTCGAGGCGTTCGCCGGAGATGACGTAGGTGGGGGTGCCGGTGACGCCGATGGCCTTGCCTTCGGCCTGGTCGGCGTCGACGACGAGGAGGTGCCGCCCGTCGACGAGCGCCGTGTCGACCTCTTCCGCGTCGAGGCCCAGGTCCGCCGCGATCTCGACCAGCAGTGCCTCGCCGCGCTCGCCCAGCTCGTCCGTGCGGGCGAGGACCGCCTCCGCGTACTCCCAGCCGCGGCCCTGTGCGAAGGCCTCCTCCGCGGCCTGGGCGGCGGCGTAGGCGTGCTTGTGCTTCTCCAGGGGGAAGTGCCGCAGCTGGATCTCCAGGGCGTCGCCGTACCGCTCGCGCAGGGCGTGCAGGTCGGTGAGGGCGGTGGCGCAATCGGGGCACTGGAGTTCGCACCAGTACTCGAGGACGACGGTGCGGGGAGTCGCTTCGTTCATGGGGCCAGTCTCCCACCGGGGGAGGAGCCGTCCCGGAGATCACCCTGAGGTTGCCGCCGGGCCGTGGCCCGCAGGCGGGGGACGGGTGCACGATGGAGCGAGCAGACCATTTCGGAGGAGCTCCGCATGCTGACCTCGACCGTGTGTGTCGCGCTGTCCGCGGCGGGCCTGGCGATCGCCCTGCTCACCGCCTACCGGCGCAGGTTCCGCAGGGCGACGATGATCGCGGCGGTGGCGCTGCTGCCCGTCGGCCTGTACATGACGGGACTGGTGTCGCTGGCCGGGACCGTCGTCCGGGCCGTCGCCGACTGGGCGGCGGACCTGGTGTTCAAGCCCTCGGTATGGGCGGGCTTCGGCGTGCTCGCCCTGTCGGTGGTGCTGTACTTCGTCGCACGGGTATCGGGGCGCCGCAAGGGCGTCGCGGAGGCGAGCCCGCGCCGGGAGGTCGCGTCGGGCGCGGGGGCGCCGGCTCTGGAGCAGGGGAAGAAACCGGTCCCGAAGGCGGCGAAGACCGATCCCGACCTGGCCGAATTCGGTGAGATCGAGGAGATCCTCAAGCGCAGGGGGATCTGAGCGGCGTGTTGGTGGCAGGGGGTGGCGGGGTTACGTCATCATCGCCCTGGCGGACCTCAACTACCGCCCCCTGAGCGGGATTTGGTGTGTCCGGGGGCGTACGGTTGTGCGAGTTCGCGTCCCTCCGAGCACACCGTAAGGCCATGGAAGCCCAAGCAGACGACGACGAGCCCCGCGGCTGCCTGTTCGCGCTTTCCCAGCCGCCGCTCATGCTCTTCCTGACCGTGATCGGCAGTCTGCTCGCCTTCGGCGGGCTCTATGACCTCTGGCCGTTCTGAGCCGGCACGGCGACGGCCTCGCGGCGGCGCGCCCGGTAGGCGGCGACGTGGAGCCGGTTGCCGCAGGTGCGGCTGTCGCAGTAGCGGCGTGAGCGGTTGCGTGACAGGTCGACGAAGGCGCGCCGGCAGTCCGGGGCGTCGCAGCGGCGCAGCCGTTCCCGCTCCCCGGCGACGAGGAGGAAGGCCAGGGCCATCCCGCAGTCGGCGGCCAGGTGGTCGGCGAGGGAGGCTCCCGGGGCGAAGTAGTGGACGTGCCAGTCGTAGCCGTCGTGGTCGGTCAGCCGGGGCGTGGTGCCGGCCTCGGCGACGAGCGAGTTGACCAGCGCCGCGGCCTCGGGCGTGGCGGGCGCGGAGAAGACCTGGGCGAAGAGCTGCCGTACGGCGCGCACCGCGACGAGGTCGTCCTCGTCGAGCGATCCCACGTCGCTGATCTCGTTGCGCTCCACGAAGGCGCGCAGCGCCGCGAGGTCGGCCAGACCCTCGCGGCCGTCACTCTCCGGTGTGGTGTTGATGAGATCCACCACGCAGTCGAGTGCGCACCTGGTGTCATGGTTGATCAGCACGGAATCGCTCTCTCCCTGGCCTGGTGGGTCGGGCGTTCCGGTGACTTTAGCGCGAGAGCCGTCGTCGTGGAGCGTGCTGCTCCCCGACGACGGCTCCGGCAGGTCGGGTCCGCGCCGTACCCCCGAGATGCGTACGGCGACGGACGGTCGGTGGACTCAGCTCTCGGCGAGGATGTGCGAGAGCTCGGTGTCCAGGTCGAAATGACGGTGTTCGGTGCCGGGGGGCACCGCGGCGTCGGTCCGCTTGAGGAACGACTCCAGGGCCCGCGCCGGGGCCTCGAGCAGCGCCTCCCCCTCCGGAGAGCTGAGGGCGATGCACACGACGCCCTGGCCGTGACTGCGGGACGGCCAGACCCGGACGTCGCCGGTGCCGGTGGGCCGGTGCAGACCTTCGGCGAGCAGGTCGCGGGCGAAGACCCATTCGACTGTCTCCTCGGCACCGGTGTGGAAGGTGGCGTGCACGGCGTAGGGATCGGCCGTGTCGTACCGCAAGCCCGCGGGTACGGGCAGTGACGATTCGCTCGACACAACGAGGCGCAGGTGCAGCTCGCAGCTGACCGTGGTGTTCATAAGCGCCAGGGCCTTTCGCTCAGTGTGCGCTCGGGGATTCGCACGTCGGCGAAATCGACATGCCACCTGCGGGGACGTTGTAAACCCCTCTGACGGGTTTGTGAGGGTTCCGGTACCTCGTCCGGCCGAGTTCTTTTCCTCCCCGGCGAGCCATTCCGGTGACGAAGTGGCTTCGGGTAAGTTTGGGAGCATGACTGCGGAGAGTGACGAGCGGGAGGTGGCCGTGGCCATGGATCCCGCGACCGTCGACAACGGGGACGGCGGGGACGTGGAGCCCGAGGGCTCCGAGCGCCCGCTGGGGTCGAGGGCGCCACGTTTCATCCGGCGCTCCCGCGCGCTGCACGTGAGCTGGCAGGTCGGGGTCTTCCTGGTGGGTCTGGCGATCGTCGGGACGGGCGTGGTCCTGCTCCCGCTGCCGGGACCCGGCTGGGTGGTGATTTTCGCCGGCATGGCCGTCTGGGCGACCGAGTTCGTCTGGGCCCAGCTGGTGCTGCGCTGGACGAAGCGGAAGGTGACCGAGGCGGCACAGAAGGCGCTCGACCCGAAGGTGCGGCGGCGGAACCTGACGCTGACCGCCATCGGGCTGGTGATCATCGGCGTCCTCCTGGGGTACTACCTCTGGCGTTTCGGCTTCGTGATGCCGTGGAAGGCCGACCTGCACTGAGGGCGCACCGTCCGCGATGGTCGGGGCACCCGCTGACATGCGGTAATGTTGTTCCCGCACCGGGGCGATTAGCTCAGCGGGAGAGCACTTCGTTCACACCGAAGGGGTCACTGGTTCGATCCCAGTATCGCCCACCCGGACCGAGGGCCCGGAAGCCGAGAGCGGCTTCCGGGCCCTCGTCGTCGTATCCGGCGGTGGTGCCGTGCCAGTGAGCACGGGAAGCGCTTTCCGTCATTCTCCGCCCTAACCATTGACGCCTCGGCAGGGTCTCCCTACGGTTTCTCGGCAAGCGCTTGCCTTAATCGTTTCAGGCCCTCCGCTGGACGCGGGGCGGCGTCTGCCCGAAGGGGGCATGTCGTGGGCGTTCGACGGAGTGTGCGCGGGCCGTGGGGCCTCAGGGCCGCCGGGGCCGCGGTCGCCGCGCTGGCGCTGCTGGCGGCCGGCTGCGGGGGCGGCGGCGACCCGGACGGCGGGACCGTGACCATCCGCTACTCGTGGTGGGGCGCCCAGGACCGCGCCGAGCTGATCCGGAAGACGATCGCGCTCTTCGAGAAGGACCACCCGCACATCAAGGTCAAGACCGACTTCGCCGAGTACGCCGACTTCTGGAGCAAGTTCAACACCCAGGCCGCCGGCGGCAACGCCCCCGACGTCTTCCAGAACTCCGTCGCCTTCCTGCGCAAGTACGGCGAGAAGGACCTGCTGCTCGACCTGAACACCCAGGTCAAGGCCGGCAACCTCAGCATGGACGACTTCCGGGCCGGCCTGGAGAAGGCCGGCGAGGTCGACGGCAAGCTGCTCGGCGTCCCCGTCGGCGGCAACACCTTCGCCCTGGTCTACAACCCCGGGGCCTTCGAGCGCGTCGGCGTCACCCCCGCCGCCGGCTGGACGTGGGACGAGTTCGACGCCGCCGTCCACAAGATCAGCGCAGCCGAGGGCGACCTCTACGGCGCCAGCGACAACGGCGGGGTCATGTACCTGTACGACCTCTACCTGCGCCAGAACGGCACGGCGTTCTTCACCGCCGACAACGAGCTCGGGTTCACCGAGGCCGACCTCAGGCAGTGGTGGGGCGACCACTACGCCGACAACGAGGCGGGCGACCTGGTCCCGGCCAAGAAGAGCGAGCAGATCAAGCCCAAGTCCTCGGTCAGCGGCGACCTTTCCGCCGCCGAGTTCACCTGGGACAACTTCATCGTCCGCTACGCCGCCGAGACCGGCACCAAGCTCGCCCTGGCCCCGGTCCCGACCACCGACGGCACCAGGACCGGCCAGTACATCTCCTCGCTGATGCTCAGCGGATCGGCCCGCACCCAGCACCCCGAGGAGGTCGCGGAGTTCATCGACTTCATGGTCCACGACCCCGAGGTCGGGAAGATCATGGGCTACAACCGCGGCGTCCTGCCCACGCACGCCCAGTTCGACGCGTACCGGCCGACCGGCGTCGACGCGCAGATCGCCGCGTACGAGAAGTCCGTGACCGGGGTCATCGAGCCGATCACCCCGCACCCGGCGGGCGCAGACGTCGCGGAGGCGGCCTTCCTGCGGATCTACGGCGACGTCGCGCTGGGCAAGACCTCGGTCGACGACGCCGTCACACAGTTCTTCGGCGAGGCGAAGACCGCGCTCGGCTCCTGAGGGGACATCCCGTGACGCGCACCCAGACCGCCGTGCCGGATGTCGCCGAGCGGCGCCGCACCCCGCAGGACCGGCCCCCGGAAGGCCGGCGGCGGGGACGCCGGGAGACCCTGGCCGGCTACCTGTTCCTGACCCCGTGGTGCGTCGGCGTCCTGCTGCTGACACTGGGCCCGAGGCTCGTCTTGCTCTACCTGGCCTTCACCGACTACAACCTCTTCGACTCCCCGAAGTGGACCGGGCTGAGGAACTTCCGCGACATGTTCGCCGACGACCGCTGGTGGCACTCGGTGCGGGTGACGCTGGAGTACGTACTGGTCGGCACCCCGCTCAAGCTCGCCGCCGCCCTCGCCGTGGCACTGCTGCTGGTCAGGCCCCGTCGCGGCCAGGGCTTCTACCGCTCCGCCTTCTACGCCCCGTCGCTGATCGGGGCGAGCGTCAGCATCGGCATCGTGTGGCGCTCGGTCTTCCAGGACGACGCCGTCGTGGACCGTGCGCTGCACCTCGCCGGCTGGGACGTCGGCGGCTGGGTCGGCGACCCCGACTGGTCGCTGCCCACCCTCGTCACCCTGACCGTCTGGCAGTTCGGCGCCCCGATGGTGATCTTCCTGGCGGGGCTGAAACAGGTGCCGCGGGAGCTGTTACGAGGCGGCGGAGGTCGACGGGGCCGGGGCCTGGCGGCGGTTCCGCTCCATCACCCTGCCGCTGATCTCGCCGGTGCTCTTCTTCAACCTGCTGCTCGAACTCATCCACTCCTTCCAGGTCTTCACCTCGGCGGTGGCCCTCGGCGGCAGCGGCGGCGGGGCCGGCGGCCCGGCCGACTCCCTGCTCGTCTACACCTGGTACCTGTACGAACAGGGCTTCCGCAACCTCCGCATGGGCTACGCGTCCGCCATGGCCTGGATGCTGATGCTGGGCATCGGCCTGCTGACCGCGCTGCTGTTCCGCACCCAGCGCAGCTGGGTCCACTACGTGACCCCCGCCGCCACGGCCCGCCGCCGCACGGCACGCACCCTCGCCTGGCACGCCGGCGCCCTCACCCTGCTCGCGGTGATCCTCTACCCGGTGGTGTGGCTGGTCGGCGCCTCGCTCAAGCCCGGCGACGAGATCGTCGGCAGCCTGGAACTGCTGCCCGGCCGCCCCATCGCCGACAACTACCGGCGGCTGACCCGTGGCATCGCCGACATCCCCGTCTCCACCTTCTTCACCAACTCGCTCGTCCTGGCCGTCGGTTCGGTGGTGGGCGTGCTCATCTCCTGCTCGCTGGCGGCCTACGCCTTCGCCAGGATCCGCTTCGCCGGGCGCAAGCTGCTCTTCGCGGTCATGATCTCGACGCTGCTGCTGCCCTTCCAGGTGCTCATCATCCCGCAGTACGTGCTCTTCCAGAAACTCGGCCTGATCAACACTTACGTTCCGTTGCTGCTCGGGAATACCTCGCCGCGGACGCGTTCTTCGTCTTTCTCATGGCGCAATTCATGCGCAATCTCCCGCGGGAATTGGACGAGGCGGCGCGCCTGGACGGCTGCGGACATCTGCGCGTCTATTGGAGCATCGTGCTCCCTTTGTGCCGGCCCGCCCTCATCACGAGCGCCATCTTCACGTTCATCTGGTCCTGGAACGACTTCATCGGGCCCCTGCTGTACCTGAACGAGCCCGACAAGTACACGGTCTCGCTCGGGCTGAAGATGTTCATCGACCAGGACAGCGTGGCCGACTACGGCGGCATGGTCGCCATGTCGCTGGTCGCCCTCCTGCCCGTGCTCCTCTTCTTCCTGGCCTTCCAGCGCCACCTGGTCGAGGGAGCGGCCACCTCCGGACTGAAGGGCTGAGGCCGATGGCGTTCGGCGGTGCCCGTACTGCGGTGGGGCGGTTCGCGCTGTTCGCCGAGTGCCTGCTGACCGGGGTGTGGCTGGTGGCCGCCGCGCTGCCGCTGGTCACCGCGCTGGCCGCGTTCGCCGCCGCCTGCGGGCACCTGCGGCGGCACCTGGACGGAGAGCGGTCCACGTGGCGCGACTTCATGGCGGAGACCGCGGCCGCGACCCGCGCCGGGTGGCGCTGCACGCTGCTGTGGTGGGGCGGGCTCGCGCTGCTCGGGCTCGACCTGGCGGTGGCCCGTTCCGGGATGCCCGCTGGGGGAGCGTTCACGTGTGCCGGTGTCCTGGCCGCGGTCGTCCTCGTGGTGACGGGGATTCGCGCGGCTGCGCTCTGGCGGCCCGGGGAGAGCGGCCGGGGTGCGGCCGGCCGTGCGGTGCGGCGCGTCGTGGGCGACCCCGGGGGGACGCTGCTTCTTGTGGGCGGGGTGGTGGTGGTCGGGGTGGCCGCGTGGATGCTTTTGCCGCTGGGGGCGGTGGCGTTGGGGTGCGTGGCGGGGGCGGCGGTGGCGGTGGAACGCCGTTCCTCTGCCGGTGCGTTGTGATGGCGGGTGGGGGTGCTCCTTGCGGCCCGTTGTTGTGTGCGGGTTGTTTGCGCCTGCGGCGGGCGGTTTCCCGCCGCCCGCCCTCCCCCAGCCTTCGGCCGGGGGGACCCCCATGGGCGCACCCCGCCACACCCCCTCCCGCTGTGTGGGCGCATGACGGCCGGTGGGGGATGAGTGAGGCACTTGCGGCGACCCCGGACCGCTTTCTGAACCCCCACCGGCCGTTGGCCGCCCGCGATAGGGCGGGGGAGGTGGGGGCACCCCCGGCCGAAGGCTGGGGGGGGAGGGTGGGCGTTCTGGACGCTGACGTGTATGTGTTGTGCGGCACGGACGGCACGACCTGGACCGCCCGTCATGCACATAAATATGCGGTCCAGAATGCCCAGCCCCGGAGGCCCCGACCCCGGCCCACTACGTACCGCGCGAGGCCCGCACCAACCGCGCCGGGCAATCGGGCGGGCGGCGGGGAAACCGCCCGCCGCAGGCGCAAACGAGCCACGCACAACCACCGGGCCCGCAACCACAACCCACCGGCACATTCTTAGCGGAGGCGCCCCAGTGCGTCCCGCACGCGCCGGACGTCGCGCAGACGGCGCTCGTACGTCGCCCCGACCCCGAGCAGGAGGACGCCCGCCAGGGCGAGCGGCACCCAGCGGGGGACCGCGCCGAGGGCCTGGGCGATGTAGGGGGCCAGTTCGTGCAGCGCGTCGAGCGCGAGCACGCCCGCCCCCAGCAGGAGCGGCGCCGCCAACCGGTGGCGGGCACCGAGGAGCATCACGGCGAGCGAGGCCGCGCCCAGGGTCAGGGGGTGGACCCAGCCGGGGTCGCCCCAGGCGGCGGCGAGGCTGGGCAGGAGGGTCGCGCAGAGCCCGGGGGCGTAGGCGGCCCAGGACGAGGACGTGGGGTCGCGGCGCCGCCGCAGGGCTCCGACGGCCAGGGCGGCGACCGTGACGGGGAGGGTGTACGCCTCCGGGACGTGGACGTCGGACGCCGCGAGGCGTACCCAACTCGCCACGATCATCAGGCAGGTCGCGACGTAGCCGAGCCACCGCCGGTCGGCCCGCAGCGCCGCGACGGCCGCGGCGAGGACACCTGCGAGGGCGAGGGCCAGGGCGAGGAGTGCGAGGTCGTCGGCGACGAGGCCGATCGTGAGGAGGGCCGCGGCGTGGCCGGGGTGCTCGAAGGGGTGTCCGGCGGCGCGGAAAGCGGCGGCCTGGGCGGTCGCGGCGATCGCGAGGAGGGTGAACGCGGCCGCGTGGGCGGGCAGTCCGGTCCAGGCGAGGCCCGCCGCGCAGGCGACCACCGCGGCGGCGCTCACCACGCGGGTGCGCGGGGCCACGACGTACAGCGCGCCGAAGCAGGCCAGCAGCACGGCGAGCACGGTGAGCGTCGTCGTGGGCTCCGGGTGGGCCCACGCGACGGCCGTCACGGCGAGCCCGCAGGCGCTCACCAGGGCGGTCCAGGTGAGCGCCCGGGCCGACAGCGCGAGCAGGGCGGCCACGACGACGAGCCGTACGGGCAGCGGACCGGGAACGCACACGGCGACCGCGGCCGCCACCAGGGCGCCGGAGGCGGCGAGCGGGCCGTACGGGGTGGCGCGGTGCAGCCGCGCCGCCGTGGCCAGTTCCGCCGCGAGCAGGCCGGCCACGGCGACCGCGCCGTACCGGCCCTCCCACGCGTCGGGCGCGACCACGCCCACGATCAGCGAGGGCAGCGCCCACAGCAGGGCGAGGGCGTGCACGGCGGCGGCGCCGGCCGCGAGACCGGCGGCCACCGTGCGGAGGCGGGCCGGGACGGCGAGGGCCGCCGCGCCGAGCACGACCGCCGCGCACGCCAGGTACCCCGGCACGATCCAGTCGCCGGGCACGTCCGACCGGAGGATCCCGCCGGCCGCGCCCACGACTGCGAGCGCCGCGACCCCGGACAGGATCCCCGACACGGTGGCGGGCACCGAGGGCCGCAGTGCGACGGTGAGCGCCACCGCGGCGGCGCCCAGCAGCAGTACGCCCGCGCGCAGTGCCGCTCCGCCGTCGTCGGCAGAGACGGAGAGCCCGCCCGCGGTGAGCAGCGCGCCCAGACCGACGGCCGTCCCGGCGACGACGGCGGTGATCCGCGTCCCGCGCCCGCCGGTGAGGAGGGCGACCGCCGCGTCCAGCGCGGCCGTGACGAGCAGGGCGGCCGCGAGCCCGTACGCCGACTCCGCGGCCGACGCCCACAGCGCCAGGGGGAGTTGACCGATCACCACGGCGAAGGGCACCGGCAGCACGAGCCGCCCGAGCGCCTTCCCGTACCCGGCCCAGAGCGCGGCGACGACGGTCAGGGACACCGCCGCGAAGCGCAGCCCGTCGGCGCCGGGGAACGCCACGCGGTGCAGCGCGTACGCGTCGAGCAGCAGCAGCACGAGGCCGAGGCAGGCGACGACCTCGGCCGTGGCGGTCAGCGTGCGGCGCAGCAGCAGTACGGGCACGCCCGTCGCCGCGAGGGTCAGCGCGCCCAGGACGGCGGCACGTCCGCCGATGCCGAGGTGGCCCCAGCTGATGACGGTGAACGCGATCGCGGCGACCGCCAGCAGCACACCGCCCAGGGCGAGCAGCAGGTTCTGCACCGCGCGGGGCGACGTCTCGCGGCGCGGCGGGGCACCCCACGGCGTGCCCCACGGCGCCGGCGGGTACGGCGGCCGCAGCTGCGCCAGCAACTGCCCGCGGCGCGCGATGAGGCGGCCGCGTTCGGCGTCCAGCCGCAGGAGGGCGCGGTCGGTCTCGCGCAGTTCCTCGGCGACCGGCCCGACCAGGGGCAGCGCGCAGCGCGGGCACGCGGGCGGCGCCGTCGCGGGCAGGTAGGTGCCGCACGCGGGACAGCGGTCGTGCGGCGGGGGCATCGTCTCCATGGCTCGGAGTGTGGCGCGGCCCACGTGCGCGGGCATGCGCGCCGGTACTCAGATCCGCGCTGAGTACGCACACTGGCTCCATGGACTGGAGCCGTTACCGCTTCCGCAGCCTGTGGCGGATCGCCGCCCCGCCCGAGGCCGTGTACGGCCTCCTGGAGCGCCCGCACGAGTACCCGGTCTGGTGGCCCCAGGTCCGCGAGGTGCGGCAGACCGGCGAGACCGCCGGCACCCTGCGCTTCCGCTCGGTCCTGCCGTACGACCTGTTCGTCACCGCGCACCAGACCCGCCGCGACCCGCGCGCGGGGGTGCTGGAGGTGGCGATGTACGGGGACCTGGAGGGGTGGGTGCGCTGGACGGTCGGCGCGGACGGGGCGGGCGGCGGCACCCGGCTGGTCTTCGAGGAGGACGTGATCGTCAACAAGCCGCTGATGCGGCGGCTGGCCGTCCCGTGCCGGCCGCTGTTCCGTGCGAACCACGCCCTGATGATGCGGCAGGGGCGGCGGGGCCTGTCCGCCCGGCTGCGCGCGGAGGGGGCACCGGGCCGGGAAGCCGTTTGAACGCAGCCGCCCGCGCCCTGTATTGTTCAGGTCGTCCCGGGCGATTAGCTCAGCGGGAGAGCACTTCGTTCACACCGAAGGGGTCACTGGTTCGATCCCAGTATCGCCCACCGTCACGAAGGGCCGGTCCATCACGGACCGGCCCTTCGGCGTGTGCCTAGGCCGCCGGTTCCTCGGGGGCCCGCGCGGGTGTCGGCCGCAGCGGCCAGGCCGGGTCGACCCGGTCGTCGGTGCCGCTGCGGGCGAACCACGCCTGCAGCCCGCGGGCCTGGCCGGCGTGCCAGAGGGCCTGGCGAGCGTGGAGTTCGGCGGGCGGCACCCCGCCGATCCGTGTGGCGAAGCGGTGGCCCAGCACCCGTACGAGCGCGAGCGCGGCGAGGGCGTCCGCCGCGGCGTCATGGGCGTCGGTCAGCACCACGCCGTAGTGCGCGCAGAGGTCGGTGAGGGTGCGGCGGCCCTTGCGGTAGCGGTCGAGGTGCTTGTCCAGGACCCGGGGGTCGAGGACGCGCAGCGGGCCGCGGACCAGGTAGGCGTCGAGCGCCATGCCGCGGTGGCGCTTCAACTCCCGGTCGAGCAGCGTCAGGTCGAAGGGTGCGTTCATCACCACGAGCGGCACGCCGGCCGCGGCCTGGTCGGCCAGCGCGCGTGCCAGTTCCTCCATCACCGGGCCGGGACGGCGTCCGTTCGCCCGGAGGTAGTCGTCGTCCAGCCCGTGCACCGCGCGGGCCCCTTCGGGCACCGGGACCCCCGGGTCCACCAGCCAGCGGGTCGTCCTGGCCGGTATGCCGGGGGCGTCCTCGACCACCAACGCGGCCGAGACCACCCGGTCGTGTTCCACGTCGACCCCCGTGGTCTCCGTGTCGAAGGCGGCCAGCGGGCCGTCGTACCAGTGCGGCATGGCGCACCTCCCGTGCGGATCGCAGGATGCGGGCGGCCGGCGGCCGCCCTTACGGTACGTACCCGTGACCGCACGTCACCGAACCGCAACGGTTTGCGACTTGTCGCTGGTGGGGATGAAGAGGGCAACGGGGATCACTAGGATTCCCGCGCCCGGAAAGGCACGGAGAGCGATGGCGCTCGAGCAGCCCGGCCCGGGTGGGCTGCTGTCCGAACCGAACGCACCGTTGCGCGGCGGACTCGCCACCACCAGCTGCATGGAAACCCTCCAAGTGGGATATCTGCACGCGGTGGCGGCGGCCGCCGGTTGTTCGCTCGCCCAGCCCTTCCCGGACAACGGCATCGACTGGCACATAAGCCACAGTTCGCACGGCCACGGTGTGGACGACGAGGTCACGATCAAGGTGCAGCTCAAGTGCACCTACCAGGTCGCCCCGCGGCCTCCCGGTCCGACCTTCGGCTTCACCCTGGAGAACGAGCACCTGGTGAAGCTGGCCCGGACCCCGGTCTCGGTGCACAAGATCCTCGTGGTGATGCTCGTGCCGCGCACCCAGGAGGAGTGGCTGCGTGCCGGCCACGACCGGCTGGAGCTGCGGCACTGCTGCTACTGGACGAACCTCGCCGGTCACGCCGCGACCGGCAAGCGCAAGACGACCGTGCGGATACCCACCGCGCGGATCTTCGACGACCGGGCCCTGTGCGAGATCATGACGCGGGTCGGGGCGGGAGGGAGGCCCTGATGAGCCGGACGGCAGACGACGCACTCGTCCCGCCCGACCCCGAGCGGGTCGACCCCGGCGTCCTCGTCGCGCTGCTCGTCCGCCACGGCTGGCGGCGGCGTGGCGGCGCCCCGGGCCGCTACACACGCTGGACGCCCCCGGGCGAGCCTGAGTCCGCCGCCCGGACCAGCCTCCTGGTGCCCGAGCGGCGTACCGCGGGCGCCCGCTACGCCGACCACGCCGAGCTGCTGGGCGAGGCCCTCGACGCCCTCGCCCGCTGCGGCGAGCCCTCGGCGCGCGAGGTGCTGACCGCGCTCGCCGTCCCCGGCGACGAGATCCACTGGCACCAAGAGCTGCCGCCGGCCGCCGGCGCGGCCGTGCCGTGGACGGCGGCGGAGCAGCTGCGCGCGGCCGCCCGCGCCATGCTCATGTCCGCCGCCCGCGCCGAGCGGGACCGCTTCGGCTACTTCGGCGCGCGCCACACCGGGCACGCCAACGCCTTCCTGGAGCAGGTGCTGGTCGGTGCCGCGCCGGGGCACCAGCTCACCGCGTACGCGCCGGTCCCCGAGGGCCGCCGCACCGTGACCACGCTGCTGCGCGCGCTGCAGGCGGCCCGGGACGCCGTGGACTACCAGCGGACCACCGGCGGCATGGAGGCCTTCGACGCGGCGGTGGGCCTCGGCGTCTGCCACGAACTGGCCGACTCCCTGATCCGGATGGTGCGCGGCAACGAGGGCGTGGTGGTCACCCTCGCCTGGGCCCCGGCGGCCGGGCCGCCCGTGGGGTTCGCCAGGGTGCCGGAGCCGGTCGAGTTCTCCCCTGGCGACCTCCCCGCGCTGGAGGCCGCCAGTGAGCGTTACGTGCGCGAGGAACCCTCGGTCGACGTGCGCGTCACCGGCACCGTCACCCGGCTGCGCCGGCCGCGCCCCTCCGGGGGCGGCAGCATCCGGCTGCGCGTCCTGGCCGGTGCGGACGTCCGCCAGGTACGCATCCGCCTGCCCGAGGAGGGGTACCGCATCGCGGCCCAGGCGCACCTGGTCGGGCTGCCGGTCCGGCTCTCCGGGCGGCTGGAACGGCGTACCGGCTTCCGCCACCTCACCCACCCGTCGGCGCTGACCCCCGTCCACGTCGACGAGGCCGACCGCGACCGGCTGATGAAGGCCCTGCACGGCGGCGTCGACACCTTCGAGGACTCCTTCGGCGGCTGACCGGGGGGCGCACCGGGCGGGGGCCCCCGACGCCGGGGGCCATCGCTTCGCGGGGCACCCGCCCGGCTCGGTAGGATTCACCGGTGCAGCTTTCCGCTGCCGGACCCAGTGGGACATACGTCAGGAGAGACCGGTGTCAGACGTCCGTGTGATCATCAAACGCGATTCCGATGAGCAGGAAGAGCGGCTGGTCACGACGGGCACGACGGCCGCCGAGCTCTTCGACGGCGACCGCACCGTCGTCGCCGCGCGGGTCGGGGGCCAGCTGAAGGACCTCGCCTACGAGGTCGCCGACGGCGACGAGGTCGAGCCCGTCGGGATCGCCAGCGAGGACGGCCTCAACATCCTGCGCCACTCCACCGCGCACGTGATGGCCCAGGCCGTGCAGGAGCTCTTCCCGGAGGCCAAGCTCGGCATCGGCCCGCCGATCAAGGACGGTTTCTACTACGACTTCGACGTCGAGAAGCCCTTCCACCCCGACGACCTCAAGCGCATCGAGAAGAAGATGCAGGAGATCGTCAAGCGCGGCCAGCGCTTCTCCCGCCGTGCCGTCGGCGACGACGCGGCCCGCGAGGAACTCGCCGACGAGCCCTACAAGCTGGAGCTGATCGGCCTCAAGGGCTCCGCAGCCGAGGCCGCCGAGGGCGCCTCCGCCGAGGTCGGCGCCGGCGAGCTGACCATCTACGACAACCTGGACGCCAAGACCGGCGAGCTGTGCTGGAAGGACCTCTGCCGCGGTCCGCACCTGCCCAGCACCAGGTTCGTCCCGGCGTTCAAGCTGATGCGCTCGGCCGCCGCCTACTGGCGCGGCAGCGAGAAGAACAAGCAGCTGCAGCGCATCTACGGCACCGCCTGGCCGTCCAAGGACGAGCTCAAGGAGTACCTGGATTTCCTCGTCGAGGCCGAGAAGCGCGACCACCGCAAGCTCGGCTCCGAGCTCGACCTGTTCTCCATCCCGGAGCAGATCGGCTCGGGCCTGGCGGTCTTCCACCCCAAGGGCGGCATCGTCCGCCGGGTCATGGAGGACTACTCGCGCCGCCGGCACGAGGAGGAGGGGTACGAGTTCGTCTACACCCCGCATGCCACCAAGGGGAAGCTCTTCGAGACCTCGGGCCACCTGGACTGGTACGCCGACGGCATGTACCCGCCCATGCAGCTCGACGAGGGCGTGGACTACTACCTCAAGCCCATGAACTGCCCGATGCACAACCTGATCTTCGACGCGCGCGGCCGCTCGTACCGTGAACTGCCGCTGCGCCTGTTCGAGTTCGGCACCGTGTACCGGTACGAGAAGTCGGGTGTCGTGCACGGCCTCACCCGGGCCCGCGGTTTCACCCAGGACGACGCGCACATCTACTGCACCAAGGAGCAGATGGCGGACGAGCTCGACAAGACGCTCACCTTCGTCCTCAACCTGCTGCGCGACTACGGCCTGACCGACTTCTACCTGGAGCTGTCGACCAAGGACCCGGAGAAGTTCGTCGGCTCCGACGAGATCTGGGAGGAGGCCACCGAGACGCTGCGGCAGGTGGCCGAGAAGCAGGGCCTCCCGCTCGTCCCCGACCCGGGCGGCGCCGCGTTCTACGGTCCGAAGATCTCCGTCCAGGCCAAGGACGCCATCGGCCGCACCTGGCAGATGTCGACCGTGCAGCTCGACTTCAACCTGCCCGAGCGCTTCGACCTGGAGTACACGGCGGCGGACGGCACCAAGCAGCGCCCGGTCATGATCCACCGCGCGCTCTTCGGTTCCATCGAGCGCTTCTTCGCGGTGCTGCTCGAGCACTATGCGGGCGCCTTCCCGGCATGGCTGGCCCCCGTCCAGGCGGTCGGCATCCCGATCGGCGACGCGCACGTGTCCTACCTGCAGGAGTTCGCCGCCGAGGCGAAGAGGAAGGGCCTGCGCGTCGAGGTGGACGCCTCCGCCGACCGGATGCAGAAGAAGATCCGCAACGCGCAGCGCAGCAAGGTGCCGTTCATGGTCATCGTCGGCGACGAGGACATGGCGGCGGGCTCGGTCTCCTTCCGCTACCGGGACGGCTCGCAGAAGAACGGCATCCCGCGCGACGAGGCGATCGCCGAGATCGCCAAGGCCGTCGAGGACCGCGTCCAGGTCTGAGCCGCCGGAACGACGCACGGCGACGGGCCCCCGGAGGTCAGCCCTCCGGGGGCCCGCCCGCGTCCGGCCGCTCGTCGGCACGGCGGAAGCTCTGCGTGAGCCAGGCCGAGAACGACCCGACGACCGCGCCGATCAGGACGACGCCCAGGAACATCACCCCCACCGCGATCACCCGTCCGCGCACCGTCACCGGCACGAGGTCGCCGTAGCCGGTCGTGGTGATCGTGGAGCACAGCCACCACACCGACTGGCCGTAGGTGCGGATCTGCGCGCCGGGCGCGTTGTGCTCGTCCGCGTACACCTGCAGGCTCGCCGCGAAGCCGAGGAGCAGCGCGCTGAGCCCCGCGTACCCCATCACCCGGGCCTCCAGGGAGAACCGCGGCTGCTTGTGGAGGTCCTGGACCCTCCCGTAGATCTGCAGCAGACGCAGCGGGCGCAGCAGCGGCAGGACCACCACGACCAGGTCGAGCCAGCGGCGGCGGACGTAACTCCAGCGGTGGGGCGCGACGGCCACCCGGACCAGGTAGTCCAGCACGAAGAGTCCCCAGGTCACGACGGTGACCGTCAGCAGCAGGTCGGACCATTCGGGCGGCAGGTCCGGGACGAGCACGCGCACCGCGTACGTGACGAGGAACACCAGGGACGCGATGGACAGCGGCACACTGCCCCGACGCTCCCACTCCCGCAGCCGCCGGTCGTCATCCATGGGCATGGAGCCAGCATCGTGCCCCGCACGCGGGAGCGCCCCCGGCGACACGCAGGGCCGGGACGACGCCATATGCTGCAAGGCATGACGAGTGAGCCGGAACTGCAGAACGGAGTCGGGACGCAGGACGCGTTCCAGCGCCTGTGGACGCCGCACCGCATGGCGTACATCCAGGGCGAGAACAAGCCGACCGGCCCAGGGGCCGGCGACGGCTGCCCCTTCTGTGCGATTCCGGAGATGAGCGACGAGGACGGGCTCGTCATCGCGCGCGGCGACGCCGTCTACGCGGTCCTCAACCTCTACCCGTACAACGGCGGCCACCTGATGGTGGTGCCCTACCGTCACGTCGCGGACTACACCGACCTCGACGGGCCGGAGACCATCGAGCTCGCCGAGTTCACCAAGCGCGCCATGGTCGCGCTGCGCTCGGCCTCGGGCGCGCACGGCTTCAACATCGGCATGAACCAGGGCACCGTGGCGGGCGCCGGGATCGCCGCGCACCTGCACCAGCACGTGGTGCCGCGCTGGGGCGGCGACACCAACTTCATGCCGGTGGTCGGCCACACCAAGGTGCTGCCGCAGCTCCTCGCCGACACCCGCAAGATGCTCGCCGACGCCTGGCCGGCCGGCTGACCCGGTCCGTCCCGCCGACCGGGCCGGGGCCGGGCGGCGCGCGAGCCGTCCGCCCCGGGGCCCGTCAGTAGACGTCGGCCTCGCTGGGCGAGGCGTCCTGCACCATGTTGCTCAATATGCCCGAGCGGTTGTTGAACTTCGAGACGTCCACCCCGTTCTCCTCCATGACGGTGATGGCCGCGGAGTGCACCGCCCGCAGCACGGGGGTGGCGGCGCGCAGGGCGTCGTCGGCCATGAAACGGTGGTTCCAGGGCTGTGAGGCCCAGCTGTGCCGCAGACCGAAGGGCTCGGGCAGGACGATCTTGCCGCCGAGGTGGTCGAGCACCTGGGGGAAACGGGTCAGGGGGGCGCGGGCGGCCAGCCGCACCACCTCGTCGCTCGTCACGAGCGGCAGCTGCACCTTCTTCGTCTCCCAGAACTTGACCGGGTGGGCTATCTCCTTCTCCTTGGCCTCCGGTGCCGTGGTGAACAGGGAGTGCACCGGTCCGAGCGCGTGCCCGGTCACCTCGATCCGCAGCGTGCTCGCCAGCACGGTCACGGTGACCATCATGGTGATCACCAGCTGACCGTCCCAGACCACGAACTGCAGACCCAGGTAGTGCCGGTTGCCCTTGTCGAACTGCTGCTCGTTGCAGATCCGCTGGATCTCGAAGTCGCGGACGGTGTAGCCGTCGACGTCGGAGCCGGTGGGCCGGGTGATCTTCTTGGCGCCCTCGCCGACGTGGGAGACGACCCAGTGCTGTATCAGCGGCTTGGGGAAACCACCGGTGTGCAGCGGGCCGCGCTGCAGGCCGCGCAACTTGCCGTGGATCACCTTGATGACGTCCCAGCTGCGGAAGGGGTGGATCTCGCTCAGCCCTTCGCGGGGCGTCAGCTCCTCGGCCATGTGCCAGGCGCCCCACCGGGCGCCCATGCCGAGCACGCCCTTGGGGCCTTGGTAGAAGACCACGTTGCTCTGCTGCTCGGCGGAGAGCTTGGCCAGGCTCTGGCGCAGCTTCTCGGCCCGGGTCTGGTTGGGGTTGCGCGGCACGGCCTCGGGGATCTTCGCGCCGACGCCGCTGCCCGAGACCAGCCCCGCCCAGCGTTCGCGCAGGTCCTTGGCGGTCTGCTCGCAGAGCCGCTTCGCCCAGAACCAGCCGAGGACCGGGGCCACCATCATCACCCGCAGGTACTGCGACCAGAAGCCGGTGAGCGGCGGGTTGACGACGAAGAGGACGGCGAAGAAGCCGACCACGAGCAGCACCACCGAGCCGAGCAGCCCTGCCCGGGAGCCCTCGGACCTCCGTACGAGGGCCCGCAGTTGGAAGGCGCCCAGCCAGACCAGCATCCCGGGCAGGAAGAGCAGGCCGAACACGACCATCACGGCCGTCAGCTTGTTGTCGCGCTCCTGGCGGATCCGGTTGGCGGCCAGGCAGTGCTCGACGACGGTCTGCGGCTCTGCGCCGAAGGACTGCACCAGCTCGTTCCGGGAGGCGCCCAGCATCCGGTTCTGCACGGCGCGGGCGAAGGCCTCGCCCAGGTTCGCCTGCAGCAGCTTGACCTTCGCCTCCTTGACCGACGACTTGCCCGCGTCGGCCGTGGCGAGGGCATCCATGGGACTGTCGCGGTACGCGGCCGACGCGAGGGCCTGGGTGGCCCCCGTCTGCCCGTCGACACCGCTCAGCGGTATCTGCGCGCCCGGGCTCAGGAAGTCGAAACCGTCGGTCACTGCCGCCCCCTTCTGGTCCCCGCCCGTGCGGACGTGAACCCGCACGGCCCTTTCCCCGGTCGCGGCCCCGGCACACCTGCGAGGCCGCCCACCCAGCGTATACGGGGGGTGTGACGTGCGTCATCGGCCCGGCGGAAGAAGATCGTTCCGCCGGGCCGCCAACGTCCCCCGTACGGGGGTTACTTGCCGGACTCCTGGGCGTGCTGCTCCCTCAGCTTCTGCGCCAGCTGGGGCGGCATCGGCTCGTGCCGGGCGTAGCTGCGGCCGTACCGTCCGGTGCCGTGCGACAGCGACCGCAGGTCGACCGCGTAGCGCCCGATCTCGATCTCCGGTACCTCGGCCCGCACCAACGTGCGTCCCAGGCCGACCGGTTCGGTGCCCAGCACCCGTCCGCGGCGCCCGGACAGGTCGCTCATCACCGGCCCGACGTACTCGTCCGGCACCATGACGCGGATCTCGCTGACCGGTTCCAGCAGGTGGATGCGGCACTGCGTGGCCGCCTCGCGCAGGGCGAGCGCGCCCGCGGTCTGGAAGGCGGCGTCGGAGGAGTCCACCGAGTGCGCCTTGCCGTCGACCAGGGTGATGCGGATGTCCTCGACCGGGAAGCCGAGGGCCACGCCCTTGGCGGCCTGGGCGCGGACGCCCTTCTCCACCGAGGGGATGAACTGCCGCGGTACCGCGCCTCCGACGACCTTGTCGACGAACTGGATGCCGGAGCCGACCGGCAGCGGTTCGACCTCGATGTCGCAGATGGCGTACTGGCCGTGCCCGCCGGACTGCTTGACGTGCCGTCCGCGCGCCGTCGACTTCTCGCCGAAGGTCTCGCGGAGCGCCACCTTGTGCGGCACGGCGTCGACCTGCACGCCGTAGCGCGTGCGCAGCCGCTCCAGCGCCACGTCCATGTGGGCCTCGCCCAGGCACCACAGCACGACCTGCCGGGTGTCGGGGTTCTGCTCCAGCCGCATCGTGGGGTCCTCGGCGACGAGCCGGGACAGGCCGACGGAGAGCTTGTCCTCGTCGGCCTTGCTGTGCGCCTGGATCGCGACCGGCAGCAGGGGGTCCGGCATCAGCCAGGGCTCCATGAGCAGCGGGTCGTCCTTGGCGGAGAGCGTGTCGCCGGTCTCCGCGCGGGTCAGCTTGGCGACGCAGGCCAGGTCGCCGGCCACGCAGTGCGGCACCGTCCGCTGCTGTTTGCCGAAGGGCGAGGACAGGGCGCCGACGCGCTCGTCGACGTCGTGGTCCTCGTGGCCGCGGTCCTCCAGGCCGTGGCCGGAGACGTGGACGGTCTCGTCGGGGCGCAGGGTGCCGGAGAACACCCGCACGAGGCTGATCCGCCCCACGTACGGGTCGGAGGAGGTCTTCACGACCTCGGCGGCCAGCGGTCCGTCCGGATCGCAGGTGAGCTGCGCGTGCGACGTCCCCTGGGGCGTGCTGACCTGGGGGACCTCACGTTCCAGCGGCGTCGGGAAGCCGCCGGTGACCAGTTCCAGCAGTTCCACGGTGCCGATGCCCTGCTTGCAGCCCTCCGCGGCCGGCGCGGCGGCCAGCACGGGGTGGAAGGAGCCGCGCGCCACGGCACGCTCCAGGTCCTGGACCAGCGTCTTGAGGTCGAGCTCCTCGCCGCCCAGGTAGCGGTCCATGAGGGTCTCGTCCTCGCTCTCGGCGATGATCCCCTCGATCAGCCGGGCGCGCGCGTCGTCCATCGCGGGCAGCTGCGCCTCGTCCGGCGGGCGCTCCTCGCGCTTGCCGGAGGAGTAGTCGTAGACCCGCTGCGACAGCAGGCCGATGAGCCCGGTCACGGGTGTGTGGCCGTCCGCGGTCTCCTCCCCGTGGAGCGGGAGGTACAGCGGCAGCACCGAGTCGGGGGAGTCGCCCCCGAAGGCCTCACGGCACGTCTCGGTCATCTCCTCGAAGTCGGCCCGTGCCGCCTCCAGGTGCGTGACGACCACCGCACGCGGCATGCCGACCGCCGCGCACTCCTCCCAGACCATCCGGGTGGCGCCGTCGACGCCGTCGGCCGCCGAGACGACGAAGAGGGCCGCGTCCGCTGCCCGCAGACCGGCCCTGAGTTCCCCCACGAAGTCGGCGTACCCGGGGGTGTCCAGCAGATTGATCTTGATTCCGTCCCACTCCACCGGTACCAGCGAGAGCTGTACCGAGCGTTGCTGACGGTGTTCGATCTCGTCGTGGTCGGAGACGGTCCCGCCGTCGGCCACGTGCCCGGCGCGGTTCACCGCCCCTGTCGCCAGGGCGAGCGCCTCGACCAGCGTCGTCTTCCCGGAGCCACTGTGGCCGACCAGCACCACGTTGCGTACATCCTGGGGCCGGCCGGCCGCCAATGCCCTTCCGGCGGCTCCCGGACCTGCGTCTCTCCTGTCGCCCATGTGCCTCGCCTCCCGGTCCGTCACGGCATGGGGACTGGCGCCACGGGAGACCACCCGCCCAGGGCGGTCTGCAGTGACGCCCGCGGTAATTCGACCTTCCCACGCCCGTCACGGTGCGTCCATACGTCGTACGTGCCGCGGTAGGACGGGAGCCACGGACCTGCCGCGGAACGCGCCTGGCTACGATGGGCCAGCCGGACGGCCGACGGGGTCGTGCCGGTGCACCCCACGAACCTCCGGGAAGGCCATGCTGAACAAGTACGCGCGTGCTTTCTTCACGCGTGTCCTCACACCGTTCGCCGCGTTTCTGCTCCGCCGGGGCGTCAGCCCGGACACGGTCACGCTGATCGGCACGGGAGGCGTGGTCGCGGGAGCGCTGGTCTTCTACCCCAGGGGCGAGTTCTTCTGGGGCACGGTCGTCATCACCCTGTTCGTCTTCTCGGACCTGGTGGACGGCAACATGGCCCGCCAGGCGGGCGTCTCCAGCCGCTGGGGCGCCTTCCTGGACTCCACCCTGGACCGGGTGGCCGACGCGGCCATCTTCGGCGGGCTGGCGCTCTGGTACGCCGGGGGCGGGGACGACCTCGTGCTGTGCGCGGTGACGATCTTCTGCCTCGCCAGCGGCCAGGTGGTCTCGTACACCAAGGCGCGCGGTGAGAGCATCGGACTGCCGGTCGCGGTCAACGGCTTGGTCGAACGGGCCGAGCGACTGGTGATCTCACTGGTGGCCTGCGGCTTCGCGGGGCTCCACAAGTTCGGCGTCCCCGGCATCCAGTGGCTGCTGCCGATCGCCCTGTGGATCGTGGCCGTCGGCAGCCTGGTGACGCTGGTGCAGCGGGTGATCACCGTGCGCCGCGAGGCCTTCGAGGCCGACGCGGCGGCGCACGAAGGGAGCGGGCGGGCGTGAAGGACGGGCTGACCGACGCGCTGTACGGACTGGGCTGGGGTGCGGTCAAACGGCTGCCGGAACCCGCTGCGGCGCGGCTCGGCCGGTCCGTCGCCGACCTGGCCTGGAGCCGCCGCGGCAAGGGCGTGCAGCGCCTGGAGTCCAACCTGGCCAGGGTCGTGCCCGACGCCGACGAGGCGCGGCTGCGGGAGCTGTCGAAGGCCGGCATGCGCTCGTACCTGCGCTACTGGATGGAGTCCTTCCGGCTGCCGGCCTGGAGTAAGGAACGCATCCGCTCCGCGTTCGACTGCAAGGACCTGCACCACCTCGAGGACGGCCTGGCCTCCGGCCGCGGCGTCGTCCTCGCCCTGCCGCACATGGCCAACTGGGACCTCGCGGGCGCCTGGGTCACCACCCGGCTCGGGGTGCCCTTCGCCACCGTCGCCGAGCGGCTCAAGCCCGAGAGCCTGTACGACCGCTTCGTCGCCTACCGCGAGGGCCTGGGCATGGAGGTGCTGCCGCACACCGGCGGCGCCGCCTTCGGCGCGCTGGCCCGGCGGCTGCGCGGCGGCGGCCTGGTGTGCCTGGTCGCCGACCGCGACCTGTCCTCCTCCGGCGTCGAGGTGGACTTCTTCGGCGAGGCCACGCGCATGCCCGCGGGCCCCGCGCTCCTCGCCCAGCAGACCGGGGCGCTGCTGCTGCCGGTCACCTTGTGGTACGACGACTCGCCCAACCTCCAGGGCCAGGTCCACGCACCGATCGAGGTGCCGGAGGACGGCACGCGGGCGGAGCGGACCGCCGTCATGACGCAGCGCCTGGCGGACGTCTTCGCCGCCGGCATCGCCGCGCACCCCGAGGACTGGCACATGCTGCAGCGGCTGTGGCTCGCAGACCTGGAACCGCGGGCGGACGCGCCCGCCGGGCAACCGGCAGGGCGCGAAGCGGCGTCCTCCCCGGTGTCCGGCGACCCCACCGACCGCTCCGGAACGGAGAAGCCTTGAGGATCGGGATCGTCAGCCCGTACTCGTGGGACGTCCCAGGCGGCGTCCAGTTCCACATCCGCGACCTCGCCGAGCACCTCATCGCGCTCGGCCACGAGGTCTCCGTCCTGGCGCCGGCCGACGACGACACCCCGCTGCCGCCGTACGTCACCTCCTCCGGCCGTGCCGTGCCCGTGCCGTACAACGGCTCGGTCGCGCGGCTGAACTTCGGCTTCCTGTCGGCCGCGCGGGTGCGTCGCTGGCTCCACGAGGGCGCCTTCGACGTCATCCACGTCCACGAGCCCTCCTCGCCCTCCCTCGGCCTGCTGACCTGCTGGGCCGCGCAGGGGCCGATCGTGGCCACCTTCCACACCTCCAACCCGCGCTCCCGGGCGATGATCGCCGCCTACCCGATCCTGCAGGCGGCGCTGGAGAAGATCAGCGCCCGCATCGCGGTCAGCGAGTACGCCCGGCGCACCCTGGTCGAGCACCTGGGCGGGGACGCCGTGGTCATCCCGAACGGCGTCGACGTGGGCTTCTTCGCCGACGCCGAGCCGAAGACGGAGTGGCAGGGCGGAGGTCCCCCCGGCGAAGACAGGGGGAGGACCATCGGCTTCATCGGGCGGATCGACGAGCCCCGCAAGGGCCTGCCCGTGCTGATGAAGGCCCTGCCGAAGATCCTCGCCCAGCAGCCGGGCACCCGGCTGCTGGTCGCCGGGCGCGGCGACGAGGCCGAGGCCGTGGAGGGCCTGCCCAAGGAGATGCGCGACCGGGTCGAGTTCCTCGGCATGGTCAGCGACGAGGACAAGGCGCGGCTGCTGCGCAGCGTCGACCTGTACGTGGCGCCCAACACCGGCGGCGAGAGCTTCGGCATCATCCTGGTCGAGGCCATGTCGGCCGGGGCGCCGGTGCTCGCCAGCGACCTGGACGCCTTCCGCCAGGTGCTCGACGGGGGCGCGGCCGGCGAGCTCTTCCCCAACGAGGACCCGGACGCGCTGGCCGCCTCCGCCGTACGGCTCCTGGGCGACGCCGAGCGGCGTGCCCAGCTGCGCGAGCTGGGCTCCCGGCACGTCCGGCGCTTCGACTGGTCGGTCGTGGCCGCCGACATCCTCGCGGTGTACGAGACCGTCACCGCCGGCGCCGTGGCGGTCGCCGCCGACGAGCGGGTGGGCCTGCGGGCCCGCTTGGGCTTCGCCCGCGACTGACCCCGGAACCGCCACCCGCGACCGAAGCCCGCGACCGAAGCCCGCCGCCGGCGCCCCGGCGGTCCGCCGCCCGGTGGGCCGCACCGGGCGCACCGGTAGCCTTGCGGCCCGTGACCACCTTCATCTGGGTCGCCGTGGCGCTGGTCGCCGTCGGCCTCTACCTGAGCTGGACCGCGGGCCGGCTGGACCGCCTGCACGCCCGTATCGACGCCGCCCGGGCCGCGCTGGACGCGCAGCTGCTGCGCAGGGCCTCCGTGGCCCAGGAGCTGGCCACGGCGGGGGTGCTGGACCCGGCGGCGAGCATCGTGCTCTACGAGGCCGCGCACTCCGCCCGGCAGGCCCTGGACGAACAGCGCGAGGTGGCCGAGAGCGAACTCAGCCAGGCGCTGCGCGCGGTCTTCGCCGAGTCCGACGCGGTCGACGCCGTCCGGGCCGCCCCCGGCGGCGACGAGGCCGCGCGCGAGCTCACCCAGGCGGTACGCCGGGTGCCGATGGCGCGGCGCTTCCACAACGACGCCGTGCGCGCCGCCAGGGCGCTGCGCGAGCACCGCAAGGTGCGCTGGTTCCGGCTCGCCGGGCACGCGGCGCAGCCGGTGACGTTCGAGATGGACGACGAGCCCCCGGTCGTCCTGACCGCGGAGGGCGTGGCAGGCCACTGAGGAGCGATTGGCCCTTTTGCGGTCCACTTCGTGCGGTCCACCATGAAACACAGAGCAGCCATCGGTGTTCCGCCGGTCGTCCGTGAGGAGGCCCGCAGACGCCGTGGGCTGCCGTGACCCTGCAGTTGAGTCTCCGAGTGAGGTCCCCGTGTCCACCACGCTTCCCAGCACCCCCGAGTCCCCCGAGACCGGCACCGCCCGCGTCAAGCGCGGTATGGCCGAGCAGCTCAAGGGTGGCGTGATCATGGACGTCGTCACCCCCGAGCAGGCCAAGATCGCCGAGGACGCGGGCGCCGTCGCCGTCATGGCGCTGGAGCGGGTCCCCGCCGACATCCGCAAGGACGGCGGCGTGGCCCGCATGTCCGACCCGGACATGATCGAGGGCATCATCGACGCCGTCTCGATCCCGGTGATGGCCAAGTCCCGCATCGGCCACTTCGTCGAGGCCCAGGTCCTGCAGTCGCTCGGCGTCGACTACATCGACGAGTCCGAGGTGCTCACCCCGGCCGACGAGGTCAACCACTCCGACAAGTGGGCCTTCACCACGCCCTTCGTCTGCGGCGCCACCAACCTGGGCGAGGCCCTGCGCCGCATCGCCGAAGGCGCGGCCATGATCCGCTCCAAGGGCGAGGCCGGCACCGGCAACGTGGTCGAGGCCGTCCGTCACCTGCGCCAGATCAAGAACGAGATCGCCCGCCTGCGCGGCTACGACAACCACGAGCTGTACGCCGCGGCCAAGGAGCTGCGCGCCCCGTACGAGCTCGTCAAGGAGGTCGCCGAGCTCGGCAAGCTGCCGGTCGTGCTGTTCTCCGCGGGCGGTGTCGCCACCCCTGCCGACGCGGCGCTGATGCGCCAGCTCGGCGCCGAGGGCGTCTTCGTCGGCTCCGGCATCTTCAAGTCCGGCGACCCCGCCAAGCGGGCCGCCGCCATCGTGAAGGCCACCACCTTCTACGACGACCCCAAGATCATCGCGGACGCCTCCCGCAACCTGGGTGAGGCCATGGTCGGCATCAACTGCGACACCCTCCCCGAGGCCGAGCGCTACGCCAACCGCGGCTGGTAGGCGCCCCACCCCCCGCGATGGGCAGGCCGGCGACGGCCTGCCCATCGTCCGTTGCCCCACCCGACGTTCCGGAAGGTCCCAGCCCGTGTCCAGCAGCACCCCGACCATCGGAGTCCTCGCCCTGCAGGGCGACGTCCGCGAGCACCTGGTCGCGCTCGCCGAGGCCGACGCCCTGGCCCGCCCCGTGCGGCGGCCCGAGGAACTGGCCGAGGTGGACGGTCTGGTGGTCCCGGGCGGCGAGTCGACCACGATGTCCAAGCTCGCCACGCTCTTCGGCATGATGGAGCCGCTGCGCGACCGCATCCGGGACGGGCTTCCGGTCTACGGCACCTGCGCCGGGATGATCATGCTCGCCGACAAGATCCTGGACGGCAGGGACGACCAGGAGACCTTCGGCGGGATCGACATGATCGTGCGCCGCAACGCCTTCGGCCGGCAGAACGAGTCCTTCGAGACCGCGGTCGAGGTCGAGGGCGTGGAAGGCGGCCCGGTCGAGGGCGTCTTCATCCGCGCACCCTGGGTCGAGTCCACCGGCAGCGGGGTCGCCACGCTGGCCCGGCTCGACGACGGAACGGTCGTCGCCGTGCGCCAGGGCAACCTCCTGGCCACCTCGTTCCACCCCGAACTGACCGGGGACCACCGGGTGCACCGGTACTTCGTCGACATGGTGCGCGCCGCCCGGTGAGGTGATCCCGGTAGGATCGCAGTGTTCGTGAAGCAATCGGTGACGTGAAGGAGACAGGCTGATGTCCGGCCACTCTAAATGGGCTACGACGAAGCACAAGAAGGCCGTGATCGACGCCAAGCGCGGCAAGCTCTTCGCGAAGCTGATCAAGAACATCGAGGTCGCCGCCCGCGCGGGCGGCGCCGACATCTCCGGTAACCCGACCCTCTTCGACGCCATCCAGAAGGCGAAGAAGAGCTCGGTGCCCAACAAGAACATCGACAGCGCGGTCAAGCGCGGTGCCGGGCTCGAGGCGGGCGGTGCCGACTACGAGACGATCATGTACGAGGGCTACGGCCCCAACGGTGTCGCGGTGCTCATCGAGTGCCTCACCGACAACCGCAACCGCGCCGCCTCCGACGTGCGCGTCGCCATGACCCGCAACGGCGGCTCCATGGCCGACCCCGGCTCGGTGTCCTACCTGTTCAACCGCAAGGGCGTCGTGATCGTCCCCAAGGGCGAGCTCAACGAGGACGACGTGCTCGGCGCGGTCCTGGACGCGGGCGCCGAGGAGGTCAACGACCTCGGTGAGTCCTTCGAGGTGCTCAGCGAGGCGACCGACCTCGTCGCGGTGCGCTCGGCGCTCCAGGATGCGGGCATCGACTACGACTCCGCCGAGGCCAACTTCGTCCCCACCATGCAGGTGGAGCTGGACGAGGAGGGCGCGCGCAAGATCTTCAAGCTCATCGACGCGCTCGAGGACAGCGACGACGTGCAGAACGTCTTCGCCAACTTCGACGTCTCCGACGAGATCATGGAGAAGGTCGAGGCCTGATCCGGTCCGGCAGGACGTACGGCAGGACGGCGGCCCGTGGGGAGGACACACCCCCACCGGGCCGCCGTCGTTGTCGGTGGCACCCGATAGCCTCCAGGGGCCGCTTGAACGGCTGTCCGAGGGAGGGAGGGGCGCGGTGCGTGTGCTGGGTGTGGACCCGGGGCTGACCCGCTGCGGCGTGGGCGTGGTGGACGGTGCCCCCGGCAAGCCGCTGCGCATGGCCGGCGTCGGGGTCGTCCGCACCCCGGTGGAGGCCGACATCGGCCATCGCCTGGTGCTGATCGAGCGCGGCATAGAGGCCTGGCTGGACGAGTACGCGCCCCAAGCCGTCGCCGTGGAACGGGTGTTCAGCCAGCACAACGTGCGCACCGTGATGGGCACGGCCCAGGCCAGCGCCGTCGCCATGCTCTGCGCCTCCCGCCGCGGCCTGCCCGTCCACCTGCACACCCCCAGCGAGGTCAAGGCCGCCGTCACCGGCAGCGGCCGGGCCGACAAGGCACAGGTCGGTGCCATGGTCACCCGGCTGCTGCGGCTCGACGCCCCACCGAAGCCCGCCGACGCCGCCGACGCGCTGGCGCTCGCCATCTGTCACATCTGGCGCGGCACCGCGACCAACCGCCTCCAGCAGGCCGTCGCCCGAGCACGAACCCAGGAGCCCAGCACATGATCGCCTTCGTCAGCGGGCCCGTCGCCGCCCTCGCCCCGGACATCGCGGTGATCGAGGTCGGTGGCATCGGCATGGCCGTCCAGTGCTCCCCGGGCACCCTGGCATCGCTGCGCCTGGGGGAGCAGGCCCGGCTCGCCACCTCCCTCGTCGTCCGCGAGGACTCCCTCACCCTCTACGGCTTCGCCGACGACGACGAGCGCCAGGTCTTCGAACTGCTGCAGACCGCCAGCGGCGTCGGTCCCCGGCTCGCCCAGGCCATGCTCGCGGTGCACAGCCCCGACGCGCTGCGCACGGCCGTCGCCACCGGCGATGAGAAGGCCCTGACCGCCGTCCCGGGCATCGGCAAGAAGGGCGCCCAGCGGCTGCTGCTGGAGCTGAGGGACCGCCTCGGCGCCCCCGTGGGCGCGGCGGGCGTCGCACGCCCCGCGGTGGCCGCAGGGCCCGCCTCCTGGCGCGAGCAGCTGCACGCCGCGCTGATCGGCCTGGGCTACCAGCCGCGCGAGGCGGAGGAGGCCGTGGCCGCGGTGACGCCGCAGGCGGAGGCGAGCGCCGAGCCGCAGGTCGGCGCCCTCCTGCGGGCCGCCCTGCAGACCCTGAACCGAGCCCGCTGACCGTAGCCCGCCGAGCGTAAGGCGCACCGAAGTGAACTGGGACGACGAGTCCGTACCGACCACCGCCGACCGTCTCGTCGGCGCTGCCGCAGACGGCGAGGACCAGGCCGTCGAGGCGGCGCTGCGGCCCAAGGCGCTGGAGGAGTTCGTCGGCCAGGAGCGGGTCCGCGAGCAGCTCGACCTGGTGCTGAAGGCCGCGCGCCAGCGGGGCGGCACCGCGGACCACGTGCTGCTCTCCGGCGCCCCCGGGCTCGGCAAGACGACCCTGTCGATGATCATCGCGGCCGAGATGGGCGCCCCGATCCGCATCACCTCCGGCCCCGCCATCCAGCACGCCGGGGACCTCGCGGCGATCCTCTCCTCCCTCGCCGAGGGCGAGGTGCTCTTCCTCGACGAGATCCACCGGATGTCCCGGCCCGCCGAGGAGATGCTCTACATGGCGATGGAGGACTTCCGGGTCGACGTCATCGTCGGCAAGGGACCCGGCGCCACCGCCATCCCCCTCGAGCTGCCGCCGTTCACCCTGGTCGGCGCCACGACCCGGGCCGGTCTGCTGCCGCCGCCGCTGCGCGACCGCTTCGGCTTCACCGGCCACATGGAGTTCTACGCCCCGGCCGAGCTGGAGCGGGTCATCCACCGCTCCGCGCGCCTGCTGGACGTCGAGATCGAGCCCGAGGGGGCTGCGGAGATCGCCGGCCGCTCCCGGGGCACCCCGCGCATCGCCAACCGACTCCTGCGCCGCGTACGGGACTTCGCGCAGGTGAAGGTCGACGGCGTGGTCACGCGCGAGGTCGCCGCCCGGGCACTGGACGTGTACGAGGTCGACGGCCGCGGCCTGGACCGGCTGGACCGCGCCGTGCTGCAGGCCCTGCTGGGGCTCTTCGGCGGCGGTCCGGTGGGGCTGTCGACGCTGGCGGTGGCCGTGGGGGAGGAGCGGGAGACGGTGGAGGAGGTGGCCGAGCCGTTCCTGGTGCGCGAGGGGCTCCTGGCGCGCACACCCCGTGGCCGCGTAGCCACTCCCGCTGCCTGGGCACACCTTGGACTCGTGCCGCCACAGGGCGGCGGACCCGGGCAAGACGGGCTGTTCGGCCCTTGACGGCGGGGAGACTCGCCGCCGCAGGAACCTCGGTGTAATGCTTGGCGTTGTTCCACCGGCGAACGAACGCTTAGACTCCGCCGACGTCGTGCCTCCGGGACCGACACCCACAATCCCGTAGACCAGGCCCCAGCGGCCGTGCGAAGGATCGTCAAGACACCATGAATCTGGTTCAAATCCTGCCTTTCGTCCTGATCATCGGTGTCATGCTGCTGATGACCCGTTCCGCGAAGAACCGTCAGCGCCAGGCCACGCAGATGCGTGACCAGATGTCCCCCGGCTCGGGCGTCCGGACGATCGGCGGCATGTACGCCGTCGTCAAGGAGGTCAACGAGGACACGGTCCTGCTGGAGCTGGCCGACGGCGTCCACGCGCACTTCGCGAAGAACGCCATCGCCGCCGTCCTCGACCAGGCCGAGTACGACCGTGTCGTCCACGGCATCGACCCGGAGCCCGAGCTCGAGGCGCACGACGCCGAGGACGTCGAGGACGTCGAGAAGGCCGACGAGCACGTCGACCTGAGCAAGACCGCCGACGAGGGCGTGACCGAGGACGCCTCCAAGACGGACGGCACCGACAAGAAGTAACGGCCCGGCCGGTACGTTTCAGGTTCGGCAAGTCCGTACTACTCATCGTGCCGCCCTGCTGCGCGCGCAGGTCCGCAGGGCGGTTGGACAGGGAGAATCGAGAAGGTGGCAGCACCGAAGAGGGGCCGTAAGCCCTCGGGGAGCCAGGGATACCCCGGGCGGGCGCTGGCAGTGATCCTGCTGGCCATCGTGGCGCTTACCGGAGGGATGTTCCTCTCCGGCCACACCACCCCCCGGCTGGGCATCGACCTCGCCGGCGGTACGAGCATCACGCTGACGGCCAAGAGCGACCAGGCCGGCGCGATCAACAAGACCAACATGGACACCGCCAAGGCGATCATCGACCGGCGTGTCAACGGTCTTGGTGTCTCGGAAGCCGAAAGCCAGATCCAGGGCGACCGGAACATCATCGTCAACATCCCCAAGGGCACCAACGCCGCGCAGGCCGAGCAGCAGGTCGGCACCACGGCCCAGCTCTACTTCCGCCCGGTGCTCGCCGAGGTGGCCAACGCCCCGGCGGCGTCGGAGTCGCCCGGCGCCAGCCCCTCGGGCTCGCCCTCGTCCCCGGCCTCGCCGTCCGCGAGCGCCTCCACCGGTGCCAAGGTCTCCGGCTCCCCGTCCGCGAGCGCCTCGACGCAGGGCCGCGCCGTCACCGACGCGCTGAAGGCCTCGTCGACGCCGTCCGCCTCCGCTTCGGGCTCGCCCTCGCCGACCCCGACGCCTTCGGCGAGCGCCGCGGCCCCCGGGAGCACGCTGGACACCTCCATCCCGGAGGACCTGCAGGCGAAGCTCGCCGCGCTGGACTGCTCCGACGCGAAGACGCGCGCCAACCTGAACCTCAAGGCCAAGCCGACCGACAAGATCGTCGCGTGCAGCCAGGACGGCGGCGCCAAGTACGCCCTCGGTCCCTCCGCGGTCGACGGCAAGAACGTCAGCAAGGCCGCCGCGCAGTTCGACACCCAGGGCGGCAACGGCTGGGTCGTCACCCTGAACTTCGACGGCACCGGCTCCAAGGCCTTCTCGAAGATCACCTCTCAGCTGTCCCAGCAGCAGCCGCCGAACAACCAGTTCGCGATCGTGCTGGACAACGAGGTCGTCTCCGCCCCCTCGGTGAACCAGACCCTGAGCGGAAGCGCCGAGATCTACGGCAGCTTCACCCAGGAGAGCTCCCAGGACCTGGCGAACGTCCTGTCCTACGGCTCCCTGCCGCTCACCTTCGACAAGTCGGACGTCACCAAGGTCTCGGCGGCGGTCGGCGGCGAGCAGCTGCACGGCGGCCTCATCGCCGGCGGCGTCGGCCTCGCCCTGGTCGTGCTCTACCTGGTCGCCTACTACCGCGGCCTGAGCTTCGTGGCGATCCTGAGCCTCATCGTCTCGGCGATCCTCACCTACGAGATCATGACGCTGCTCGGCCCGGCCATCGGCTTCGCACTGAACCTGCCGGCGGTCTGCGGCGCCATCGTGGCCATCGGCATCACCGCGGACTCGTTCATCGTCTTCTTCGAACGCATCCGTGACGAGCTGCGCGAGGGCCGCTCCCTGCAGCCGGCCGTGGCCCGTGGCTGGCCGCGCGCCCGCCGCACGATCCTCGTCTCGGACTTCGTGTCGTTCCTGTCGGCCGCCGTGCTCTTCGTCGTCTCGGTCGGCAAGGTGCAGGGCTTCGCCTTCACCCTGGGTCTGACGACGCTGCTCGACGTGGCCGTGGTGTTCCTCTTCACCAAGCCGCTGATGACGATCCTGGCCCGCAAGAAGTTCTACGCCAGCGGACACCCCTGGTCCGGGCTCGACCCGCGTGCCCTGGGCGTCAACCCCCCGCTGCGCCGCACTCGCCGCCCCGCGGCCCGTACCGACGTCAAGGAGGCCTGATGTCCCGGCTCGGCAACCTCGGGCACCGCCTGCACCGAGGCGAGATCGCCTACGACTTCGTCGGCAAGCGCAAGCTCTGGTACGGCGTCTCGATCCTGATCACCATCGCGGCGATCGTCGGTCTCGCCGTCAACGGCCTCAAGCTCGGCATCGAGTTCTCCGGTGGCGCGGTCTTCACGACCCCGAAGACCGAGATGTCGGTCAGCCAGGTCCAGGACAAGATCGCCGGCAACACCGGTGGCCACCAGGCCATCGTGCAGAAGCTCGGCACGGGCGCCGTCCGCGTCCAGATCAGCGACATCTCGCTCACCGAGGCGAAGAAGATCCAGGGCGAGATCGCCGAGGACCTGAACGTCAAGTCGGCGGACATCGACCCGCAGATCATCGGTCCGAGCTGGGGCGACGAGATCTCCAAGAAGGCCTTCCAGGGCCTGGTGATCTTCATGGTCCTGGTGACGATCTACCTGGCGATCGCCTTCGAGTGGCGCAAAGCCGTGGCCGCGCTGATCGCCCTGATCCACGACCTCACGATCACCATCGGCGTCTACGCCATCGTGGGCTTCGAGGTCACCCCGGGCACCGTGATCGGCCTGCTGACCGTCCTCGGTTACTCCCTCTACGACACCGTCGTCGTCTTCGACGGTCTGAAGGAGTCCACCAAGGACATCACCAAGCAGAACCGCTACACGTACAGCGAGCTGGCCAACCGCAGCCTCAACCAGACCCTGGTGCGTTCGATCAACACCACGGTCGTGGCGCTGCTCCCGGTGGCGGGCCTGCTCTTCGTCGGCGGCGGTCTGCTCGGCGCGGGCATGCTCAACGACATCGCCCTGTCGCTCTTCGTCGGCCTCACCGCCGGTGCGTACTCCTCGATCTTCATCGCGACCCCGCTGGTCGCGGACCTCAAGGAGCGCGCCCCGGAGATGAAGGCGCTGCGCAAGCGCGTGCTCGCCAAGCGCGCCGCCGACGCCCGCCGCGGCGAGGACGGCGTGGACGAGCCGCAGGACGGGATCCCCGCGGACGAGGACGGCGGACCGGCGGAGGACGACACCCACGCGGGTGCCGCCGTCGTCGGCGGCCAGCGCAACCAGCCGGCCCGCAACCGCAGCCGCAACCGTCCCTCCGGCAAGCGCCGCTGAGGACGCAGCGGACGTTCGACGAGTCGCAGCGACGAAGGACCGAGGAACACCACCGATGACCATCGCGGACGCCACCCCGGAAGGGCTGCGCAGCCTGCTGCTCAGCCGCATACGGGACGTGCCCGACCACCCGAAGCCGGGCGTGACGTTCAAGGACATCACCCCGCTGCTGGCCGACCCCGCGGCGTTCAACGCGCTGATCGACGCCCTGGCCGGGCTCTGTGCCCGGCACGGCGCCGACAAGGTCGTCGGCCTCGAGGCGCGCGGGTTCATCCTCGCCGCCCCGGCGGCCGCCCGCGCCGGGCTCGGGTTCGTGCCCGTGCGCAAGGCGGGCAAGCTGCCCGGGGCGACGCTGGGCCAGGCGTACGAGCTGGAGTACGGCACCGCCGAGATCGAGGTCCACCAGGACGCCTTCTCGGCCGGTGACCGGGTCCTGGTCATCGACGACGTGCTCGCCACCGGCGGCACGGCGGAGGCGTCCCTGGAGCTGATCCGCCGCACCGGCGCCGACGTCGCCGGTGTCGCGGTCCTCCTGGAACTGGGCTTCCTCGGCGGGCGCGCCCGCCTCGCCCGGTCCCTGGGCGGTGCCCCCCTGGAGGCACTGATCGCGGTCTGAGCACCCTTCTCCGACGTGTGGCGCCAGAGTCCCGGCTCCGGCGCCACACGCATGTCCGGATGCGGGGACGCGAGGACGCGGGGATGCCGGGACGACCGCGGGCGCCGAGGGCCTGACCAGCCCGTCGGCGGCTCGACGGCGGGAGGCGGGCTCCCGGCCCGGAAGCGGTCCGGGGCCCGCCTCCGGGCGTTGCGGGGGGTCCACGGGGCGGACGGGACGCGGTCCACCCGGTCAGATCGCTACCATGGTGTCTCGGAACCTCCCTCCTCGCCCGTCTCCGGCCGGGAGGGGACCAGAAGGAGTGCCCTTGCAAGAAGAGGCCAGGCAGGCTCAGCCGACGACGACCGCAGACGGGAAGCAGGCGGCTGCCCTCTCCGCGGCTCCTCCCGTCGCGCCCGCCGCACCCGCGGAGAGCAAGGCCGCAGGGCCCGCTCCCGCCGCCCCGGCGACCCCCGCCGCCCGGCCCGCACGCACTCCCGGGAGCGTGGCCCCGAACCGGCCCGCCACCTCCTCCAACCGTGTCCGTGCCCGTCTCGCCCGGCTCGGCGTCCAGCGTTCCAGCCCGTACAACCCGGTCCTGGAGCCCCTGCTGCGCATAGTCCGCAGCAACGACCCCAAGGGCGACACGTCGCAGCTGCGCCAGATCGAGCGCGCCTACCAGGTCGCCGAGCGCTGGCACCGCGGCCAGAAGCGCAAGAGCGGCGACCCGTACATCACGCACCCGCTGGCGGTCACGACGATCCTGGCCGAGCTGGGCATGGACCCGGCGACGCTGATGGCCGGGCTGCTGCACGACACCGTCGAGGACACCGAGTACGGCCTGGACGCGCTGCGCCGCGACTTCGGCGACTCCGTCGCGCTGCTGGTGGACGGCGTCACCAAGCTGGACAAGGTCAAGTTCGGCGAGGCCGCGCAGGCCGAGACGGTGCGCAAGATGGTCGTCGCCATGGCGAAGGACCCGCGCGTGCTGGTCATCAAGCTCGCGGACCGCCTGCACAACATGCGCACCATGCGTTACCTCAAGCGGGAGAAGCAGGAGAAGAAGGCCCGCGAGACGCTGGAGATCTACGCCCCGCTGGCGCACCGGCTGGGCATGAACACCATCAAGTGGGAGCTGGAGGACCTCGCGTTCGCGATCCTCTACCCCAAGATGTACGACGAGATCGTCCGGCTGGTCGCCGAGCGCGCCCCCAAGCGGGACGAGTACCTGGCGGTCGTCACCGACCAGGTGCAGCAGGACCTGCGCGCCGCCCGCATCAAGGCGACCGTCACCGGTCGCCCCAAGCACTACTACAGCGTCTACCAGAAGATGATCGTGCGGGGCCGGGACTTCGCCGAGATCTACGACCTGGTGGGCATCCGCGTCCTGGTCGACACCGTCCGCGACTGCTACGCGGCGCTGGGCACCATCCACGCGCGGTGGAACCCGGTGCCGGGGCGGTTCAAGGACTACATCGCGATGCCCAAGTTCAACATGTACCAGTCGCTCCACACGACGGTCATCGGGCCCAGCGGCAAGCCGGTCGAGATCCAGATCCGCACCTTCGACATGCACCGCCGCGCCGAGTACGGCATCGCGGCGCACTGGAAGTACAAGCAGGAGGCCGTCGCCGGCGCCTCCAAGGTGCGCACCGACAGCCCGAAGTCCGCCAAGAAGGACGACGCCGTCAACGACATGGCGTGGCTGCGGCAGTTGCTCGACTGGCAGAAGGAGACGGAGGACCCGGGCGAGTTCCTGGAGTCGCTGCGCTTCGACCTGTCCCGCAACGAGGTCTTCGTCTTCACCCCCAAGGGTGATGTCATCGCGCTGCCCGCCGGCGCGACCCCCGTCGACTTCGCGTACGCAGTCCACACCGAGGTCGGCCACCGCACGATAGGGGCGCGGGTCAACGGCCGCCTGGTGCCGCTGGAGTCGACCCTCGACAACGGCGACACCGTGGAGGTCTTCACCTCCAAGGCGGCGGGCGCCGGCCCGTCCCGCGACTGGCTCGGCTTCGTCAAGTCCCCGCGCGCCCGCAACAAGATCCGCGCCTGGTTCTCCAAGGAGCGCCGCGAGGAGGCCGTCGAGCAGGGCAAGGAAGCCATCGCGCGTGCGATGCGCAAGCAGAACCTGCCGATCCAGCGGGTGCTCACCGGCGACTCGCTCGTCACGCTCGCCCACGAGATGCGCTACCCCGACATCTCCGCGCTCTACGCGGCGATCGGCGAGGGGCACATCACCGCGCAGTCCGTCGTGCACAAACTCGTCGAGGCCCTGGGCGGTGAGGAGGGCGCGACCGAGGACATCGCCGAGGTCACGACCCCGTCGCGCAGCCGCACCAAGCGCCGCTCGGCCGCCGACCCGGGTGTCATCGTCAAGGGCGAGAAGGACGTCTGGGTCAAGCTGTCCCGCTGCTGCACCCCGGTGCCGGGCGACCCGATCATCGGCTTCGTCACCCGCGGCAACGGCGTCTCCGTGCACCGGGCCGACTGCGTGAACGTCGAGTCGCTCTCGCAGCAGCCCGAGCGGATCATCGACGTCGAGTGGGCGCCGACCCAGTCCTCGGTCTTCCTGGTCGCCATCCAGGTCGAGGCGCTGGACCGGTCCCGTCTGCTGTCGGACGTCACGCGTGTCCTGTCCGACCAGCACGTCAACATCCTGTCCGCCGCCGTCCAGACCTCCCGCGACCGGGTGGCCACCTCGCGCTTCACCTTCGAGATGGGCGACCCCAAGCACCTCGGGCACGTCCTGAAGGCCGTGCGCGGCGTCGAGGGCGTCTACGACGTGTACCGGGTGACGTCGGCGCGCCAGCGCTGACACGGCGCGGAGAAGCACGCAGAAGGGCCCGCACGCCTCGCGTACGGGCCCTTCGTCCTTCGTGGTCCTGCCGATGCCCCGGTGGCTCAGCGGAGCATCAGCCGAGCCTCAGCCGCCGAACTCGTCCAGGGACTTCAGCGCCTGGTCGAGCAGCGCCTGCCGCCCGTCCAGTTCCCGCTGCAGCTTGTCGGCCTTGGAGGTGTTCCCCGCCGCCCGCGCCGCCTCGATCTGCTCGCGCAGCTTGTCGACGGCCGCCTGGAGCGCCCCGGTCAGGCCCGCGGCACGCGCCCGCGCCTCGGGGTTGGTGCGGCGCCACTCGGCCTCCTCGGCCTCCTGGATGGAGCGCTCCACCGCGTGCATGCGGCCCTCGATGCGCGGCCGGGCGTCGCGCGGCACGTGGCCGATCGCCTCCCAGCGCTCGTTGATGCCGCGGAAGGCGGCGCGCGCCGCCTTCAAGTCGGTGACCGGGAGCAGCTTCTCGGCCTCGATGGCCAGCTCCTCCTTCAGCGTGAGGTTCTCGCGCTGCTCGGTGTCGCGCTCGGCGAAGACCTCGGAGCGGGCCGCGAAGAAGACGTCCTGGGCGCCGCGGAAGCGGTTCCACAGGTCCTCCTCCGCCTCGCGCTGGGCGCGGCCGGCGGCCTTCCAGTCGGTCATCAGCTCGCGGTAGCGCGCCGCCGTGGGACCCCAGTCGGTGGAGCCGGACAGCGCCTGCGCCTCCTCCACCAGCTTCTCCTTGCGCCGGCGGGCGTCCTCGCGCTGCGAGTCGAGCGCCGCGAAGTGGGCCTTGCGCCGCTTGGAGAAGACCGAACGGGCGTGGCTGAAGCGGTGCCACAGCTCGTCGTCGGTCTTGCGGTCCAGCCGGGGCAGGCCCTTCCAGATGTCGACCAGGGCGCGCAGCCGCTCACCGGCGGCCCGCCACTGCTCGCTCTGCGCCAGCTGCTCGGCCTCGGTGACCAGGTCCTCCTTGGCCGTCTTGGCCTCCTCGGAGGCCTTGGCCTTGGCGACCTTGCGCTCCTCGCGGCGCGCGTCGACCTGGTCGGTCAGCGCGTCCAGCCGCTTGGCGAGGGCTTCCAGGTCTCCCACGGCGTGGGCCTCGGTCACCGTGGCGCGCAGGTGATCGATGGCGGTCAACGCGTCCTTGGGGGACAGGTCGGTGGTCTTCACCCGGCGTTCGAGGAGGCCGATCTCGACGACGAGGCCCTCGTATTTCCGCTCGAAGTAGGCGAGCGCCTCCTCAGGGGAGCCTGCCTGCCACGAGCCGACTTCACGCTCGCCATCGGCCGTACGCACGTACACGGTCCCCGTCTCGTCGACGCGGCCCCACGGGTCGCTGCTCACAGCGCCTCCTCCACGTGATGCCCGGCCGCCGTACGGCTCGCGGGCATCGTCCACAGTTCCATTCGGCCGGGCCGTGCCCTGACCGGTCCGACGGTCCGCTCACATCCATGGTGCAGCCGTCGGAGCAGGCACCCTACACAACGCCAACATAGGCGACCGGTGCCCCGGCTGTCCGCATCCCGCACCCGCGAAATTCACCTGCGGGTGCGGGACGCGGCGGTCAGGACTTCCCGACCGTCGCCTTGTTGATCACCACGGTGGCGTTCGGGGCGCCGTCTCCGGCACCGGTCGACTCGCCCGCGGCCGCGATCTTGTCCAGCACCTTCATGCCGGCCGCGCTGATCGTCCCGAACGGGGTGTAGTTCGGCGGCAGCGGGCTGTCCTTGTAGACCAGGAAGAACTGGCTGCCGCCGGTGTGCGCCTGGCCGGTGTTGGCCATGGCGACCGTGCCTGCCGGGTACGTGCCCCCGGCGATCTCCTTCGCCTTCAGGTTCTCGTCCGGGATGGTGTAGCCGGGGCCGCCGCTGCCCTGGGCCGTCGGATCGCCGCACTGCAGCACGTAGATGCCGCTGGTGGTGAGCCGGTGGCACTTCGTGTGGTCGAAGTAGCCCTTGCCGGCCAGGAACGCGAAGGAGTTGACCGTGTGCGGGGCGTTCTTCGCGTCGAGGTCCAGCGCGATGTCGCCACAGGTCGTCTGCAGCGCGAAGGTGTACTTCGCCGCGGTGTCGACGGTGACCGCGGGCTCCTTCTTCCACTGCTCCGTGCCGGGGCTGCCCGCGGCGGGCTTGGCGCACGGGTCGGGCGCCTTGCTCGTCTCCGCGGGGGTGGGGGAGGCGCCCGCGGCGGCGGCGTCGTCCTTCTTGGGGTCCGAACCGAAGGCGCCGGCCGCCCAGGCCGTGGCGCCCGCCGCCAGGACCACGGCGAGCACGGCGGCGACCACCGCGTTGCGCCGTACGGTCTTCCGGTGGGCCTGCACACGGCGGTCGTGCTGCCGCTCGAACTTCTCCCGGGCGAGCTGGCGCCGCCGCTGATCCTTGGTGACCACTGAGCCGTCTCCCGATGCGTTCTGCTCGTCGCGTCCGAATGTGACAAACGTTCGCCGCCGATCTTCGCGCCCGGCGCGCCCCCAGTCCAGCGACGTTACTGGTTCGCGATGGCCGCGTCGGCGCCGGTAGGCTCGTGGGACCGCCGTCGTGCGGTACGACCTGCCGAGAACGACTGCCGACAGAAGGACGAACGTGCTCATTGCCGGGTTCCCCGCCGGGGCCTGGGGCACCAACTGCTACGTGGTCGCCCCCGCCGCCGGTGAGGAGTGCGTGATCATCGACCCGGGCCACGAAGCGGCCCAGGGCGTCGAGGACACGCTCGCCAAACACCGTCTCAAGCCCGTCGCCGTCATCCTCACCCACGGCCATCTCGACCACACGGCCTCGGTCGTCCCGGTCTGCGGGGCCCATGGCGTCCCGGCCTGGATCCACCCCCGGGACCGCTACATGCTGAACGACCCGGAGAAGGCCCTCGGCCGCTCGATCGGCGCGCAGCTGCTCGGCGAACTGACCATCGGCGAGCCCGACGACCTGAAGGAGCTCACCGACGGCAGCACGCTGGAGCTCGCCGGTCTCGAGCTGTCCGTGGCGCACGCGCCCGGCCATACCGAGGGGTCGGTGACCTTCAGGCTCCCCGAGACCGCCGAGATCCCCTCGGTGTTCTTCTCGGGCGACCTGCTGTTCGCCGGCTCCGTCGGCCGCACCGATCTGCCCGGCGGTTCCATGGACGAGCTGTTCGTGTCGCTGGCCCGTGTGTGCCTGCCGCTCGACGACTCGACCGTGGTGCTGTCCGGCCACGGACCCCAGACGACCATCGGCCGTGAGCGCGCCACCAACCCGTACCTGGCGGAGGTGGCCCGCGGCCTCGGAGGGGACGACCACCCCGCCCCTCCGCGACGAGGAATGTGACGAGAGACCTCCTGTGAGCACCTTCCAGGCCCCCAAGGGCACCTATGACCTCCTGCCGCCCGATTCCGCCGTGTTCCTGGCGGTCCGCGAGGCGCTGGCCGCGCCGCTGCGGCGGTCCGGCTACGGCTACGTCGAGACCCCCGGATTCGAGCAGGTCGAGCTCTTCTCCCGCGGCGTCGGCGAGTCCACCGACATCGTGACCAAGGAGATGTACACCCTCACCACCAAGGGCGGCACGAACCTCGCGCTGCGCCCCGAGGGCACCGCCTCCGTGCTGCGCGCCGCGCTGGAGGCCAACCTGCACAAGGCCGGCAACCTGCCGGTCAAGCTCTGGTACTCCGGCTCGTACTACCGCTACGAGCGGCCGCAGGCCGGGCGTTACCGCCACTTCTCCCAGGTCGGCGCCGAGGCGATCGGCGCCGAGGACCCGGCGCTGGACGCCGAGTTGATCATCCTGGCCGTGGACGCCTACCGCTCGCTGGGGCTGCGTGACTTCCGCCTGCTGCTCAACTCGCTGGGCGACCGCGAGTGCCGTCCGGTCTACCGGGCCGCCCTCCAGGACTTCCTGCGCGGCCTAGACCTCGACGAGGACACCCGGCGCCGGATCGAGATCAACCCGCTGCGCGTCCTGGACGACAAGCGCGACAGCGTGCAGAAGCAGCTCGTCGGGGCCCCGATGATGCGCGACCACCTGTGCGAGGCCTGCAAGGCCTACCACGAGCAGGTGCGCGAGCTGCTGACGGCCGCGGGCGTGGCCTACGAGGACGACCCGAAGCTGGTGCGCGGTCTGGACTACTACACCCGCACCACCTTCGAGTTCGTGCACGACGGCCTCGGCTCGCAGTCCGCGGTCGGCGGCGGCGGCCGCTACGACGGCCTGTCCGAGATGATCGGCGGCCCCGCGCTGCCGTCGGTGGGCTGGGCGCTGGGCGTGGACCGTACGGTGCTGGCCCTGGAGGCCGAGGGCATCGAGCTCGAACTGCCCGCTGCCACGCAGGTGTTCGCCGTGCCGATGGGCGAGGAGGCGCGCCGGGTGCTGTTCGCGGTGGTCACCGAGCTGCGCCGGGCGGGCGTCGCCACGGACTTCGCCTTCGGCGGCAAGGGGCTGAAGAACGCGATGAAATCAGCCAACCGTTCGGGAGCGCGCCTGGCGATCGTCGCCGGCGAGCGCGACCTCGCCGAGGGCGTCGTGCAGGTGAAGGACCTGGAGAGCGGCGAGCAGAGCGCGGTGCCGCTCGACGGCGTCGTCGCGGCCGTGCGCGAGCGGCTCGTCTGACCGTCCGGCGGTCACGCGGCCGGCCGGTGTCCCCACCGGCCGGCCGCGCCGTGCGCGCGCACCGGCCGTCGGCCACCGGCCTCCCGGCCGCGGGTCACTCCGGCCGTCCCCGCTCGATCCACCGGGCGATCCGCTCCGGCCGCATCGGCCGCCCGAAGTACCAGCCCTGGCCCCAGTCGCAGCCCAGTGAGCGCAGCCGCCGGGCGTGCTGGGAACTCTCCACGCCCTCGGCGGTGACCGTGAGGCCGAGCGCGTGCGCCAGCGACACCAGGCCGCCGACGATCCGCCAGCCCACCGGGTCGTCCGTTCCGGCGCGGTGGGGGTCGGTGACGAACGCGCCGGCGATCTTCAGCCCGGACACCGGAAGATCCCTCAGGTAGGCGAGGTTCGACCAGCCGGTGCCGAAGTCGTCGACGGCCAGTGAGACCCCGGCGTCGGCGATCGCCTGCAGGGCGCGCAGCGACTCGTCCTCGGGCCCGATCACGGCGCTCTCGGTGATCTCCAGCTCCAGGCGCCCGGGTTCGAGCCCGGTGCTCTCCAGGATCGACGTGACGTCGTGCACCAGGCCGGGGTTGCGGATCTGACGGACCGCCAGGTTGACGTTGATCTGCGGGGCCGCCTCCCCGTAGCGCCGCACCCAGGCGGCCGCCTGCCCGACCGCCCGCTCCAGGATCCACCGGCCCAGCGGCATGATCAGCCCGGTCTCCTCCGCCGTCCCCACGAACTCGTCCGGCCCCAGCACCCCGAACTGCGGGTGACGCCACCGCACCAGCGCCTCCACCGCCGCCAGGGAGCCGTCGGCGAGCGAGCACAGCGGCTGGTAGTCGATGAAGAACTCCCCGCGGTCCAGCGCCACCGGCAGCCGTACGGAGATGGCGTACCGGCTCACGGCGCGCGCGTTGTGCCGGGGGTCGAAGAGCGTCCAGCGGCCGCGGCCGGCCTCCTTGGAGCGGTACAGCGTCAGATCCGCCGCCCGTACCGCCGCCCCCGGGGTCGTGGCGGCGATCCGCTGCGCCAGCACCCCGACGCTCGCGCCGATCGTCAACTGCTGGCCGCCCACGAGGAAGGGCCGCGCGAGCGTGGTCAGGACGAGCTTGGCGACCGCCACCGCCTCCTGGTCGCCGCGGCACTCCTCCAGCAGCACCACGAACTCGTCCCCGCCCAGCCGGGCGACCAGGTGCCCCAGCGGGGCGAGCGCGGCGTCCAGCCGCTCGGCCACGGCCGTCAGCAACTGGTCCCCGGTCCCGTGACCGAGGCTGTCGTTGACGACCTTGAAGCCGTCGAGGTCGACGTAGCACAGGCCGAAGCGGGCGCCGGGCTGCGGCTGCTCGAAGAGGCCCTCCAGCCGCTCGAAGAACGCCGTGCGGTTGGGCAGCCCGGTCAGCGGGTCGTGGGTGGCCTGGTGACGCAGCCGCTCCTGCAGCCGGTAGCGGTCGGTGATGTCCTCGACCATCGCCACCTGGTAGCGGGGCTCGCCGTGTTCGTCGCGGATCAGCGAGACGGTCAGGTGGGTCCACACCACCTCGCCGTCGCGCCGGTAGTACGGCTTGTCGCACTGGAACCGCTCGCGGCGGCCGTTGACCAGGTCGTCGTACGCCTCCCACACCCCCGGGGCATCCTCGGGGTGCACCAGCTCCGTGACCCGGCGGCCCCGCAGGTCCTCCGGGCGGGCCCCGAGCAGATCCCGGAGCGCCTGGTTGAACTGCACGATCGTGCCGTCCACGTCCGCGATGCCGATGCCGATGGCGGCGTGTTCGAACAGGGCGCGGAACCGGGCCTCCGAGGCGTGCCGGGCCCGCTCGGCGTCCTCACGGGCACGGAAGGCCGCGCGCTGGATCGCCTCCTGCTCGCGAAGCGTCCGCTCGCGCAGCGCCGCCGCCCAGCCGGAGGCGAAGGCGCCGGCCACCACCGGCACCCGGTCGGGAGCAGCCGGCTGGATCTGCAGCAGCGCCACGGCGGCCGCCAGGATCTCCGGGTCGGTGAAGTGGGCCTCCACCAGCAGCATGCCGGCCTGTTCCGCTTGCGCGGTGTCGCACGTGGGGTCGCCCAGCGCCCGCCCGAGCAGCTCCGCGGTCGTTGCCGCCACCCGGTGCAGGGTCAACGGGGGCAGGGCGAGCCCCGGGCCGGAACGCAGCAGGTGCGACCAGGCGTCCGCGAAGTCCGGGGCGGGTCCCGCGACGGGCGACGGCGACTGGCTCACGGCCGCCTCCCCACGCCGGCCAGGCCCGACATCCACTCCGGATGCGGCCCCACCGACTCGGGGCCCTCCGGGCGCCACTCGGGCAGCCACACCAGGCCCGGCGGCAGGAGGTCCCAGCCGTCGAAGAACGCCGTCACGTCCTTCCTGGTCCGCATGACCAGCGGCGTCGTGGTGCGCCGCGCGTACAGCTCCGCCAGCGAGTCCGCCTGCTCGGGGCGGCTGTCCCGGGAGGCGTGGGTGAGTACCAGATGGCTGCCGGGCGGTACCGCGTCGCGCAGCGCGCCCACGATCTTGGGGGGGTCCTCGGCGTCGGTGACGAAGTGGAGCATCGCCACCAGCAGCACCGCCACCGGTTCCCCGGGTGCCAGCAGGGCGGTGACCTCGGGCCGGGAGAGCAGGTCGCCGGTGTCGGTCATGTCGGCCATCACCATGGCGCTCAGCGGGTCGTCCTGGAGCAGCAGGCGGCTGTGGGCCACCGCGATCGGGTCCAGATCGACGTACACCACGTGTGCTTCCGGGCGGACGGCCCGCGCGACCTCGTGCACGGCGCCGAAGGTCGGGATCCCGGAGCCGATGTCCAGGAAGCGGGTGATGCCCAGGCCGGCGAGGTGCTGGACCGCGCGGCGCAGGAAGGCGCGGTTGGCACGCATGATCACCGGCAGGTCGGGCCACAGCGCCATGGCCTGCCGCGCCATGTCGCGGTCGGCCTCGAAGTTGTGGGATCCGCCCAGGTAGTAGTCGTAGACCCGGGCGGCGTTCGGCGTCTCGACGTCCGTCCCTGCGGGCACCCACTCGGGTCGACGCATGGGGCACCTCTCCCCGTCGAAGTGGATCCTCGGATCTCCGGGTCCTCTGAGAATCCTATATGTCTTATGTATGCGCATTTTTGGAGGGTGCGGTCCATCGCGCCTGCGCGGCGGCCGGTAACACGGCGCGACGGCTGCCACACGAAGAGCAGCAGAATTCCGCCCTCCCGCCCGGCCGTTGTCGCTCGCGCGGGTGACACGGCACCATGGGACCCGGCACTTCCGGCAGGTTCGACGCGTTGGGCAGTGCGGCACATCCCCGACCCACGGAAACGGCGACATGGTGACTACGGTGGTTGACACGGCTCGCACCGACGGCGGGAGCCAGGAGTCCACGGACGGGCTCGTCGGCGCGGGCAGGGCCTTCACCTGGCTGCTCGTGGTCTGCGGTGCGCTCGGCCTGCTCGCCTCGTGGGTCATCACGATCGACAAGTTCAAGCTGCTGGAGGACCCGAACTTCGTCCCCGGCTGCAGCCTGAACCCGATCATCTCCTGCGGCAACATCATGAAGAGCGAGCAGGCGCACGCCTTCGGCTTCCCCAACCCGATGATCGGCATGGTCGCCTACCCGGTCGTCATCGCCCTCGCCGTGGGAATGCTCGCCGGCGCGCGCTACCGTCGCTGGTTCTGGCTCGGACTGCAGGCCGGGACGCTCTTCGGCGTCGGCTTCGTCACATGGCTGCAGTACCAGTCGCTGTACAGCATCGGCTCGCTGTGCCTGTGGTGCTCGCTGGCGTGGGTCGTCACCATCGCGCTGTTCTGGTACACCCTCGTCCACAACCTCAAGCACGAGATCATCCCGGCGCCCGCCCGTGTCCGGGACCTGGTGCTGGAATTCCACTGGGTCGTCCCCGTCCTCTGGTACGGCGTGATCGCGGTCGCGATCCTGACCCGCTGGTGGACGTACTGGAGCACCCTGATCTGACGGCGGGGCCGCGGTGTCGGTGCCGTGACATAGGCTTCCTTGCCGTGGAGCCCGACCTGTTCACCGCCGCCGCAGAGGAACGCCAGTCGAGGGAGCCCGGAGGCAGCCCCCTGGCCGTACGGATGCGCCCGCGCACCCTCGACGAGGTCGTGGGGCAGGGCCATCTGCTCAGGCCCGGGTCGCCGCTGCGGCGCCTGGTCGGCGAGGGCGGCGGCGGACCGGCGGGACCGTCCTCGGTGATCCTGTGGGGTCCGCCGGGCATCGGCAAGACGACCCTCGCCTACGTCGTCAGCCACGCCACCAACAAGCGCTTCGTCGAGCTGTCGGCGATCACCGCGGGCGTCAAGGAGGTCCGCGCGGTCATCGAGAGCGCCAAGCGCGAGTCCGGCGGTTACGGCCGCGACACCGTGCTCTTCCTGGACGAGATCCACCGGTTCAGCAAGGCCCAGCAGGACTCCCTGCTCCCCGCCGTCGAGAACCGCTGGGTCACCCTGATCGCCGCCACCACCGAGAACCCGTACTTCTCGATCATCTCCCCGCTGCTGTCCCGGTCCCTGCTGCTCACCCTGGAGCCCCTGACCGACGACGACCTGCGCGGCCTGCTGCGGCGGGCGCTCGCCGACGAGCGCGGGCTCAAGGGCGCGGTCACGCTGCCCGAGGACACCGAGGAGCACCTGCTGCGGATCGCCGGCGGGGACGCCCGCCGGGCGCTGACCGCCCTGGAGGCCGGCGCGGGCGCGGCCCTGGCGAAGGGCGAGCCGGAGATCTCCCTGAGCACCCTCGAGGAGACCGTCGACCGCGCCGCCGTGAAGTACGACCGCGACGGCGACCAGCACTACGACGTGGCCAGCGCCCTGATCAAGTCCATCCGCGGCTCGGACGTGGACGCCGCCCTGCACTACCTGGCCCGCATGATCGAGGCGGGGGAGGACCCGCGGTTCATCGCCCGCCGGCTGATGATCTCCGCGAGCGAGGACATCGGCCTGGCCGACCCGACCGCGCTGCCCACGGCGGTCGCCGCGGCCCAGGCGGTGGCGATGATCGGCTTCCCGGAGGCCGCGCTGACCCTCAGCCACGCCACGATCGCGCTCGCCCTGGCCCCCAAGTCCAACGCGGCGACGACGGCCATCGGGGCCGCGCTCGCCGACGTACGCGCGGGCAAGGCGGGGCCGGTCCCCGCGCACCTGCGCGACAGCCACTACAAGGGCGCCGCGAAACTCGGGCACGGCCAGGGCTACCAGTACCCGCACGATCTGCCCGGTGCCATCGCCGCCCAGCAGTACGCGCCGGACGAGATCCACGGCCGGCGCTACTACGAGCCGACGCGCTACGGCGCCGAGGCCCGCTACGCCGACGTCCTGGAACGGGTCAGGGAGCGGCTGGCGGGGGAGTAGCGCCACGCCCGCTGGGGCCGGGTGCGCCGGGGCCGGGGCCGGGTCAGTGCTCCTGTGCGGCCGCGGCCTCCTGCGCGGCGTCGAAGAGCGTGTGCATGGCCCGGTGCAGGTCGGCGTGGCCCCGTACGGGCTCCAGGAACTCGAAGCGCGCGTCGAAGGTGCCGTCCTCGCCGGTGAAGCGCACCCGCAGCCCGAAGCGGTCCAGGGCGAGCGGCACCGCGGTGGTCGGCGTGCTGCGGCAGGCGCCGGTGCCGCCGGCGAGCGCGCACAGCCAGCCCACCTGGTCGGCGTGGGCGGCCGCCAGGTGCTGCAGCAGCTCCGCCTCGTGCTCGACCAGCGGGTCGGGACGGGCCGCGGCGAACTCGTCCGGCTCCACCTGCTCCGCGCCCCACAGGTCGTCCAGCGACGCCTCGCCGACCTCCAGCCGTAGCCGCACCTTCCCGGCCGGGGCCGGCAGGTCTCGCGCGACGGTGAGCCAGCCGGCGATCCAGGCGCGGCCGCGGATGCGTCCGGGCACCGCGACCGGGGCGACGTCAGTGATGTCGAGCACAGCCGTGAGGTCGTCGTCCTCGGCGTGCGTGGCGGCCCGTACGGCGGGCGATTCCGCGGGGAACAGCAGGAACAGGTCACCGTCGGTGCCCACGATCCGCTCGTCCGGGACCATGAGCTCGGGGAGGTCGGGCACCAGGCCGGGAATCACCAGGATGGCGGAGGCGGTACTCTGTACGAGAGTTCGTGTGCGCTCGGCTGCTGACGGCAGTCGGGCGGTTTCATGCCCGCTGGGACGCGGCTGACCATGAGCTGATCGGACCCCCGTCAAGTCGGCGCCCGCCGTGGCGTCGGCGGCGCCCTGCGTGGCGTCCATTCCGTCCGTGATGCGCGTGGTGTTCCCAGGGCGAGACATACGATCTCCTTCGCTAAGGTAAGCCTTACCTAACTTACATGGAGGTCTGGGAAACGTGAACCAGTCGCGTCCCAAGGTCAAGAAGTCGCGTGCCCTCGGCATCGCCCTGACGCCGAAGGCCGTCAAGTACTTCGAGGCCCGTCCCTACCCGCCGGGCGAGCACGGCCGTGGCCGCAAGCAGAACAGTGACTACAAGGTCCGACTGCTGGAGAAGCAGCGGCTGCGCGCGCAGTACGACATCTCCGAGCGCCAGATGGCCCGTGCCTACGACCGCGCCCGCAAGGTCAGCGGCAAGACCGGCGAGGCCCTGATCGTCGAGCTCGAGCGCCGCCTGGACGCCCTCGTCCTGCGCGCCGGCCTGGCCCGCACGATCTACCAGGCCCGCCAGATGGTCGTCCACGGCCACATCGAGGTCAACGGACACAAGGTCGACAAGCCGTCGTTCCGCGTCACCCCCGACGACGTCGTGATGGTCCGCGAGCGCTCCCGCGCCAAGACCCCGTTCCAGGTCGCCCGTGAGGGCGGCTGGGCCGGCGAGGGCGAGACCCCGAAGTACCTGCAGGTCAACCTGCAGGCGCTGGCCTTCCGCCTGGACCGTCTGCCGAACCGTCGTGAGGTCCCCGTGATCTGCGACGAGCAGCTCGTCGTCGAGTACTACGCTCGCTGACGCCTGCCCCACCCGGCACGCACGTCAGCCCCGGCGCCCCGCCCTTCCGGCGGGGCGCCGGGGCTTTCGCGTGCCCGGGGCGACCCTGCTCGCCCCGGTCAGTCCTGGGCGGACCGGCCGAGCGGCGCGCCCGCGGGCAGCGAATCGGCGGGTGGCACGGGACCGCGGGGCGGACGCGGGCCGGTGCGTGTCGGGGGCAGCCCGGTCAGGGCCCGGGCGACGGCCGCGTCGAGGTCGAGGACGCCCCCCTCGGCGTACGCCCCCTCGTAGCCGACCCGGCCCAGCTCGGCGCGGGCCAGTTCCTCGCAGCGCTGGTGGGGGATGCCGAAGTGGCGCGAGCCGAACACCGGCAGCCCGACGAGCCGCCAGATGCCGCCCGCCGCGCCCTGCAGCACCGCCGCCTCCCGGGCGTCCCCCGGGACCCGCAGCAGCGCGAGCAGCTCGATGCCGAGCACGATGCCCACCATGTCGCGGAAGGTGTGGTTGATCCGCACGCACTCGGCCGCCAGTTCGGCGGCGAGCACGGGGTCGTCCTGCCACCAGGCGATGACCGCCCGCGTGTAGAGCGCGTACGCCAGCGCCCAGCGCTCCCCGTGGTCCTCGCAGACCTCGCGGATGTGCTCGCAGAGCTCGATCCCGCCCTCCAGGTCCCCCTCGAAGGCCACCGCCATCGCCAGCTCGACCTCGGCCATGATGACGTTGCTGTTGAGCTCGCCCAGCGTCCGGTAGTGCCCCAGCGCCTCCTCGAACAGCGCCTTGGCGCGCGGCAGGTCGTCGCTGAGCAGCGCCCCGCACCCCATGCGGTGGACCGCGTACGCCACCGCCGTCGCGTCGCCGGTGGCCAGTGCCTGCTCCCGGCACTCGTACAGCATGCCCAGCGCCGCGGTGCCGTCGCCCTGGAGGATCGAGACGTAACCGCACACCCACAGCGCCTTGGCGCGCTGACCCGTGGGCTCGTGGTCGGCCGCCAGCGCGCGCTCCAGCCAGTACCTGCCCTCGGCGAGCCGGCCGCAGCCGACCCAGAAGAACCACAGGCTCGCCGCCAGGTACTGCCCGGTCCGCAGCTCCTCGGGGACCTCCAGGGAGAACTCCAGCGCGGCCCGCAGGTTGGCCAGCTCCCGCTCGGTGCCGGCCGAGATCTCCTCCTGCCGCGCGCCGAACCACTCCATCTCGCCCCAGGTGGCGAACCCCAGGTACCAGTCGCGGTGCCGGGTCCGCAGCCGCCGTTCCTCGCCCAGCTCGCGCAGCCAGCCCAGCCCGTACTCGCGCACGGTGTCCAGCAGCAGGTAGCGCACCACGCCCGCGTCCTCGCGGCGCAGCACCACCGACTTGTCCACCAGGTCCGCCAGCAGGTCCACTATCGTGTCGGCGGTCACCTCGCCGCCCGCGCACACGTACTCGGCCGCGTCGAGGTCGAAGTCCCCGGCGAACACCGACAGCCGTGCCCACAGCAGCCGTTCGCGCGGGGTGCACAGCTCGTGGCTCCACCCGATGGTGGTGCGCAGCGCGCGGTGCCGTTCGGGACCGCCCGTGCCGCCGCGCCGGGTGAGCAGCCGGAAGCGGTCGTCCAGCCGCCCGGTGATCTGCCGCACCGACAGTGCCCGCACGCGGCCCGCCGCCAGTTCCAGCGCCAGCGGGATGCCGTCCAGGTGGCGGCAGAGCTCCTCCACCTCGGCCCGGTTGCCCCCGTCCACGGTGAAGCCCGGCAGCACCGCGGCCGCCCGGTCGGCGAACAGCTCCACCGCCTCGTCGGCGTCGCCCAGCGGCTCCAGCGCCACGATGTGCTCGCCGGCCACCCCCAGCGGCTGCCGGCTGGTGGCCAGCAACCGCAGTCCCGGTGCCCGCCGCAGCATCGCCTCGGCCAGCTCCGCCGCCGCCTCCACCTGCGGTTCGCAGCAGTCCAGGACGAGCAGCAGCTCGCGGCGGGCCAGGAAAGCACCGAGCGCGGCCCGGGGACCGCGCGTGGTGTGGTCGGTGAGGCCGAGCGCGTCCGCCACGGCGTGGTCCACCAGTCCCGGATCCCGTACGGCCCCCAGCTCGGCCAGCCAGACCCCGTCGGCGAACCCGGCGCGCAGCCCGGCCGCCGCGCGCAGCGCGAGCCGGGTCTTGCCGACCCCGCCCACGCCGGTCACCGTCACCATCCGGGCCCGCTCCAGCAGGCGGGCCACGTCGTCGAGCTCGCGCCGCCGGCCGACGAAGTGGTTCAGCTCGCACGGCAGGTTGCCGGGCGTCGTCTCATGGCGCATGGGTCACGGAGGGTATCGTCAAATAAGCGGAACGTACAGTCCGGGCCCCCTCGCCCGGGCCGGTGGCGGGCGGCCCCGGCCCGCAATGCGGTACGGAGCGTGCTGCCCGTCGCGATAAGGTCGGTACCTGATCGGTACCTGGTTGGCGCGGTGGATCCGAGGGAGTGGCAGCGTGTCCGGTGGAGAGGTGGCCGGCCTCATCGTGGCCGTCTTCTGGGCGATCCTGGTGTCGTTCCTCGCCGTGGCACTCGTGCGGCTCGCGCAGGCGCTCCGTCAGGCCACCCGCCTCGTGGCGGAGGTGACCGACCAGGCCGTGCCGCTGCTCGGCGAGGCCTCCGAGGCGGTCCGTTCCGCCCACGCCCAGCTGGCCCGCGTGGACACCATCACCTCCGACGTCGCCGAGGTGACCGCGAACGCCTCCGCCCTGTCCACGACCGTCGCCTCCACCTTCGGAGGCCCCCTCGTGAAGGTCGCGGCCTTCGGCTACGGCGTGCGGCGCGCGGTCACCCTCCAGGCCAAGGGCGCCGCCAAGAAGCGCACCGTGGTCGTCGGCCGGACGCTTCCGTCCGCCCGCAGCCGTAAGTCAAGGGGCTGACCTGCATGTTCCGCCGTGCCTTCTGGTTCACCGCCGGTGCCGCCGCCGGGGTGTGGGCCACCAACAAGGTCCATCGCAAGATCCGCAGCCTGACCCCTGAGAGCCTCGCGGCGAAGGCGGCCGACAAGGCCCTCGAGGCCGGGGACCGGCTGCGCACGTTCGCGCAGGACGTCCGCGCCGGGATGACCGAGCGCGAGGAACAGCTCAACGACCAGCTGGGCCGTACGGCCCCCGACCTCGACATGCCGGCCCAGCGGCCGGAGATCGCGTACCACCACCGGAAGGACGAACACTGATGGAGTCGGCAGAAATCCGCCGCCGCTGGCTGCGTTTCTTCGAAGAGCGCGGGCACACCGTCGTGCCGTCGGCGTCGCTCATCGCCGACGACCCCACGCTCCTTCTGGTGCCCGCGGGCATGGTCCCGTTCAAGCCCTACTTCCTGGGTGAGGTCAAGCCGCCCTTCCCGCGCGCCACCAGCGTGCAGAAGTGCGTCCGCACGCCCGACATCGAAGAGGTCGGCAAGACCACCCGCCACGGCACCTTCTTCCAGATGTGCGGCAACTTCTCGTTCGGCGACTACTTCAAGGAAGGCGCCATCAAGTTCGCCTGGGAGCTGCTCACCTCTCCCGTGGCGGACGGCGGTTACGGTCTCGACCCCGAGCGGCTGTGGATCACCGTCTACAAGGACGACGACGAGGCCGAGCAGATCTGGCGCGAGGTCGTGGGCGTGCCCGCCGAGCGCATCCAGCGTCTGGGCATGAAGGACAACTTCTGGTCCATGGGCGTCCCCGGCCCCTGCGGGCCGTGCTCCGAGATCAACTACGACCGCGGCCCCGAGTTCGGCGTCGAGGGCGGCCCGGCCGTCAACGACGAGCGGTACGTGGAGATCTGGAACCTGGTCTTCATGCAGTACGAGCGCGGGGAGGGGACCGGCAAGGAGGAGTTCCCGATCCTCGGCGACCTGCCCGCCCAGAACATCGACACCGGTCTCGGTCTCGAGCGTCTCGCCATGATCCTGCAGGACGTGCAGAACATGTACGAGACCGACACCCTGCGCGCGGTCATCGACAAGGCCACCGAGCTCACCGGCGTCGCCTACGGCGCCGCGCACGACTCCGACGTCTCGCTGCGCGTGGTCGCCGACCACATGCGCACCTCCGTCATGCTGATCGGCGACGGAGTCACCCCCGGCAACGAGGGCCGCGGCTACGTGCTGCGCCGCATCATGCGCCGCGCCATCCGCAACATGCGGCTGCTCGGCGCCACGGACGCCGTCGTCGGCGAACTCGTCGACACCGTCATCAAGACGATGGGCCAGCAGTACCCGGAGCTCGTCGAGGACCGCAAGCGCATCGAGACGGTCGCCCTCGCCGAGGAGACCCGCTTCCTCAAGACGCTGAAGGCCGGCACCAATGTGCTGGACACCGCCGTCACCGAGGCCAAGTCCGCCGGTTCCGGTGTGCTCTCCGGCGACAAGGCCTTCCTGCTCCACGACACCTGGGGCTTCCCGATCGACCTCACCCTCGAAATGGCCGCCGAGCAGGGCCTGTCGGTGGACGAGGACGGCTTCCGCCGCCTGATGAAGGAGCAGCGGGACCGCGCCAAGGCCGACGCCCTGGTGAAGAAGAGCGGTCATGTCGACATGTCGGCGTACCGCTCCATCGCCGACACGGCCGGGAGCACCGTCTTCACCGGGTACACCGACAACGAGGGCGAGGCCAGTGTCGTCGGCCTGCTGGTCGACGGTGTGCCCTCGCCGGCCGCCAACGAGGGCGACGAGGTCGAGGTCATCCTCGACCGCACCCCCTTCTACGCCGAGGGCGGCGGCCAGCTTGCCGACACCGGCCGCATCCGCACCGAGTCGGGCGCCGTCATCGAGGTGCGCGACGTGCAGCAGCCCGTGCCCGGCGTCACCGTGCACAAGGGCAGCGTCCAGGTCGGCGAGGTGACCGTCGGCTCCGCCGCGTTCGGCAAGATCGACCTCGGCCGCCGCCGCGCCATCGCCCGCGCCCACAGCGCCACCCACCTCACCCACCAGGCGCTGCGCGACGCGCTCGGTCCCACCGCCGCCCAGGCCGGTTCGGAGAACTCCCCGGGCCGCTTCCGCTTCGACTTCGGCTCGCCGGCCGCCGTGCCGGGCAGCGTGCTGACCGACGTCGAGCAGAAGATCAACGCCGTGCTCTCCCGCGAACTCGACGTCACCGCCGAGATCATGAGCATCGACGAGGCCAAGAAGGCCGGCGCCATCGCCGAGTTCGGCGAGAAGTACGGCGAGCGGGTGCGCGTGGTGACCATCGGCGACTACTCCAAGGAGCTCTGCGGCGGCACGCACGTCCACAACACCGCCCAGCTGGGCCTGGTCAAGCTGCTCGGCGAGTCCTCGATCGGCTCCGGCGTGCGCCGGGTCGAGGCCCTGGTCGGCGTGGACGCGTACAACTTCCTCGCCCGCGAGCACACGGTCGTGGCTCAGCTCCAGCAGCTGGTCAAGGGCCGTCCGGAGGAGCTCCCTGAGAAGATCTCCGGCATGCTCGCCAAGCTCAAGGAGGCCGAGAAGGAGATCGAGCGCTTCCGCGCCGAGAAGGTCCTGCAGGCCGCCGCCGGGCTCGCCGCCTCCGCCCAGGACGTCAAGGGTGTGGCCCTGGTCACCGGCCAGGTGCCGGACGGCACCGGCGCCGACGACCTGCGCAAGCTCGTCCTGGACGTCCGCCAGCGGATCAGCGGCGGCCGCGCCGCTGTCGTGGCCCTGTTCACCGTCGCGGGCGACCGCCCGCTGACCGTCATCGCCACCAACGAGGCGGCCCGTGAACGCGGTCTGAAGGCCGGCGAGCTGGTCCGCACCGCCGCCAAGACCCTCGGCGGCGGCGGTGGCGGCAAGCCGGACGTCGCCCAGGGCGGCGGCCAGAACGCGGACGCGGTCGGCGAGGCCATCGCCGCCGTGCAGCGCCTCGTCGCCGAGACTGCCTGAGGTCGTCGATGCGCAGGGGTCGCAGGATCGCGATCGACGTCGGGGACGCCCGCATCGGGGTCGCCTCGTGCGACCCCGACGGGCTGATCGCCACACCCGTCGAGACGGTGCCCGGCCGGGACGTCCCGGCCGCGCGCCGGCGCATCGCGCAGATCATCGAGGAGTACGAGCCGATCGAGGTCCTGGTCGGCCTGCCCCGCTCGCTCAGCGGGCGGGAGGGGCCGGCCGCGGCCAAGGCCCGCGAGTTCGCCCAGGATGTGGCGAAGATCATCTCCCCCGTTCCGGTGCGCCTCGTTGACGAGCGGATGACCACCGTCACGGCCACCCAGGGCCTGCGCGCATCGGGCGTCAAGGCCAAGAAGGGACGTTCCGTCGTCGACCAGGCGGCGGCCGTGGTCATCCTCCAGAGCGCCCTCGAGACCGAACGGGTGTCTGGTAAAGAGCCGGGCGAGAGCGTCGAACCGTTTATCTGATCGCGGTACGGTAACGTTCCGCGCAGCACGGCGGCTCCACAGTCTGATCCGTGGGTGCCGACGGGTCGGGACCCTCCCGCCCGCGCCACAAGCGCCGGCCGGCTGCCGCCTCGCGAACCGAACCGTAGGGGATCGATGACTGACTATGGCCGGAGCCCGGGCTCCGAAGCATGGCACCCCGAAGACCCTCTCTTCGGTGACCAATGGGGACAGCAGCAGCACCCGCAGCAACACCAGCACCAGCAGCACCAGCAGCACCAGCAGTATTCCCAGTACCAGCAGCACCCGCAGAACCAGCAGCAGCACCCTCAGTACCCGCAGCAGGGCGGTTGGGACCCCTACGGCGACACCGGTCAGCAGCAGCAGTACCCGTACGACCCGCAGCAGCAGTACGACTCCTGGGGCGCCCCGGCCGGCTACGGCCAGGACGGGTACGGCGGTCAGCAGCAGCCCGACTACTACGGGCAGGGCGGCTACCCGCCCCCGCAGCGGCCCGACCAGCGCTACCCGGAGCAGCAGCCCCAGTACCAGCAGCAGCCCCCGCAACAGCAGCCGCAGCAGCCGCAGCGGCCGCAGCGCTCCCGGCCGGCCGAGCAGGAAGCCCCGCTCTGGGACGACGAGGGGGGCGCCGCCGACGACCACTCCTTCTTCTCCGGCGCGGACGACGACGAGGACGACGAGCCGCAGCCGGGCCGCAACGACCGGCGCGGCCGCGCGGGCAGGGGCGGCAAGACCGGGCAGGGCGGCAAGAAGCGCCGCTCCGGCATGGCGTGCCTGGTCGTGCTGGTCGTCCTCGGCGGCGGCATCGCAGGGGCCGGCTGGTTCGGCTACCGCTACTACCAGAGCAACTTCGGTCCGCCCCCGGACTTCGCCGGGCAGGGCAGCGGCGAGGTCCAGGTCGAGGTACCGCAGGGCGCGAGCGGCATCCAGATCGGCAACATCCTCAAGAAGGCCGGCGTGGTCAAGAGCGTCGACGCCTTCACCGCGGCCGTCAGCAAGGACCCCAAGGGCAACTCCATCCAGGCGGGCGTCTACGTCCTGCACAAGGAGATGGCCGCGTCCAGCGCCGTCACGATGATGCTCGACCCGAAGTCGCAGAACGTCCTGGTCATCGCCGAGGGCCTGCGCGACGTGCAGATCTACGCGATCATCGACGCCAAACTGGGGCTCGACAAGGGCGCCACCGCCAAGGTCGCCGAGGACCAGGTCGGCAAGCTCGGGCTGCCCGACTGGGCTGATGACAACAAGGACATCAAGGATCCGCTGGAGGGCTTCCTCTGGCCGAGCCGCTACAGCGTCGGCAAGGACACCAAGCCCGCCGACCTGCTGCGCAGCATGGTCACCAACGCCAAGAAGCAGTACACCAAGTACGACGTGGAGGCGAAGGCCGAGAAACTGGGGCTGGAGTCACCGCTGCAGGTCGTCACCCTGGCCAGCCTGGTGCAGGCCGAGGGCAAGTCGGACGAGGACTTCCGGAAGATGTCGCGGGTCGTCTACAACCGCCTCAAGCCGACCAACACCGAGACCAACGGCAAGCTCGAGTTCGACTCGACGTACAACTACCTGAAGAACCAGAGCGAGATCAACCTCTCGCTCAAGGAGCTCCGTACCTACGACGACGCCTACAACACGTACTACTACCGGGGGCTCCCGCCGGGGCCGATCGGCAACCCCGGAGCGAAGGCGCTGGCCGCGGCCATGGATCCCGAACCGGGCAAGTGGTACTACTTCATCTCCCTCGACGGGCACACGACCAAGTTCACGGAGACGCTCGCGGAGCACGACAAGCTCGCCAAGGAGTTCGACAAGAAGCACAACGGCTGAGCCGCCGCCGGGGCGCCGCACGGAGAACGTCCCCCGTGCGGCGCCCCGCTGCCGTCCCGAGCGCCGCCCGGACCGGGCGGATCTTGAGGCCCTAGACTCGACCGGGCGTCCCCTCCGCCGGCCGGACGGGGGGCGGCCCGGATCGACGGACACCACGCAGCCGAGGGGACCAGCCCATGACGAAGAGCCCGCGGGGGGCCGCGCGTGCCTAGGGCAGCGGTCCTCGGAACGCCGATCACGCACTCCCTCTCCCCGGTGCTGCACCGCGCCGCCTACGCGGAACTGGGGCTGGCCGACTGGACGTACGACCGCTTCGAGGTCGACGAGGCCGCGCTGCCCGGTTTCCTGGCCCGGCTGGGCGAACTGCCCGGCGGTGGACGCTGGGCCGGGCTGTCGCTGACCATGCCGCTCAAGCGGGCGGTCATCCCGCTGCTGGACGAGGTCAGCGCCACCGCCTCGGCCGTCGAGGCCGTGAACACGCTGGTGCTCACCGAGGACGGACGCCGGCTGGGCGACAACACCGACATCCCCGGGATGGTGGCGGCCCTGCACGAGCGCGGCGTCGGACGTGTCGGCTCCGCCGCCGTGCTCGGCGCCGGGGCGACCGCCTCGTCCGCGCTGGCCGCGCTGGCGCAGATCTGCGACGGCGAGGTCACCGCGTACGTGCGCAGCGACACCCGCGCCGGCGAGATGCGGCAGTGGGGCGAGCGGCTCGGTGTGGCCGTGCGGACGGCCGCCTGGGAGGACGCCGAGCAGGCCCTGGCCGCGCCCCTGGTGATCTCCACGACGCCGGCCGGCACCGCCGACGCGCTCGCCGCCGCCGTGCCCGAGCGTCCCGGCACGCTCTTCGACGTGCTGTACGACCCCTGGCCCACCACCTTGGCGTCGGCCTGGGCGGAGCGGGGCGGGGCCGTCGTCGGCGGACTCGACCTGCTGGTGCACCAGGCGGTGCTGCAGGTGGAGCTGATGACCGGCCGCAAGCCGGCCCCCCTGGCGGCCATGCGGGCGGCCGGCGAGGCGGCGCTGCACCGCCCCTGACCGGTCCGGAGGTGTCCACGGCGCTGTCCGCCCAGCGGACCGCGCCCCGCCTTCGCCGCGGGACGTGAAAGGATCGGTTTACGCACGGATGGTCCGGTCCGCCTCGCCGCGGTCCGGGCGATGATGAAGGAGCGAGCACCGTTGAGCAGGTTGCGCTGGCTGACCGCGGGGGAGTCGCACGGCCCCGCACTCGTCGCGACGCTGGAGGGTCTGCCCTCCGGTGTGCCGATCACCACCGAGATGGTGGCGGACCACCTCGCGCGGCGGCGGCTCGGCTACGGCCGCGGTGCCCGTATGAAGTTCGAGCAGGACCAGGTCACCTTCCTCGGCGGCGTGCGCCACGGGCTCACCCTGGGCTCCCCGGTCGCGGTCATGGTGGGGAACACCGAGTGGCCCAAGTGGGAGCAGGTCATGGCGGCCGACCCGGTCGACCCCGAGGTCCTCGCCGGGCTCGCCCGCAACGCCCCGCTGACCCGGCCCCGCCCCGGCCACGCCGACCTCGCCGGCATGCAGAAGTACGGCTTCGACGAGGCCCGGCCGATCCTGGAGCGCGCCTCCGCCCGCGAGACCGCGGCCCGTGTCGCACTCGGCGCCGTGGCCCGCTCCTACCTCAAGGAGACGGCGGGCATCGAGATCGTCTCCCACGTGGTGGAGCTCGCCTCGGCCAAGGCCCCGTACGGCGTGTACCCCACCCCCGCCGACGTCGACAGGCTCGACGCCGACCCCGTGCGCTGCCTGGACGCCGACGCCAGCAAGCGGATGGTCGCCGAGATCGACCAGGCCCACAAGGACGGCGACACGCTCGGCGGCGTCGTCGAGGTGCTCGCCTACGGCGTGCCCGTCGGCCTCGGCAGTCACGTGCACTGGGACCGCCGGCTGGACGCCCGGCTGGCCGCCGCCCTCATGGGCATCCAGGCCATCAAGGGCGTCGAGGTCGGCGACGGCTTCGAGCTCGCCCGCGTCCCCGGCTCCAAGGCGCACGACGAGATCGTCGCCACGCAGGACGGCATCCGCCGCTCCACGGGCCGTTCCGGCGGCACCGAGGGCGGCCTGAGCACCGGCGAGCTGCTGCGGGTGCGGGCCGCGATGAAGCCCATCGCCACCGTGCCGCGTGCGCTGGCCACCGTGGACGTGAACACCGGCGAGGCCACCCAGGCCCACCACCAGCGTTCCGACGTCTGTGCCGTCCCGGCCGCGGGCATCGTCGCCGAGGCGATGGTCGCCCTGGTCCTGGCCGACGCGGTCGCGGAGAAGTTCGGCGGCGACAGCGTCACCGAGACCCGTCGCAACGTGCGCGGCTACCTCGACAACCTGGTGATCCGATGAGCGGCCCCGTCGTCGTCCTGGTCGGCCCGATGGGGGTCGGCAAGAGCACCGTCGGCGAGCTGCTCGCCCTGCGGCTGGGCACGACCTGCCGCGACACCGACGCCGACATCGTCGAGGCCGAGGGCCGTCCGATCGCGGACATCTTCGTCGAGGACGGCGAGGAGCACTTCCGCGCCCTGGAGGCCGGGGCCGTCCGCGTCGCGCTCGCCGAGCACCAGGGCGTGCTCGCGCTCGGCGGCGGCTCGATCCTCGACGAGGACACCCGCAAACTGCTCGCCGGGCTGCCCGTGGTCTTCCTCGACATGGACGTCGCCGAAGCCGTCAAGCGCGTCGGCCTCGACGCCGCCCGCCCCCTGCTCGCCGTCAACCCGCGGCGGCAGTGGCGCGAGCTGATGGAAGCCCGCCGCCCGCTGTACGCCGAGGTCGCCCGCGCCGTGGTCAGCACGGAGGGCCGGACCCCCGAGGACGTCGCGGACGCCGTCCTGGACGCACTGGAGCTGAAGAACGCATGACGGAGCACGCCGCCCACACCCCCATCCGCATCCAGGTCGGGGGCAGTGCGGGCACCGAGCCGTACGAGGTGCTGGTCGGCCGGCAGCTGCTCGGCGAGCTGCCGGGCCTGATCGGCGACAAGGCGGTGCGGGTCGCCGTCATCCACCCCGAGGCCCTGGAGGCCACCGGCCAGGCGCTGCGCGAGGACCTGGCGGAGCAGGGCTACGAGGCCGTCGCCATCCAGGTGCCCAACGCCGAGGAGGCCAAGACCACCGAGGTCGCGGCGTACTGCTGGCGGGCGCTCGGGCAGTCGGGATTCACCCGTACGGATGTCATCGTCGGCGTCGGCGGCGGTGCCACCACCGACCTCGCCGGGTTCGTCGCGGCGACGTGGCTGCGCGGGGTCCGCTGGGTCGCCGTGCCGACCACCGTGCTCGGCATGGTGGACGCCGCGGTCGGCGGCAAGACGGGCATCAACACCGCCGAGGGCAAGAACCTCGTCGGCGCCTTCCACCCGCCCGCCGGGGTGCTCTGCGACCTCGCGGCGCTGGAGTCGCTGCCGGTCAACGACTACGTCAGCGGTCTCGCCGAGATCATCAAGGCCGGCTTCATCGCCGACCCCGTGATCCTGGACCTGATCGAGCAGGACCCGGCCGCCGCCCGCGGCCCCGAGGGCCCGCACACCGCGGAGCTCCTCGAGCGCGCCATCCGCGTCAAGGCCGAGGTGGTCTCCGCGGACCTCAAGGAGTCGGGCCTGCGCGAGATCCTCAACTACGGCCACACCCTCGGCCACGCCATCGAGAAGAACGAGCGCTACAACTGGCGGCACGGCGCCGCCGTCTCCATCGGCATGGTGTTCGCCGCCGAACTCGGCCGCCTGGCCGGCCGTCTGGACGACGCCACCGCCGACCGTCACCGCTCCGTGCTGGAGTCCGTCGGCCTGCCGCTGACCTACCGCGGAGACCAGTGGCCGCGGCTGCTGGAGACGATGAAGGTGGACAAGAAGTCGCGCGCCGACCGGCTGCGCTTCATCGTGCTGGACGGCCTCGCCAAGCCGACCGTCCTGGAGGCCCCCGACCCCGGGGTGCTCCTCGCCGCCTACGCGGAGATCTCCAAGTAGGCCCGCACGCGCACGGGACGGCGGATCCCGAACGGCCGGGCACCCCGTGGGCTGCCCGGCCGTTCACACAACTGCGTCCGTTGACGGTACCGTTCGGTCGAACCTGAAAGCTCTTGTACGGACGGAGTGGCCTCGATGCAGCATGCCGTGGGTGCGCCGCTGCCACCGCCGCACGGTGGGCAGCAGGCCGGGCAGCCAGGGCCGCCGCCGCAGCCCCCGGGCACCACCGGCCACTTCCCGATGGCCCAGGGAGCCCCCGTCCAGCACCCGGTCCAGCCGCCCCCGCAGCCCGCGGCCGGCGGCGGCGCTCCGTTCACGGGCACCACGCACGGCCCCGTCGCTGTCCTGCTGATCGGCGCGGCCGGCGCGGGCAAGACGACCATCGCCCGGCACTGGGCCGACCACCGGGGCGTACCGACCGCCCACATCAGCCTGGACGACGTCCGCGAGTGGGTCCGCTCCGGCTTCGCCGACCCGCAGTCCGGCTGGAACGACCACTCCGAGGCGCAGTACCGCCTCGCCCGCCGCACCTGCGGCTTCGCGGCCCGCAACTTCCTGGCGAACGGCATCTCCTGCATCATCGACGACGCGGTCTTCCCCGACCGCCCGGTCGTCGGCCTCGGCGGCTGGAAGCGGCACGTGGGGCCCGGTCTGCTACCCGTCGTCCTCCTCCCCGGCCTCGACATCGTGCTGGCCCGCAACGCCCAGCGCAGCGGCAACCGGCGCCTGTCGGACGAGGAGGTCGCCCGCATCCACGGCCGCATGGCCGGCTGGTACGGCTCGGGGCTGCCGATCATCGACAACTCCCACCTGGACGTCGCCGCGGCCGCCGCCGCGCTCGACAGCGTCGTCACCCGCAGCCTCCAGGGCCCGCCCGCCTGGTAGCCACCGCCCGGCGGCTCTCGACAGGCCGACCGGCGGCCCGCGACGTACGCTCGCCACATGTCCGAGGTGCACGCTGCCCGCAGGGAACGCCTCCGGGACCGCTGCGCGGCGGCCGGATCGGCGGCGGCGCTCGTCTCGCGTCCCGCCAACGTCCGCTACCTGACGGGCTGCGCCCCGCCGGGGACCGTGCTGCTCGTGGGGCCGGGTCCCGAGGACGTGCTGGTCCACCACCGTCACCCGTCCGGCGACCTGGCCGAGGGCCGGCTCCCGGACGACGTGCGGGCCGTCGTCCTGTCCGGCCCCGACGGCGACCCGGCGGTCACCGCCGCCGCGCTGGCCGCGGACCGCAAGGCGGAGGCCCTGGCGGTCGAGGAGCACCACCTCACCGTCGCGCGGCACCGCGCCGTCGGCAGCGCCGCGCCGGGCGTGAGCCTGTCCGACCTCGGCTCGGCCGTGGAGCAGCTCCGCCTGGTCAAGGACGAGCAGGAGATCTCCGCGTTGCGGATCGCCGCCGAGATCGCCGACCAGGCGCTCAGCGAACTCCTGGAGTCGATCCTGGTGGGCCGCACCGAACGCCACCTCGCCCTGGAGCTGGAGCGCCGCCTCATCGACCACGGCGCCGACGGCCCGGCCTTCCCCACCTGCGTGGGCACCGGCCCCCATTCGGGTGCGGCGCGCCATCTGCCCACCGACCGGCGGGTCGAGGAGGGCGACTTCCTCACCGTGTGCCTGGGCGCCTGCTACCGCGGCTACCGCTGTGAGGTGGGGCGCACCTTCGTCATCGGCACCTCGCCCGCGGACTGGCAGATCGAGCTGTACGACCTGGTCTTCGCGGCCCAGCGGGCCGGCCGCGAGGCCCTCGCACCCGGCGCCGCCTGCCGCGACGTGGACCACGCCGCACGCCACGTACTGGAGTCCGGGGGCCACGGCGAGGCCCTGGGGGAGTCCACCGGACACGGCGTCGGACTGGAGATCGGCGAGGACCCGCGGTTGTCCCCCTCGGCCATGGGTAAACTGGACGCTTGCGTGCCGGTCACCGTCGAACCGGGAGTCCACATCCCGGGCCGTGGCGGTGTCCGCATCGACGACACACTCGTCGTGCGTCCACCGACGGACGGCGGGCCCGAGCTACTCACCATCACGACCAAGGAGCTGCTCGCCCTGTAGAGGGCGGCCGCGGCTCCGGGTCCCCGAAGCAGCAGTGCAGGAGATTCCGCAACCGTGGCCACCACGAACGACCTCAAGAACGGCCTCGTGCTCAAGCTCGACGGCGGCCAGCTCTGGTCCGTCGTCGAGTTCCAGCACGTCAAGCCCGGCAAGGGCCCCGCCTTCGTCCGTACGAAGCTCAAGAACGTGCTCTCCGGAAAGGTCGTCGACAAGACCTTCAACGCCGGCGTGAAGGTCGAGACGGCCAACGTCGACAAGCGCGGGATGCAGTTCTCCTACAAGGACGGCGAGAGCTTCGTGTTCATGGACATGGACACGTACGACCAGATCTACATCACCCCCGAGGTCGTCGGCGACGCCGCCCACTTCCTCCTGGAGGGCTTCGAGGCCGTCGTCGCCATGTACGAGGGCTCCCCGCTCTACATCGAGCTCCCGGCCGCCGTCGAGCTGGTCATCGAGTACACCGAGCCCGGCGTCCAGGGCGACCGCTCCACCGGGGGCACCAAGCCCGCCAAGCTGGAGACCGGCTACGAGATCGGCGTCCCGCTCTTCATCACCACCGGTGAGAAGATCAAGGTCGACACCCGCTCGGGTGAGTACCTCGGCCGGGTGACCAGCTAACCGTGGCTGCTCGTAACAAGGCCCGCAAGCGCGCCTTCCAGATCCTCTTCGAGGCGGAGCAGCGGGGTGTCAGCCCCAAGACCGCCATGGCGGACTGGATCAGGCTCGCCCGGACCGACGACCGGCAGCCGCCGGTCAGCGAATACACGATGCAGCTCATCGAGGGCTACGCCGAACGGGCGAGGCGCATCGACGAACTGCTGTCGAAGCACGCCGTGGGCTGGACCCTCGACCGGATGCCGGTGACCGACCGGAACATCCTGCGGCTCGGCGCCTACGAGCTGATCTGGGAGGACGACGTCCCCGACGCCGTCGTCCTGGACGAGGCCGTGCAGCTGGCCAAGGAGTTCTCCACCGAGGAGTCGCCCTCGTTCGTGAACGGCCTGCTGGCCCGTCTCAAGGAGCTGAAGCCCAGCCTCCGGGAGGACTAGCCCCCGACACCGCCCACCGGGCCCGGAACGCCGCGCGTTCCGGGCCCGTGGCGTGCCCGGCCGGCGCCTTGCACGCCGTGCCGGGGCGGGCGACGGGAGGGCAAACACAACCGCCCCTCGGACGCGGCCTGGCGGCCGCGCCCAAGGGGCGGGACGTTTCTGCTTCCCGAGGGCGTCAGCCCTCCTCGTGCTGCACCGCGCGCCGTGCGTCCGCGTCGAGGACGCCCCAGCTGATCAGCTGCTCGGTCAGGACCGAGGGCGACTGGTCGTAGATGACGGCGAGGGTGCGCAGGTCGTCCTGGCGGATCGACAGCACCTTGCCGTTGTAGTCGCCGCGCTGGCTCTGGATGGTCGCGGCGTAGCGCTGCAGCGGACCGGCCTTGTCGGACGGCACCTGGCTCAGTCGCTCGAGGTCGAGGACGAGCTTCGGCGGCGGCTCGGCGGCACCGCCGGGCGCGGAACCGGGCAGCAGCTCCTGGACCGGAACGCCGTAGAAGTCGGCGAGCTCGGCGAGGCGCTGCACGGTCACGGCGCGGTCGCCGCGCTCGTAGGAACCGACCACCACGGCCTTCCAGCGGCCCTGGGACTTCTCCTCGACACCGTGGAGGGAGAGTCCCTGCTGTGTGCGGATGGCGCGGAGCTTCGCTCCGAGCTGCTTGGCGTAATCGCTGGACATATGGCTCCCCGGACGGAAACTCAGTAACTCACTGTGAGGTTACGCAGCGTAATTGGAATCCGTCAAGCCGAATGGTCCACACCGGTCCCCCGGAAGAGCGAGGAATGGCCGGTCAACGGCCTTTCGGCCGGGATCTGCAGTCGATCGTGGTACGGGTGGCGGACCCGCCCCGAGAGCCGCGCCAGGCGGCCGCCAGGCCCCGCCAGGGAGCACGCCAGGGTGCCTGATACGGTTGACCCGTACGTTTTGGCGTCCTTTAAGGCCCGTCCAGTGAGGCGGGGAAGGAGGTCCCTTTTCCATGACCGTCATCGGTTCCGATCCGGTCCGGCCCGTCCTCGAGGCCCCGGACATCGCGCGGGTGCTGACCCGCATCGCGCACGAGATCGTCGAACGCGCCAAGGGCGCGGACGACGTGGTTCTCCTCGGCATCCCCACCCGCGGGGTCCATCTGGCCCGCAGGCTCGCCGACAAACTCGACGGCATCACCGGCGGCAAGACCCCGGTCGGCTCGCTCGACATCACCATGTACCGCGACGACCTGCGGCTCGGCCCGGCGCGCGCGCTCGCCCGCACCGAGATCCCGGCCGACGGGGTGGACGGCCGGCTGGTCGTCCTCGTCGACGACGTGCTCTTCTCCGGCCGCACGATCCGCGCCGCCCTCGACGCGCTGGGCGACATCGGCCGCCCCCGCGCCGTGCAGCTGGCCGTCCTGGTCGACCGCGGCCACCGCGAGCTGCCCATCAGGGCCGACTACGTCGGCAAGAACATCCCCACCTCGCTGCGCGAGACCGTCAAGGTCCACCTGACCGAGGAGGACGGGCGCGACTGCGTCCTGCTCGGCGTACGCGACGGCTCCCCGGCGGACGAGTAGCCGCGGGCCCGCCCCGGCTCCCGGGGCAGCGCCCTGCCCGCCCGTCCCCGCCCCGGCCTGCCCGGGAGACGTGGCGTGCCGCCACCCAGTCCGCCCCCGCACGCATCCTCCGGAGTGACCCGATGAAGCGCCACCTGATCTCGGCCGCCGACCTCACCCGTGACGACGCCCTCCTCGTGCTCGACACGGCGGAGGAGATGGCCCGCGTCGCCGACCGCCCCATCAAGAAACTGCCGACCCTGCGCGGCCGCACGGTCGTCAACCTCTTCTTCGAGGACTCGACCCGCACCCGCATCTCCTTCGAGGCCGCCGCCAAGCGCCTGTCGGCCGACGTGATCAACTTCTCCGCCAAGGGCTCCTCGGTGTCCAAGGGCGAGTCCCTGAAGGACACCGCCCTCACCCTGGAGGCCATGGGCGCCGACGCCGTCGTCATCCGCCACCACATGTCCGGCGCCCCGCACCGGCTGGCGTACTCCGACTGGATCGGCGGCAGCGTCGTCAACGCCGGCGACGGCACCCACGAGCACCCCACGCAGGCCCTGCTCGACGCCTTCACCATGCGCCGCCACCTGTCCGGCCCCGGCCGCGACCTGGCGGGACGCCGCATCACCATCGTCGGCGACGTGCTGCACAGCCGGGTGGCCCGCTCCAACGTGCTGCTGCTGGGCACGCTCGGCGCCGAGGTCACCCTGGTGGCGCCGCCCACCCTGCTGCCGATCGGCGTCGAGAACTGGCCCTGCGAGGTCTCCTACGACCTGGACGCGGTGCTCGCCAAGTCCGACGCCGTGATGATGCTGCGCGTCCAGCGCGAACGCATGAACGCCGCCTTCTTCCCCACCGAGCGCGAGTACTCCCGCCGCTACGGCCTCGACGGCCTGCGCATGGCCGCGCTGCCCGAGCACGCCGTCGTCATGCACCCCGGCCCGATGAACCGCGGCATGGAGATCACCGCCGAGGTCGCCGACTCGCCGCGCTGCACCGCGGTCGAGCAGGTGAAGAACGGCGTCAGCATCCGCATGGCCGTCCTGTACCTGCTGCTCGGCGGCGCCGAGCCCGCCGTCTCCGCCCCCGCCCCCGCCCGCACCGAGGAGAACAACCAAGCATGAGCGCGACCCCGAAGACGCTGATCCGCGGCGCGAGGATCCTCGGCGGAGAGCCGCAGGACGTCCTGATCGACGGCGAGACCATCGCCGAGGTCGGCCCGGACCTGACCGCCCCCGAGGGGGCCACGGTGGTCGAGGCCGAGGGCAAGGTCCTCCTGCCGGGCCTGGTCGACCTCCACACGCACCTGCGCGAACCCGGTCGTGAGGACTCCGAGACCGTCCTCACCGGCACGCGGTCGGCCGCCGCGGGCGGCTACACCGCCGTCCACGCGATGGCCAACACCTTCCCCGTCGCCGACACCGCCGGCGTCGTCGAGCAGGTCTGGCGCCTTGGCCGCGAGCACGGCTACTGCGACGTCCAGCCGGTCGGCGCCGTCACCGTGGGCCTGGAGGGCAAGAAGCTCGCCGAGCTCGGCGCGATGGCCGACTCCGCCGCCGGTGTGCGGGTCTTCTCCGACGACGGCAAGTGCGTCGACGACGCCGTGATGATGCGCCGCGCCCTGGAGTACGTGAAGGCCTTCGACGGCGTCGTCGCCCAGCACGCCCAAGAGCCCCGGCTCACCGAGGGCGCCCAGATGAACGAGGGCCTCGTCTCCGGCGAGCTGGGCCTGACCGGCTGGCCCGCCGTCGCCGAGGAGTCGATCATCGCCCGTGACGTGCTGCTCGCCGCGCACGTCGGCTCCCGCGTGCACATCTGCCACCTGTCCACGGCCGGCTCGGTCGAGATCGTCCGCTGGGCCAAGTCCAAGGGCTGGGACGTCACCGCCGAGGTCACCCCGCACCACCTGCTCCTCACCGACGAGCTGGTGCGCACCTACAACCCGGTCTACAAGGTCAACCCGCCGCTGCGCACCGAAGGCGACGTCATGGCGCTGCGCGAGGCGCTCGCCGACGGCACGATCGACTGCGTCGCCACCGACCACGCCCCGCACCCGCACGAGGACAAGGACTGCGAGTGGGGCGCGGCGGCCATGGGCATGATCGGCCTGGAGACCGCGCTGTCGGTCGTCCAGCACGCCATGGTGGACACGGGCCTGCTCGACTGGGCCGGCGTCGCCGACCGGATGTCGTTCCGTCCCGCGGAGATCGGCCGGCTCTCCGGCCACGGACGGCCCGTCTCGGCTGGTGAGCCCGCGAACCTCACCCTGGTCGATCCGGCATACCGTGGTGTGGTGAATCCCGCGGGCTTCGCCTCCCGCAGCCGCAACACCCCGTACGAGGGTCTGGAGCTGCCGGGCCAGGTGTTCGCCACCTTCCTGCGGGGCAAGGCGACGGTCATGGACGGGAAGCTCTCGTGACACCTCTGGTACTCATCGCGGCGGAGGGGAAGCACTCCGCCGAGGTCACCGACTGGTCGGCCCGCATCGGCTGGGTCGTCGGGCTGCTGCTGTTCATCGCCCTCGTCTACTGGCTGATGCGCCAGGGCTGGAAGTGGCGCGGCACCCTCCAGAGCGACCTGCCCGCCCTGCCCACCGCCCCCGAGGAGCCCGGCGAGCCCCGGCTCACCCTGAGCGGCCGCTACCACGGCAGCACCACCGCCGGGCAGTGGCTGGACCGCATCGTCGCCCACGGGCTGGGCGTGCGCAGCCGGGTCGAGCTCACCCTCACCGACCGGGGACTGGACGCCCGGCGCACCGGCGCGCCGAGCTTCTTCGTCCCGGCCGCGGACCTGCGCGGCGCACGCCTCGACAAGGGCATCGCCGGAAAGGTCCTCACCGAGGGCGGCCTGCTGGTGGTCACCTGGGCGCACGGCGACCGGCTGATCGACTCCGGCTTCCGCTCGGACCACGCCGCCGAGCACGCCGCGTGGGTCGAGGCCCTGAACACTCTCACGCACGACCAGGAAGGCGCACGATGACGACCTCCACCCAGCGGCCCGCGAGGGTCCCTGCCGTACTCGTCCTGGAGGACGGCCGCACCTTCCGCGGCCGCGCCTACGGGGCCGTGGGGGAGACCTTCGGCGAGGCCGTCTTCTCCACCGGCATGACCGGCTACCAGGAGACCCTGACCGACCCGTCGTACCACCGCCAGGTCGTCGTCATGACCGCCCCGCACGTCGGCAACACCGGCGTCAACGACGAGGACCCGGAGTCCTCCCGCATCTGGGTGGCCGGTTACGTCGTCCGCGACCCCGCCCGCGTACCGTCCAACTGGCGCTCCCGTCGCACCCTGGACGAGGAGCTGACCCGTCAGGGCGTCGTCGGCATCAGCGGCATCGACACCCGGGCGCTGACCCGGCACCTGCGCGAGCGCGGCGCGATGCGCGTCGGCATCTTCTCCGGCGACAAGGCGCGGACCGACGAGGCCGCGCTCCTGGCCGCGGTCCAGGCCAGCCCCCAGATGAAGGGCGCCGACCTGTCGGCCGAGGTCGCCACCAAGGAGCCGTACGTCGTCCCGGCGGTCGGCGAGAAGAAGTTCACCGTCGCCGCGATCGACCTCGGCATCAAGGGGATGACCCCGCAGCGCATGGCCGAACGCGGCATCGAGGTGCACGTGCTGCCCGCGGGCGCCACCCTGGACGAGGTCTACGCGGTCAACCCCGACGGCGTGTTCCTCTCCAACGGCCCCGGAGACCCGGCCACCGCCGACCTGACCGTCATCCAGGGCGTCCTGCAGCGCAGGACCCCGCTGTTCGGCATCTGCTTCGGCAACCAGCTGCTCGGCCGCGCCGTCGGCTTCGGCACCTACAAGCTGAAGTACGGCCACCGCGGCATCAACCAGCCGGTGCAGGACCGTTCCACCGGCAAGGTCGAGGTCACCGCCCACAACCACGGCTTCGCCGTGGACGCGCCGCTCGACCAGGTCAGCGACACCCCGTACGGGCGGGTCGAGGTCTCCCACGTGTGCCTCAACGACGACGTGGTCGAGGGCCTGCGGCTGCTCGACACCCCCGCCTTCAGCGTCCAGTACCACCCCGAGGCCGCCGCGGGTCCGCACGACGCCGCGTACCTGTTCGACCGCTTCGTGAAGCTCATGGAGGGCCAGCGTGCCTAAGCGCACCGATATCCAGTCCGTCCTGGTCATCGGCTCCGGCCCGATCGTCATCGGCCAGGCCGCCGAGTTCGACTACTCCGGCACCCAGGCCTGCCGCGTCCTGCGCGCCGAGGGCCTGCGCGTGATCCTGGTCAACTCCAACCCGGCCACGATCATGACCGACCCGGAGATCGCCGACGCCACCTACGTCGAGCCGATCACCCCCGAGTTCGTCGAGAAGATCATCGCCAAGGAGCGCCCCGACGCGCTCCTGCCCACCCTGGGCGGCCAGACCGCGCTCAACACCGCGATCTCGCTCCACAAGGCGGGCGTCCTCGACAAGTACGGGGTCGAGCTGATCGGCGCCAACGTCGAGGCCATCAACAAGGGCGAGGACCGCGACCTGTTCAAGGACGTCGTCGAGGCCGTCCGCGCCAAGATCGGCCACGGCGAGTCCGCCCGCTCGGTCATCTGCCACACCATGGACGACGTCCTCGCCGGCGTCGACACCCTCGGCGGCTACCCCGTCGTCGTCCGCCCCTCCTTCACCATGGGCGGCGCCGGCTCCGGCTTCGCCCACGACGAGGAGGAGCTGCGCCGCATCGCCGGCCAGGGCCTGACGCTCTCCCCGACCACCGAGGTGCTCCTCGAGGAGTCCATCCTCGGCTGGAAGGAGTACGAGCTGGAGCTGATGCGCGACAAGCACGACAACGTCGTGGTCGTCTGCTCCATCGAGAACTTCGACCCCATGGGCGTGCACACCGGTGACTCCATCACCGTCGCGCCCGCGATGACGCTGACCGACCGCGAGTACCAGATCCTGCGTGACGTCGGCATCGCCGTCATCCGCGAGGTCGGCGTCGACACCGGCGGCTGCAACATCCAGTTCGCCGTCAACCCCGAGGACGGCCGGGTCATCGTGATCGAGATGAACCCGCGGGTCTCCCGCTCCTCGGCGCTCGCCTCCAAGGCGACCGGCTTCCCGATCGCCAAGATCGCCGCCAAGCTCGCCGTCGGCTACACCCTCGACGAGATCCCCAACGACATCACCGAGCAGACCCCGGCCTCCTTCGAGCCGACGCTCGACTACGTCGTCGTCAAGGTGCCGCGCTTCGCCTTCGAGAAGTTCCCCGCCGCCGACGCCACCCTCACCACCACCATGAAGTCGGTCGGCGAGGCCATGGCCATCGGCCGCAACTTCCCCGAGGCGCTGCAGAAGGCACTGCGCTCCCTGGAGAAGAAGGGCAGCCAGTTCGCCTTCACCGGCGACCCGGGCGACAAGGGCGAGTTGCTGCTCGCCGCCCGGCGCCCCACCGACGGCCGGATCAACACCGTCATGCAGGCGATCCGGGCCGGCGCCACCCCGCAGGAGGTCTTCGACGCCACGAAGATCGACCCCTGGTTCGTGGACCAGCTCTTCCTGATCAAGGAGATCGCCGACGAGCTCGCGGCCGCCGACAAGCTCGACCCCGAGCTGCTCGCCGAGGCCAAGCGGTATGGCTTCTCCGACGCCCAGCTCGCCGCGGTCCGCGGCCTGCGCGAGGACGTCGTCCGCGAGGTCCGGCACGCGCTGGGCGTCCGGCCGGTCTACAAGACGGTCGACACCTGCGCCGCCGAGTTCGCCGCCCGCACCCCGTACTTCTACTCGTCCTACGACGAGGAGAGCGAGGTCGCGCCGCGCGAGAAGCCCGCGGTGATCATTCTGGGGTCCGGTCCCAACCGCATCGGCCAGGGCATCGAGTTCGACTACTCGTGCGTCCACGCCTCCTTCGCGCTGAGCGACGCGGGCTACGAGACCGTCATGGTCAACTGCAACCCCGAGACCGTCTCCACCGACTACGACACCTCCGACCGGCTCTACTTCGAGCCGCTCACCCTGGAGGACGTCCTGGAGATCGTCCACGCCGAGCAGCAGGCCGGCCCCGTCGCCGGCGTCATCGTCCAGCTCGGCGGCCAGACCCCGCTCGGCCTGGCCCAGGCCCTGAAGGACAACGGCGTGCCGGTCGTCGGCACCTCGCCCGAGGCCATCCACCTCGCCGAGGACCGCGGCGCCTTCGGCCGCGTCCTGGACCGGGCGGGCCTGCCCGCCCCCAAGCACGGCACCGCCACCACCTTCGAGAAGGCCAAGGCCATCGCCGACGAGATCGGCTACCCGGTCCTGGTGCGGCCCTCGTACGTGCTCGGCGGCCGCGGCATGGAGATCGTCTACGACGAGACCCGCCTCGCCTCCTACATCGCCGAGTCCACCGAGATCGGCCCGGACCGCCCCGTGCTGGTCGACCGCTTCCTCGACGACGCCATCGAGATCGACGTCGACGCGCTCTACGACGGCCACGAGCTCTACCTCGGCGGCGTCATGGAGCACATCGAGGAGGCCGGCATCCACTCCGGCGACTCCGCGTGCGCCCTGCCCCCGATCACCCTCGGCGGGCACGACGTCAAGCGGCTGCGCGCCTCCACCGAGGCCATCGCCAAGGGCGTCGGCGTCCAGGGCCTGATCAACATCCAGTTCGCCCTGGCCGGGGACATCCTCTACGTGCTGGAGGCCAACCCGCGCGCCTCCCGCACCGTGCCCTTCACCTCCAAGGCGACGGCGGTCCCGCTGGCCAAGGCGGCCGCCCGCATCTCGCTCGGCGCCACCATCGCCGAGCTGCGCACCGAGGGACTTCTCCCGGCCCACGGCGACGGCGGCACCCTGCCGCTGGACGCGCCGATCTCCGTCAAGGAGGCCGTGCTGCCCTGGAGCCGCTTCCGCGACGTGCACGGCCGGGGCGTCGACACCATCCTCGGCCCGGAGATGCGCTCCACCGGCGAGGTCATGGGCATCGACTCGGTATTCGGCACGGCGTACGCAAAGTCGCAGGCCGCCGCCTACGGTGCGCTGCCGACCAAGGGCCGCGCCTTCGTCTCGGTCGCCAACCGCGACAAGCGCGCGCTGATCTTCCCGGCCCGGGCGCTGGTCGAGCACGGCTTCGAGCTGCTGGCCACCTCCGGCACCGCCGAGGTACTCAAGCGCAACGGCATCGAGGCCACCGTGGTGCGCAAGAAGAGCGAGGGCACCGGCCCCAACGGCGAGCCGACCATCATCGAGCTCATCCACGAGGGCGCCATCGACCTCATCGTCAACACCCCGTTCGGCACCGGCGGCCGCCTCGACGGCTACGACATCCGCACCGCGGCCGTCGCCCGCGGCGTCCCGTGCCTGACGACGGTGCAGGCGCTCGCCGCCGCCGTCCAGGGCGTCGACGCGCTCAACCGGGGCGACGTCGGGGTCCGCTCCCTGCAGGAACACGCGGAACACCTGACCGCCGCCCGCGAGGCGTAGGCCCGGGAGGGGGACACCGGTCCGGTGTCCCCCTCTCCACGAGCCCCCGCGCCCTGCCCCCGTGGCCCGCGGCACGGGGGGACCCCCAGCCCGCCGTGGAAGGCTTCGCATGTACTCCCTGCTGTTCAACCTGTTCTTCAAGCGCCTCGACCCCGAACAGGCCCACCACCTCGCCTTCGGTTGGATCCGGCTCGCCGCCCGGATCCCCGGTGTGCGCACCTTGGCCGCCGCCCTGCTCGCGCCGCGACACCCCGCACTGCGCACCGAGGCGCTGGGCCGCCGGATGCACGGCCCCTTCGGGCTGGCGGCCGGCTTCGACAAGAACGCCGTCGGCATCGACGGGCTCACCATGCTCGGCTTCGACCACGTCGAGATCGGCACCGTCACCGCCCAGCCGCAGCCGGGCAACCCCAGGCAGCGGCTGTTCCGCCTGGTCGCCGACCGCGCCCTGATCAACCGCATGGGCTTCAACAACGAGGGCTCCGCCGCCGTCGCCGCGCGCCTGGCCGCCCGCAGGGCGGTCTTCCCGACCACGGTCGGCGTCAACATCGGCAAGACCAAGGTCGTCCCGGAGCAGGAGGCGGTCGCCGACTACGTCACCTCCACCGAGCGGCTCGCCCGGCACGCGGACTACCTCGTCGTCAACGTCTCCTCGCCCAACACCCCCGGACTGAGGAACCTGCAGGCCGTCGACCACCTCCGGCCGCTGCTCAGCGCCGTCCGCGAGGCCGCCGACCGCACCGTGACCGATCGCCGCGTCCCCCTGCTGGTCAAGATCGCCCCGGACCTCGCCGACGAGGACGTGGACGCCGTCGCCGACCTGGCCCTCGAGCTCGGCCTGGACGGCATCATCGCCACCAACACCACCATCGCCCGCGACGGCCTCGGCCTGCGCTCGGACGCCTCACTGGTCAAGGAGACCGGCGGACTGTCCGGCGCCCCGCTCAAGGAACGCTCCCTGGAGGTGCTGCGCCGCCTGTACGCCCGCGTCGGCGACCGCATCACCCTCGTCGGCGTGGGCGGGGTCGAGAGCGCGGAGGACGTCTGGCAGCGCATCCTGGCCGGCGCCACCCTCGTGCAGGGCTACAGCGCCTTCGTCTACCGAGGCCCCTTCTGGTGCCGCACGATCCACCGGGACCTGGCCGGACTGCTGCAGGCCAGCCCGTACGCCACCCTCGCCGACGCCGTCGGCGCCGAGACCCGGAAGGAAGCCACCCCGCGATGAACCCCGAGCCCTTCGGCGCCCGGTTGCGCCGCGCCATGGACACCCGTGGACCGCTCTGCGTCGGCATCGACCCGCACTCCTCCCTGCTCTCCGACTGGGGCCTGCAGGACGACGTCGCCGGACTGGAGCGCTTCACCCGCACCGTGGTGGAGGCGCTGGCCGACCGGGTCGCCGTCCTCAAGCCGCAGAGCGCCTTCTTCGAGCGCTTCGGCTCGCGCGGCATCGCCGTCCTGGAGACGGCCGTCGCCGAGGCCCGCGCGGCCGGTGCCCTGGTGCTGATGGACGCCAAGCGCGGCGACATCGGCTCCACCATGGCCGCGTACGCGGCCACCTACCTCGACCCCGCCTCGTCGCTGTTCTCGGACGCGGTCACCGTCAGCCCGTACCTGGGGTTCGGCTCGCTGCGCCCCGCCCTGGACGCCGCCCGGGCGAGCGGCAGCGGCGTCTTCGTGCTCGCCCTGACCTCCAATCCGGAGGGCGCGGAGGTGCAGCGGTCAACCACGGCGAGCGGCGCGTCCCTCGCGCAGGTGATGCTGAACCACATCGCGGCGGAGAACGAGGGCGACCTGCCGCTCGGATCGGTCGGTGCGGTCGTCGGCGCGACGCTCGACCGGGCGGGTGTGGACCTCGCCGTGAACGGACCGCTGCTCGCCCCCGGCATCGGGGCCCAGGGCGCGACGGCGGCCGACCTTCCGCGGGTCTTCGGGGAGGCCGTGCGCAACGTCGTGCCGAGCGTCAGCCGCGGCGTGCTGAAGCTCGGACCGTCGGTCTCCGCACTGCGCGAAGCGGCGGAACGCGAGGCCGCACAGCTCGCCGAAGTCGTCAAGTAGCGGTCAAGACGTCCGGAAACCTGCGCAGATTTGTCCGAAAAGTCCTGGTCGGTTGACGCTGACCAGGACTTTTCTTCTTGTTTGCGCTGACTGACGCCGCTGGGGCCGCTAGTCTCCGTCGAGAGCGCGCAAGCTGCGCGTTTCACGTTGCCCCTGCAGGTGGGGGGCGACTAGGTTCCACACCGGTCCGTATCCGACAGTTCTACTTCCGAGGTGACGTAGGCGTGGCTCTTCCGCCCCTTACCCCTGAACAGCGCGCTGCCGCGCTCGAGAAGGCCGCCGCGGCTCGCCGGGAGCGCGCCGAGGTCAAGAATCGGCTCAAGCACTCCGGCGCCTCGCTGCACGAGGTCATCAAGCAGGGCCAGGAGAACGACGTCATCGGCAAGATGAAGGTCTCCGCCCTCCTGGAGTCCCTGCCCGGCGTGGGCAAGGTCCGCGCCAAGCAGATCATGGAGCGGCTCGGCATCTCCGAGAGCCGCCGGGTCCGTGGGCTCGGCTCCAACCAGATCGCATCCCTGGAGCGCGAGTTCGGCAGCCCCGCTGCCTGACGTTCCCAGCACCCTCCGGGAACCGGGATAATCGCTCCATGAGTGAACGTCCGCGGCTGACCGTGCTCTCCGGCCCCTCGGGGGTCGGCAAGAGCACGGTCGTCGCTCATATGCGCACAGTCCACCCCGAGGTGTGGCTCTCCGTCTCGGCCACCACCCGCAAGCCCCGCCCCGGTGAGGAGCACGGGGTGCACTACTACTTCGTCGAGAACGACGAGTTCGACAAGCTCGTCGCCAACGGCGAACTGCTGGAGTGGGCCGAGTTCGCGGGGAACCGGTACGGCACACCGCGCCAGGCGGTGCTGGAGCGCCTGGAGGCCGGCGAGCCGGTCCTGCTGGAGATCGACCTGCAGGGCGCCCGCCAGGTCCGGGAGTCGATGCCCGAGGCGCAGCTGGTCTTCCTCGCGCCTCCGAGCTGGGACGAGCTGGTCCGCCGGCTCACCGGCCGGGGCACCGAGGCTCCCGAGGTCATCGAGCGCCGGCTGGAGGCCGCGCGGGTCGAGCTGGCGGCCGAGCCGGAGTTCGACACCACCCTGGTGAACACCTCCGTCGAGGACGTCGCGCGCGAGCTGCTAGCCTTGATGGCTGTAGTCTGATCTTTTTGCACCCAATCGGAAGGTAGAGCGTGTCCTCTTCCATCACCACGCCCGAGGGCATCATCAACCCGCCGATCGACGAGCTGCTCGAGGCAACCGACTCGAAGTACAGCCTCGTGATCTACGCGGCCAAGCGTGCCCGTCAGATCAACGCCTACTACTCGCAGCTCGGCGAGGGCCTGCTCGAGTACGTCGGTCCGCTCGTGGACACCCACGTGCACGAGAAGCCGCTGTCGATCGCGCTGCGCGAGATCAACGCGGGTCTGCTGACCTCCGAGGCCGTCGAGGGCCCCGCTCAGTAACCGCGCCCAGGTGTTTCACCACGGGCCCGGCGGCACGACCGCCGGGCCCGTGGTGTGTCATGGGTGGTACGCACCACGGTCCAACACAGCGCGGGAGAGGTCGATGGGGAAGCCACAGGTCGTCCTGGGTGTGAGCGGCGGGATCGCCGCCTACAAGGCGTGCGAGCTGCTGCGCCGGTTCACCGAGTCGGGCCACGACGTGCGCGTCGTGCCCACGGCCTCGGCGCTGCACTTCGTCGGAGAGGCCACCTGGTCGGCACTGTCGGGCAACCCCGTCTCGACCGAGGTGTGGGAGAGCGTCCACGAGGTGCCGCACGTGCGCATCGGACAGGGCGCGGACCTCGTCGTGGTCGCCCCCGCCACCGCCGACGTGCTCGCCAAGGCCGCCCACGGGCTCGCCGACGACCTGCTCACCAACACCCTGCTCACCGCGCGCTGTCCCGTGGTGTTCGTGCCCGCCATGCACACCGAGATGTGGGAGCACGCCGCCACCCAGGAGAACGTGGCGACGCTGCGCCGCCGCGGCTCCATCGTCCTCGAGCCCGCGGTCGGCCGCCTCACCGGCGTCGACACCGGCAAGGGCCGGCTGCCCGAGCCCGCCGAGATCTTCGAGGCCTGCCGCCGCGTGCTGCTGCGCGGCCCCCGGGCGCTGGAGACCGACCTGGCCGGACGCCACGTCGTCATCAGCGCCGGCGGCACCCGCGAGCCCCTCGACCCCGTCCGCTACCTGGGCAACCGCTCGTCGGGCAAGCAGGGTTACGCGCTCGCCCGCACGGCCCTGGCCCGGGGCGCCAGGGTCACCCTGGTCTCAGCCAACACCGGCCTCGCCGACCCGGCGGGGGCGGACGTGGTGCGCGTGGGCACGGCGGTGCAGCTGCGCGAGGCCGTGCTGAAGGCCGCGTCCGACGCCGACGTGGTCGTGATGGCGGCCGCCGTCGCCGACTTCCGCCCGGCGCGCTACGCCGAGGGCAAGATCAAGAAGAAGGACGGCGAGGAGCCCGCACCCGTGGAACTGGTGCGCAACCCCGACGTGCTCGCCGAGCTTTCAGCCGAACGGCCGCACCCCGCCCAGATCGTCGTCGGCTTCGCCGCCGAGACCGACGACGTCCTCGCCAACGGTCGCGCCAAGCTCGCCCGCAAGGGCTGTGACCTGCTGGTCGTCAACGAGGTGGGGGACCACAAGGCCTTCGGCTCCGAGGAGAACGAGGCCGTCGTGCTCGGCGCCGACGGCAGCGAGACCGCCGTGCCGTACGGGCCCAAGGAGGCGCTGGCCGAGCAGGTCTGGGACCTGGTCGCCGCCCGCCTGCCTCGATGACACTTCGGGGCGGTACGTGTCCCCTACTGGCGTTCCGTCCCGAGGTGATGCACAGTGTCGCAGGTCACGGCATATCCAAGGTGCGAGATGCCGTGTCCCTGCGCATGGTCGACAGATAAACTGACCCATGGCCCGCCAGGCGCAGCCCTGCGCGAGCCGCCAATGATCAGCCAGCAGCCGCTGCAACCCCAGGGAGCGATGTGTCCCGCCGCCTGTTCACCTCGGAGTCCGTGACCGAGGGTCACCCCGACAAGATCGCTGACCAGATCAGCGACACGATCCTCGACGCGCTGCTCAAGGAGGACCCCTCCTCGCGCGTCGCCGTCGAGACGCTGATCACCACCGGTCTGGTGCACGTCGCCGGAGAGGTCACCACCAAGGGATACGCGGACATCGCGACCCTGGTGCGGAACAAGATCCTCGAGATCGGCTACGACTCGTCGAAGAAGGGCTTCGACGGCGCCTCCTGCGGTGTCTCGGTCTCCATCGGTGCGCAGTCCCCGGATATCGCGCAGGGCGTCGACACGGCGTACGAGAGCCGGGTCGAGGGCGATGACGACGAGCTCGACAAGCAGGGTGCGGGCGACCAGGGCCTGATGTTCGGCTACGCCTGCGACGAGACCCCCGAGCTGATGCCGCTCCCGATCACGCTGGCGCACCGGCTCTCCCGGCGGCTGTCCGAGGTCCGCAAGAACGGGACCATCCCCTACCTGCGCCCGGACGGCAAGACCCAGGTCACCATCGAGTACAACGGCGACAAGGCCGTGCGCCTCGACACCGTGGTGGTCTCCTCGCAGCACGCCAGCGACATCGACCTCGAGTCGCTGCTCGCGCCCGACATCCGCGAGTTCGTCGTGGAGCCGGAGCTGAAGGCGCTGCTCGACGACGGCATCAAGATCGACACCGACGGGTACCGGCTGCTGGTCAACCCCACCGGGCGCTTCGAGATCGGCGGCCCGATGGGCGACGCCGGCCTCACCGGCCGCAAGATCATCATCGACACCTACGGCGGCATGGCCCGCCACGGCGGCGGCGCCTTCTCCGGCAAGGACCCGTCCAAGGTCGACCGCTCCGCCGCCTACGCCATGCGCTGGGTCGCCAAGAACGTCGTCGCCGCGGGCCTCGCCTCGCGCTGCGAGGTCCAGGTCGCCTACGCGATCGGCAAGGCCGAGCCCGTCGGCCTGTTCGTGGAGACCTTCGGCACCCACACCGTGGACCACGAGAAGATCGAGCAGGCCATCGGCCAGGTCTTCGACCTCCGCCCGGCCGCGATCATCCGCGACCTCGACCTGCTGCGCCCGATCTACTCCCAGACCGCGGCGTACGGCCACTTCGGCCGCGAGCTGCCGGACTTCACCTGGGAGCGCACCGACCGCGTCGAGGCGCTGCGCCAGGCGGCCGGCTTCTAGGCCCTACCGTCGGGGGCGCGCCCGCCCCACGGCCTGACGACGGCCCCGGACCCCAGCGGTCCGGGGCCGTCGGCGTGCGCGGGGACACCTCCGGCGGCGTCCGGTGTCCGACGCGTCTGGTAACACTGAGGCTGTGAGCAGCGAGGACGACCGGCAGGTGTCCCCGGCGGCGGAGCCGCACGGGGGAGAGCAGCTCGCCCTCATCCGGGAGACCGTGCGCAAGGCCAAGGAGCCCCGCGCCAAGCCGCGGACCTGGCGGGGCGCGGCGCTGGCCGAGGGGCTGCCGGTGGCCCGCGTCCTGGTCGACAAGGGCCTGCTCCACCTCGACCAGTACTTCGACTACGCGGTGCCCGCCGCGATGGACGCCGAGGCGCGGCCCGGCGTGCGCGTCCGGGTGCGCTTCGGCGGCCGCGTGGGCAAGGGCGGCCGCCGCGAGGGCGGGGAGCTGCACGACGGCTTCATCGTGGACCGCCTCACCGAGAGCGACTACCGCGGCCCCCTCGCCCCGCTCGCCCAGGTCCTGTCCCCCGAGGAGGTGCTGACCCCCGGGCTGCTGCGGCTGTGCCGGGCCGTCGCCGACCGCTACGCGGGCGCCCTCGCCGACATCGTGCAGCTCGCGGTGCCACCGCGCCGGGCCAAGGTCGAGGCGGAGCCGGTACGGGAGCCACTGCCCGTTCCCGGCGCGCCCGAGCCCGGGCCGTGGCGGCGCTACCCGACCGGGCCGGCGTTCCTGCAGGCGCTGGCCCGCGGCGACACCCCGCGGGCGGTGTGGACGGCGCTGCCCGGGCCCCACTGGCCCGAGGAGATCGCCCGCGCCATGGCGGCGACGCTCGCCTCGGGACGCGGGGCGCTCGCCGTCGTACCGGACGGCCGCGCGGCCGCCCGCGTCGACGAGGCGCTGACCGCGATCGTCGGCGAGGGCCGCCATGTGCTGCTGACCGCCGACGCCGGGCCGGAGGAGCGGTACCGCCGCTGGCTGGCGGTGAGCCGGGGCAGCGTACGCGCCGTCGTCGGCACCCGGGCCGCGATGTTCGCGCCCGTGGCGGAGCTGGGGCTGGCCGTGCTCTGGGACGACGGCGACTCCAGCCACGCCGAGCAGCACGCACCGCAGCCGCACGCCCGGGACGTCCTGCTGCTGCGGGCCGCGGAGGAGCGGGCGGGCTTCCTGCTCGGCGGCCTCACCTGCACCGTGGAGGGCGCGCAGTTGGTCGACACCCAGTGGGCGCTGCCGCTGACCGCACCGCGCGAGCGGGTCCGGGCCGCCGCGCCCCTGGTCCGTACCGTCGGCGAGGGCGACGAGGCGCGGGACGCCGCGGCGCGCGCGGCGCGGCTGCCGTCGGTGGCGTGGCAGGTGACCCGGGACGCGCTGCAGCGCGGCCCGGTGCTGGTGCAGGTGCCCCGGCGGGGCTACGTACCGCGGCTGGCCTGCGAGCGCTGCCGCGAGCCCGCCCGGTGCGCGCACTGCGCGGGACCGCTGCAGCTCGGCGACGGGGAGAGCGCGCCGCACTGCGGCTGGTGCGGGCGGCCCGAGGCGGCCTGGCACTGCAAGGAGTGCGGCGGCTTCCGGCTGCGCGCGCAGGTGGTCGGTGCCCGGCGCACCGCCGACGAGCTCGGCCGGTCCTTCCCCAAGGTGCCGGTGCGGACCTCCGGGCGGGACGGCGTACTGGCCTCGGTGCCGGGCACGCCCTCGCTGGTGATCTCGACCCCGGGCGCCGAACCGGTCGCGGAGGGCGGCTACGCCGCGGCGCTGCTGCTGGACGGCTGGGCGCTGCTCAACCGCCCGGACCTGCGGGCGGGGGAGGAGACCCTGCGCCGCTGGGCGGCCGCGGCGGCGTTGGTGCGCCCGGCCGGCGAGGGCGGCACGGTGGTCGTCATCGGGGAGCCCACGCTGCGTCCCGTGCAGGCCCTCGTCCGCTGGGACCCGGTCGGCCACGCGGTGCGCGAGCTGGCCGAACGTGCCGAGCTGGGCTTCCCCCCGGTCTCCCGGATGGCCGCCGTCAGCGGCCGTCCAGCCGCCGTCGCCGACCTGCTGGCCACGGTCCGGCTCCCGGAGGGCACCGACGTGCTCGGCCCGGTGCCGCTGCCGATCACCGATCCCGCGCGGCCCCGTCGTTCCGGGGACACCCCACCCGGAGAGCGCTGGGAGCGCGTGCTGCTGCGCGTGCCGCCGGGCAAGGGCTCCGCCCTGGCCGCCGCGCTGAAGTCCGCGCAGACCGCCCGCATCGCCCGCAAGGAGCCCGACCCGGTCCGGGTCCGCATCGACCCGCCCGACATCGGCTAGCGCCCCGGGCGGCGCGTAAGGCGTCGGCGATGGCGGCGCCGCGTCGCCGTCCGCGTGGGGAGCCCGCCCCGCGTGGCGCCCGTGGCGGGAGTCGGCCGGTGGAGAGTGCGTCCTCGTCGGGTCGGTGCCGCGGGGTGTCTCCGGCCGATGGCGTCGCGTCGAGTCCGCGCGGACCGCCCCGGATCGCGCGCGGGGAGCATGACCTGGGTGAGCCCCGGTTGTGTGAGGCGGCCGGGTGGAGCGGGTGCCGCCGCCCTGTAGTGGCGCCGCCCTGGCGGGCGTTGCACTCCGCGGGGGCGCTCGCATCAGCCGCTGCCGGCCGGACCCGGGTGGGGACCCGGCGGTGGGTGCGGGCGGAGAGAGCCGATCACCGGCGCCGGGCGGTCCTGCTGTTCGAGGGGCACCCATCGCGTGGGCCTGGGGAGTGCACGCTGTTCCGGCCGGCGATGGCGCCGCCTTGGCGGCCGCGTTGGCCGTACGCGGAGGCCCGGCCCGGGTGGCGCCCCCGTCCTGAGGGAGCGCCGCGGGGTGGCTGTGGCCGGGGAAATGCGCTTGACGCACCGTCCTAGGGTTCCGGGCATGACCAGCACGCTCCGTCTGGAGAAGATCACCCCCGACAACGTCGGCGCCGCGATCGCCCTGAAGGTCCGCCCCGGCCAGGAACACCTGGTCGCGCCGGTCGTGAAGTCCCTCGCGGAGGCGTACGCGTACGGGGAGACGGCCTGGCCCCGGCTGATCGTCGACGGCGACCGGATCGTCGGTTTCCTGATGGCCTTCTTCGACATCGACTTCGCGGCCGACGGAACCGGCACCGACCTCCGCTCCGGTCTGTGGCGCCTCGCCGTCGAGTCCGTGGCGGCGGAGATCCTGCGCCGGGGCGGCACCCGGGTCACCACCACCTGGCATCCCGGCGAGGACGGCCCGGAACGTTTCTACCTGGGGCTCGGCTTCCGGCCCACAGGGGAGTCCAGCGGTGGCCAGACCGTGGGGGAGCTGGAGCTGGATCCGGCCCGGCTGCCGGCGGAGCACCGGCGGCCCTGACCGCGGTGCGTCCGTACCCGTACGCGCCCGTACGCGCCCGCCCCGGCGGCCGTCCTGTCGGCGTGGCGGGCGGCGGGGCGGGCGGGCCCGGGGAGCCGCCGGATCAGCCCGTGCGCGGGGAGGGGACCGCTCCGGGGACGGCCTCGTCGCGGGGGGCGGGGCCGGCGTGCGCGGGCATCGCGCGGGCCGCGGGCACGGAGGGCAGCACCGCCGGGGCCGGGGGATCGCCGTGCACCTCCGCCACGGCCGCTCCGGGCGGCGCCGAGCGCCGGTTGCCGTACCGCCGGTGGACGGCCTGCTTGGTGACGCCCAGCGCGGAGCCGACGGCGTCCCAGCTGAAGCCCAGGGAGCGGTCGAACTCGACGGCCGCGGTCACCAGGGTCTCGACGCTGTCCCGCAGCTCCTGGGCGAGCCGGACGGTGGGAGCGGGGGCGCGGCCGTAGACCACGAATCCCGCGGACGGCCCGCCGCGGCGGGGACGGTAGACGTTGCCCAGCTGGGTGGTGAGGGTGCGCAGCGCGTCGACCTGTCGGCGGACCCGCTCGATGTCCCGCACCAGCAGGTGAAGGCTCGCCCTGGCCTGGGCGTCATGAGTTGCGTGTTCGGGCATCAACTGGCCTCTCGAACCGGCTCTTGTGGGTCAAACTCCATTGACCAACGCGCCAGACTCCCGTGGAGTCACGCATCGGGGGCGCATCGCACCCTTCGGGGGGCGTGCGCAGGGGTGCGCGCCCCCACCCCACCGGCCCATAGACTGGGGCGGTTGCCCTGTCCCCGTCCGACCACGGAGCCACCGCGTGTCCATCCAGCCGATCCGCCTCTTCGGCGACCCCGTGCTGCGCATGACGGCGCAGCCCGTGACCGTCTTCGACAAAGAGCTGCGCACCCTCGTCAAGGACCTCGAGGAGACCATGAAGGACGCCCCCGGCGCAGGCCTGGCGGCTCCTCAGATCGGCGTCTCGCTGCGGGTGTTCACCTACCACGTCGACGGCGAGCTGGGCCATCTGGTCAACCCGGACCTCAGTCTGAGCGAGGAGGAGCAGGACGGCCCCGAGGGCTGCCTGTCCCTGCCCGGGCTGCGCTTCGACACCAAGCGGGCCCACGGCGTCGTCGCCCGGGGCTTCAACATGCACGGCGACCCGGTGACCATCGAGGGCACCCAGCTGCTCGCCCGCTGCATTCAGCACGAGACCGACCACCTCGACGGCATCATCTTCATCGACCGCCTCGACCGCGAGCAGCGCAAGGCCGCGATGAAGGCGATACGCGAGGCCGAGTGGGCCGGTCAGCCCGCGCCCCAGGTCCGCGTCTCCCCGCACAGCACCTTCGGCCGCGCACTGTAGGGCCGCGCACTGCAGAAAGGCACCCCGCACGCATGAGGCTCGTCTTTGCCGGCACCCCCGAGGTCGCCGTTTCCGCCCTCGACGCCCTGATCGCCTCCGGCCGGCACGAGGTCGTCGCCGTCGTCACCCGGCCGGACGCCACCGCGGGGCGCGGCCGCAAGCTCGTCGCCAGCCCGGTGGCCCAGCGCGCGGAGGAGGCCGGCATCGAGGTCCTCAAGCCCGCCAAGCCCCGCGACGAGGACTTCCTCGCCCGGCTCCGGGAGATCGCCCCCGACTGCTGCCCGGTCGTGGCCTACGGCGCACTGCTGCCCCGCGTCGCCCTCGACGTGCCCGCCCACGGCTGGGTCAACCTGCACTTCTCCCTGCTCCCCGCCTGGCGCGGCGCCGCCCCGGTGCAGCACGCCGTCATGGCGGGCGACGAGGTCACCGGGGCCGCGACCTTCCTCATCGAGGAGGGCCTGGACTCCGGGCCGGTGTACGGCGTCGTCACCGAGGACGTCCGGCCCCGCGACACCAGTGGCGACCTGCTCACCCGGCTCTCGCACAGCGGTGCGAAACTGCTCTCGGCCACCATGGACGGCATCGAGGACGGCGCGCTGGTCGCCCGGCCGCAGCCCGCCGAGGGCGTCAGCCTGGCGCCCAAGATCACCGTCGACGACGCCCAGGTCGACTGGAACGCCCCGGCGCTGCGGGTGGACCGGCTGGTCCGGGGCTGCACGCCGGCGCCCGGTGCCTGGACCCTGTTCGGTGGCGAGCGCCTCAAGGTCGGCCCCGTCTCCCTGCTGCCGGAGCGCACCGACCTGGCGCCCGGCGAGCTGGAGGTCACCAAGCGCGCCGTGTACGTGGGCACCGGCAGCCACGCCGTGGAGCTCGGCGAGGTGCGTCCGCAGGGCAAGAAGCCGATGCCCGCCGCCGACTGGGCGCGCGGCGTCCGCGTCCCCTCCGGCGACCGGCTCGGCGCCTGACCGCGTCTGCCACGTACGCTCGAAGCGGGGCGCACCGCGTCCCGCCGTACCACCGACACTTCCGGAGCACCTTCCACGTGAGCGAACCGTCACGACGCCGACCGCAGCCCGCCGCCCGTCAGGGCCGCACCCAGGGCAGGCCCCCGCAAGGCGGCCGGCCCTACCGCAAGCCCCAGCGCGACCCCGTGCGCATCCTGGCGTTCGAGGCGCTGAGGGCGGTCGACGAGCGCGACGCCTACGCCAACCTCGTCCTGCCCTCGCTGCTGCGCGAGGCCGAGGCCGAGGCGGCACGCAAGGGCCGGGAGTTCGACCGGCGCGACGCGGCGCTCGCCACCGAGCTCGTCTACGGCACCCTGCGCCGTCAGGGCACGTACGACGCCGTGATCGCGGCGTGCGTCGACCGGCCGCTGCGCGAGGTCGACCCGCCCGTGCTGGACGTGCTGTCGCTCGGCGCCCACCAGCTGCTGGGCACCCGTATCCCCAGCCACGCCGCCGTCTCCGCCACCGTCGAGCTGGCCCGCGTGGTCCTCGGCGACGGGCGCGCGAAGTTCGTCAACGCGGTGCTGCGCCGGATCGCCGCACAGGAGCTCGACGCCTGGCTGGACGAGGTGGCGCCGCCCTACGACGAGGACCCCGAGGACCACCTCGCCGTCGTCCACTCGCACCCGCGCTGGATCGTCTCGGCCCTGTGGGACGCCCTCGGCGGCGGCCGCGCGGGCATGGAGGAACTGCTCGCGGCCGACAACGAGCGCCCCGAGGTCACCCTCGTCGCGCGCCCCGGCCGCGCCACCCCGCAGGAGCTCGCCGACGCGCTTCCCGCGGACGCCACGCTCCCCGGCCGCTGGTCCCCGTGGGCGGTCCGGCTCGCCGAGGGCGGCGACCCCGCCGCCATCGAGGCGGTGCGCGAGGGCCGCGCCGGTGTCCAGGACGAGGGCAGCCAGCTCGTCGCCGCCGCCCTGGCCGCGGCCCCGCTCGGCGACGGCCCCGACCGGCTCTGGCTGGACGGCTGCGCCGGCCCCGGCGGCAAGGCGGCCCTGCTCGGCGCGCTCGCCGCCGAGCGCGGTGCGGCCCTGGTCGCCTCCGAGAAGCAGCTGCACCGGGCCCGGCTGGTGGCCCGCGCCCTGGCCGGCAACCCCGGGCCGTTCGAGGTGATCGTCGCCGACGGCACCCGGCCCGCCTGGCGCCCGGGCGCCTTCGACCGTGTCCTGGTCGACGTGCCCTGCACCGGCCTCGGCGCCCTGCGCCGCCGCCCCGAGGCGCGTTGGCGCCGGCGCGCCGAGGACGTCCCGGGCTTCGCGCCCCTGCAGCGCGGCCTGCTGGAGTCCGCGCTGCGCGCGGTACGCGTCGGCGGGGTCGTCGGTTACGCGACCTGCTCCCCGCATCCGGCCGAGACCCGTGCCGTCGTGGAGGACGTCCTCGGCCAGCCGGGAGCCGTCCCCGCCGAATGGGTCGACGCCCGCCCCCTCATGCCCGGGGTCCACGACCTCGGCGAGGGCCCCGACGTCCAGCTCTGGCCCCACCTGCACGGCACCGACGCGATGTACCTCGCCCTGCTGCGCCGCACCGCGGAATGACCTGTGGCTTTCGCTCGGGATCGTCGGATCTTGCTGCGCCAGGAGAACCACGCCCGCAGTACGCGCCGGGAAGACCAAAAATGGCCCGCTACAAAGCCAAATCAGAAGAGCTGGGGGTAGGCCTGCGGACCCTCACACGATGGATCAGCAGCTTCCAGCGTGAGCGGGAGGCAGCGCTGACACGCGACCTTCCGGACCGGCCGGCGGATGCGGCGGGTGTGGGCCGGGCTGATCCGCGGTGGGTGGAGATGGCCTTGGAGATCATGGCGGAGCACACCGATGCCTCGACGCCGAGCCGAGCGAAGGTCATCCGCAGCATCCGTCCCCGCTTGGAGGCCCGCTATGGCAAGGGTCAGGTGTCGCTCCCTGCGCGCGCGACGGCCTACCGGTGGCTGAGCGAGCTGGAGAAGCGGCGACCGACGTTTCGACTGAGCGCAAAGAGGAACCGGGACATCGCCGCCCGTCCGTCCGGCGTGTACGGGAAGCTGCGCCCGACACGGCCCGGCGAGTACCTGCTGATGGATACCAACAGGCTGGATGTCTTCGCGATGGATCCCTTGGCGTTGCGCTGGGTGCAGCCCGAGCTGACCGTCGCGATGGACTGGTACGACCGGTGCATCACCGGGCTGAGACTCACCCCTGTGTCCACCAAGTCCGTCGATGTCGCGGCAACCCTCTTTCAGACGTACCGCCCCCGCCCGGCGGGGAAGGACTGGCCACGCCATGCGGTCTGGCCCGACCACGGTGTCCCCCGGACTGTCCTCTTGGACCGGGACGCGATCGAAGGCCCCATGGCGGACGCGGCCGGCAGGATGACCGGGCAGGGTGCCGACCGCCGGCCGCCGATAACCCACACGACCCGAGTTACACCGTTCACTGGACAGACCCGGGCCACGGTGGGCTGACGGAGGGGCCGTGTGGCGTGCGCCACGCGGCCTCTGGCCGTGCCGTCCCATGCCGACGACGCCGAAGGCCACGCATGCGGAACCCGGCCGAGGCGGGCAAGGTCCATTGCCCGCTCAAGCTCTCCTCCCAAGAGAGCGTTTCGAGCCCGCACAGATGGCGGCCGTGCCAGGAGGCTGCGGTCTTACTAACAACTTCCTCAAATGCGTGACCCAGAGTGGTGATCGGCATCCTCCGTCGGTGTCTTCGGAGTTCGTGGGTCGCTTCGCTCTCGCCGGCGGTTGGACGCCCACCGACTCCAATCGTCAGTCGACCCCGCCGCGTTAGCGTCGAGCCTGTCCATGCGCTAGCCGGCCTCATGGAGGACAATCGCTGCGCCAAAGGCATCCTGATCACCACTTCATGGTTCGGCAGAGCGAGCCACGACTTTGCCCGTCAGCATGGTCGGCTCCAGCTGATCGAAGGCCCGGAGCTGAAGTACCTGGTCAAGGAGCATCTCGGTAAGGACGTGATCCCAGGACCGGTTCCTCCGAAGCGCCCATCGCGTTGAGTGGTGCACGATGCGCATCCGCCGCCAGGCCGTACAGTCCCGCTACTGCAGGAGCCGCGATCAGCGCGCGCTCCGGCCAGCATCTGCAGCAACCGTCGGGGGCCAACCGCTTCTTTCCGTGGGCCAAGCCACCCACGGAGACCGGCTGAACCGTGGGTCCTGCTGCCGAGCCAGGCAACAGGACCCAAGGATTGGGAGCACCGCGGGTGGCCGCGGATCAGTGCATCGCGGTGGGGGTGCTGGCCTCGCCGACGACGTCGCCGGTGCCGGCGGCGACCGTCGTGGAGCCGGGGCGCCCGACGTTGATGAAGGTGAGGGCGATGAGCGCGGCCAGGGCCTCGATGCCGACCGCCCACCAGGTCGCACGTGCGTACCCGTGCACCAGTCCCTGCGCGTGGAGGAGCCGCTCGTTGCCCGCGCCCGCGGTGTGTCCCGCAAGGTAGGCGGTGGTCGCCGAGGCGGCGATGGTGTTCAGCAGCGCGGTGCCGATCGCGCCGCCCACCTGCTGCGAGGTGTTGACCATCGCCGAGGCGACTCCCGCGTCCTGCGCCTCGACGCCGTACGTGGCCAGCGACAGGGCGGGCATGAAGGCGGCACCCATGCCGATGCCCGCGAGCGCCAGGCCGGGTCCGGCCAGGGACCAGTAGGAGGAGTCGACGTCCAGCTGCGTCAGGAGCAGCAGGCCGATGCCGGCGAGACCGAAGCCGGGAGCCATGATCATGCGGGCGGGTAGCCGTGTGGCCAGTCGGGCGCCGATCTGTGTGGAGCCGACGACGAAGCCGAGGACCATGGGCAGGAAGGCGAAGCCGGTCCTGATCGCGGAGTACCCCTGGACGACCTGCAGGTAGTAGGTCATGAAGAGGAACACGCCGAACATGCCGATGATGGCCAGGCCCAGCGACAGGTAGATGCCGCCGCGGGTGCGGTGGGCGATCACGCGCAGCGGCAGCAGCGGCGCCTTCACCTTGGACTCGACGACCGCGAAGGCGGCGAGCAGGACGCCGGAGGCGACGAACAGGCCGATCGTCGAGCCGTCGGACCAGCCGTCGGTCTCGGCGCGGGTGAAGCCGTACACAAGCGCGACCAGGCCCAGGGTGGAGAGCACGACACCGGGGACGTCCAACGGCGAGGGGTTGCGTCCGCCCTGCGGCTCGCGGATCACGAAGTAGGCGCCCAGCGCCGCGATGACCGCGAAGGGGATGTTGACGAAGAACGTCCAGCGCCAGTTGAGGTACTCCGTCAGCACACCGCCGAGCAGCAGACCGACCGCCCCGCCGCCGCCGGCGATCGCGCCGTAGATGCCGAAGGCCTTCGCCCGCTCCTTGGCGTCCGTGAAGAGGACCGCGAGCAGGGACAGCGCCGCAGGCGCGAGCAGGGCGCCGAACGCGCCTTGCGCCGCGCGGGCGCCGAGCAGCAGCGCCTGGCCGGTGGCGGCACCACCCACCGCGGACGCCAGCGCGAAGCCGGACAGGCCGAGGACGAAGGTCCGCTTGCGGCCCCACAGGTCGGCGATCCGGCCGCCGAACAGGAGCAGGCCGCCGAACGCCAGCGCGTAGGCCGTGATGACCCACTGCTTGTTGGCCTCGGAGATGTCGAGGGCCTGCTGGGCACTCGGCAGGGCGATGTTCACGATGGTCGCGTCCAGGACCACCATCAGCTGGGCGAGGGAGATGAAGACCAGGGCCTTCCAGCGCCTGGGGTCGGAGGTGACGTGATCGGCTGTATGAGGCATGGGGGGTATCCACCTAGGCGTGCGAGACGCACGGGAGAAGAGCGAGTGATCAGGGGACATGTCTGGGTGTGAGCTACGGACGCCGCGCCGCCGACCTTGGTGAGGTCGCGGTGACCGGCCGCGGGCGTCTGCTCGGTCCGGCACTGCTGCGGACTTCCGCAAACCGGGCACGGGATTGGCCCGTTCACGACCGCCCCAGGACAAGCGGAGCATCGCTCCGCCATGTGTCACACTATACGGAGCAGCGCTCCGACGGTCAAAAAACTTGCAGTACAGCGATTTCGTGGGGCTTTGCACCATCGAATCGGGGCCAAGGTGCGGGGCGCCGCGACCCAGAGAACACTCAGCCAGCAGACGGGAACAGACCATGCCCAGGGCGGTGCAGTACAGCAGGTACGGCGGGACGGAGGTCCTGCAGGTGGTGGAGGTGGGCATACCGGAGCCCGCCGAGGGAGAAGTCCTGGTCAGGGTGAAGGCGGCCGGCATCAACCCGGGTGAGGCCAAGACCCGGGCGGGAACGTTGCAGCAGCGCTCGCTCCCCTCGGGCCAGGGCATCGACCTGGCCGGCGTCGTGGTGCGCACCGGGCCAGGCGTGACAGGGCTCGCCGCCGAGGACGAGGTGATGGGCTTCACCTGGGAGCACGCCAGTCACGCCGACTACGTGGCCGTCGAGGCCGCCAACCTGATCGCCAAGCCCGCGGGGCTGTCGTGGGAGGTCGCGGGTTCGCTCTTCGTCGTCGGCACGTCGGCGTACGCGGCCGTGCGCGCGGTCGCGCCGCAGCCGGGCGAGACGGTGGTGGTCTCGGGCGCCGCGGGGGGCGTGGGCTCGCTGGCGGTCCAACTGGCCCGGCGGGCGGGGGCCGACGTGATCGGCATCGCGGGACCGGCGAACCACCGGTGGCTCTCCGAGCGCGGCGTCATACCCGTCGCCTACGGGGACGGGGTCGCGGAACGGCTGCGCCAAGCCACCGACCGCGTTGACGCGTTCATCGACACCCACGGCGACGGCTATCTCGAACTCGCGGTCGCCCTCGGTGCGGCTCCCGCCCGTATCAACACCCTCGTCGACTACTCCGGAGCCGCCCGAATCGGCGCCAAGACGGAAGCGAGCAGAGCCGCAGCTACCGGCGGCATCCTCACGGAGCTCGCTCAGATGGCCGCCTCCGGGGCACTGGACGTGCCGATCGCCGCGACCTATCCCCTGGACCAGGTCCGGGCGGCGTACGAGGAACTCGCCGGCCCCCACCCCCGGGGCAAGATCGTCCTGCTCGCCTGACCAGTAGCCACAAGGCACTTCGCAGTCCCTGCCGAGGGCTTCCTGCACATGGCCGACCGGTGGAGAGTTCCGACGAACCGTGCACGCCGACTCTCGGAATTACCCGTCGTGCCGCCAGCACTGGCCCATGCCAGTGCTGGCGGTGCGGCTAGAGAGGCCGCCGAAGCACTCGAAGATCCGGTCGCCGGCAGGAAGCGCCGTCCTGGATCTGGACGGGGACCGTCTTCATCTCGGTCCCGGCAGCGTGAGTGCCGACGCGCGGAAGCGGCTGCCAGGACCCTCGGCATCAAGGGACCTCAGCGGCCGCGTTCGGCGAGTCCGTAGGTGGCCGTGGAAAGCAGCCGGGCGGCCAGGTCGGACGCCTCCGACGCCTTCTCCGACGCCCAGGCGAGCCCCAGCGCGAGGGAGATCACGTCCCCCAGCGACACGTCCGACCGAACACTGCCGTCCTTCTGTGCCCGCTCCAGAAGCAGCCCTCCGGCAGCGCGCATCTGGGCGCAGGAGGCATGCAGGCGGGACTCGTCGTCAACCAGGGCGTCCCTGATGGACTGCGGCAGCCCCTGATACGAGGCGGCACTCTCAGCCCTCTCCCGGAGCCACGTCAGGAACGCCTCGCCTGGGTCAGCAGCGGTGAGCAGGCGCTCGGCCCGCGCCTGCAGCGCCGTGAAGCTGGATTCCAGCAGTGCCTCGAGCAGTGCCTCACGGGTGGGGAAGTGGCGGTACAGGGTGCCGATGCCCACTCCGGCGCGCCGGGCAATCTCACGCAGGGAGGTATCCGTTCCGTTCTCGGCGACGGCTTCTTTCGCGACCGCAAGGAGCAGGTCACGGTTCCGGATCGCGTCGGCGCGACTGGGCTGCGGCAAGATCAACACCTTACGGAAAGCGGAGCAGCGCTCCCCGGTTTGACTACCGGAGCAGCGCTCCGTATGTTCGGAGCCATCACATCGTACCGGAGCACTGCTCCACGGTGAACCATCCCTGAGAGAGGACAATGACCACGCAAACCGCGACCGTGCTGGTCACCGGGGCCACAGGCCGACAGGGTGGCGCCACCGCACGGCACCTTCTCGCCGACGGGTGGAACGTACGAGCACTCGTCCGCGACCCCGCCACACCCGCGGCCCGGGCACTGGCCGGGCTCGGCGCCGAACTGGTCCGCGGCGACATGGACGACCTGGCGTCTGTGGAAAACGCGGCCCTGGGGGCTTACGGCGTGTACAGCGTCCAGCCCTCGTTCATCGCGCCCGACTTCGCCGAGAACGAACTGCAGCGCGGACTCAACGTCGCGGAGGCTGCCGCCTACGCCAACGTGGAGCACCTCGTCTACTCGTCCGTGGCAGGTGCCGACAGCAACAGCGGTGTACCCCACTGGGAGGTCAAGTGGCGGATCGAGCAGCACATCCGCTCACTGGACATTCCCTCCACGGTGCTGCGCCCCGTCATGTTCATGGAGGTCCACGCGGACCCGCTCTACGGCCTGACCGGCGCACAGGCGGCAATCCGCAGCATCCCGGCCCACGGCACCGTGCAGCTCATCGCGGTGCAGGACATCGGCGCTTTCGGAGCACTCGCCTTCGGCTATCCCGAGCATTACGTGTGCAAGACGATCGAGATAGCCGGCGACGAGATCACAGCGGAGGAACTTCTCACCGCAACGAGCCGCGCCATCGGCCGATCACTCCCCCCACCACACGACCCAACGCAACCGAGCGGACGATCGGACGTCGGCCAGCGGGGCTTCTTCGCCGGCTGGCAGGCGGACATCACGGCACTCCGCGAACAGCACCCCGGCCTCATGAGCTTTGACACCTGGCTGGCCAGAGAAGGTGCAGCCAGGATCGGGGCGCTCTTCGACCAGCACCAACGACATGACCTCTGAGCTCCACACCGGCTTTTTGCAAGCCACGACTTGAAGCTTCAACTCTCTAGCGGCCATGTCTCCCATGACACGGACCACAGAAGGGCAGAACCCGTGATCCCGCACCACGCCCCGCAGACGTCCAACTCGGCCCCGCAGTCCGGGCAGAGAAGTCCCGCCGGCCGGGAGCACGTCGAGGCCGCCACCCCGGATTCGCCGGCCGATCGATCAGCGTGGACCGGCCACCGGAACGCGCCCGCGCAGCCACTCTGCGCCAACCCCGACTGGCCTGTCGACGGCCCGCGTTGGGTCCTTGAGGCACTGGGCGGCGTGGCCGCGTGACAGGAACACCGGCAGCCTGACACCCCTTTCCCCCTCTCCGCTGAACCGGCGCCGATGTCGTTCACGGACGCCCCCCCAGAATTCAGGTACCTCATGTCCTCCTCGCCCGGCGACGCGCTGGAGCACCCGGCCTCCGGCGTCCCGCAACTACGGGATCGGACAGTCCCGCTGCACGCTTACGACGCCGGACTGCTCCTGCTCCGCCTGTCCCTCGGACTCACTGTGGCGAGCCACGGGTCGCAGAAGCTGTTCGGATGGTTCTCCGGCCCCGGGCTGACGGGCGCGGGACAGCTCTTCACCTCCCTCGGATACCCCTCGGGCAGGACGATGGCGGTCATCGCCGGGCTGAGCGAGCTGCTCGGCGGCCTGGGCCTCGCCTCGGGGCTCCTCACCCCCCTTGCCGCCGCAGCAGTCGTGGGGATGATGGTCAACGCCATCTCCGTGAAGTGGCACGGCGGCTTCTTCATCCCGAACGGCATGGAATACGAGCTCGTACTGGCGGCAGGGGCGACGGCACTGGCCCTGACGGGGCCGGGCCGCCTCGCGGCCGACCGCCACGTACCCGGCATACGCGACCACAGGATCGGATTCGGCATCCTTGCCGTCGCCCTCGGCGTGCTGATCGCTGTGGTCGTTCTGCTGCTCCGCAACTGACCGCGTCCGTGGGGCGCCCAGCCTCCGGACGCAAGAGCAGCCAGCTGACCAGCCCTCTCTCCAACAGTAGGAAAGACACAAATGCGCGCCCTGCTCATGACCCGCCCAGGAGAAGCAAACGGCTTTACCCTTGAGCGTCTCCGCGACCCGCGGCCCGCCCACGGCCAGATCCGCATCAAAATGGCGGGAGCGGCGGTCAACCCCGTCGACCTGCATGTCCTGGACTTCTGGGCGAGGGGGACGGCGGGAGCCGTGCCGGGGCGCCGCCCGGGTCTGGGAATGGACGTGGCCGGCGTCGTCGACATGGTGGGCCCCGACGCCCACGGCTTCCTGCCCGGCGCACCTGCCGCGGCCTTGCACTTCCCGCACGCGCCGGAGTCCGTCGCCGGTGCGGCGGCCGAATACGTGATCGTCCCCGCCGCGCACGCCGCTCCTGTTCCCCCAGGCGTCGAACTGCTCGACGCCGCCACGATCCCGCTCAACTCCCTGACGGCCGCCCAGCTCCTGGCACCTCTCGGCCCTGCCGATGGCCGACGGCTCCTGGTCACCGGAGCAGCTGGAGGCGTGGGCGGGTACGCGGTCGCCCTGGCAGCGCATGCCGGCTGGGCCGTCACCGGTCTCGCGCGCGCATCCGACGCGGACTTCCTCGGCCGCAACGGAGCGGTGGCCGCGATCACAAGCCTGCGCGACGCGACCGGTTTTGACGTGGTCCTCGACGCCGCCCTCCTCAACGCGGCTGCTCTCCGTGCCGTCCGCGACCATGGCACCTACATAGGGGTCTATCCCGGCGCGGAGCCTGAGACCGAACGCGGCATCACGATCGTCACGGGCATGGTCACGCCCGACGGACGACAGTTGCGCAGCCTGCTCGAGCTGACGGCTCAGGGAGTACTTGAGGCCCGCAAGGCCGGCATCGCTCCACTCCATCAGGCAGCACGCGCCTATCAGGCACTGCGTGGCGGCGGACAGCGCGGCAGATGGGTGCTCACCCCCTGAGCACCCGTACCCTCCGCACGCCGACAGCGACTCCGTGGGCCCGGTGTCCGGATGACGGCAGGGCACTCGCCGGCGTGCCTGGAAACTGATCGCCCTCACTACACAACCCATCTCGGCGACCGTCGATGGGAAAGGTCGGGAGTCAACCAGAATGCAATATTGCTTGACGAGGCAAGAAACTCTGTGATGGGTTGAAAAGGCGACCACGCGGCGCCACCCACCTTTTGTGACGAGAAGACCGACATTCCACCCTCAGGGTCCGCCCGCTCATTTAGGAGACAATCTTGTCCATTGCACATTCCAAGCAGTACAAGAGCGGTTCCATGCACGTCCCCTCCGCCGAGGGTCAAGTCAAGTGGATGGCCGGCGACGAATACACCATCAAGGTCAGCAGCAGGCAGACCAACGGCTCACTCGGCTTCATCATCGCCACCGTCCCACCGGGCCAGGGGCCGATCGCCCACCTCCACAAGCACAACGACGAGTCGTTCTACCTCCTCGAGGGTGAGCTGGAGTTCCTGGACGGCGAGAACACGTTCGTGGCGTCGGCGGGCGACTTCGTGTTCGTACCACGCGGCATCCGGCACCGGTTCAAGAACATCAGCGACCGCGACGTCAAGATGGCCTTCTTCTTCACTCCGGGCGGTCCGGAGAACTTCTTCCTCGACTTCGCGGACGATCCGCTTCCCGGGCATTCGCCGCGCCTGTGGACCCCGGAGGACTTCACCCCGGAAATGATCGCCGTCAACGATGCGATGGGAAACATCATCCTCCCCGAGTGACGGGACCGCCCGAAAATCGGCGAACCCGGAACACAGCAGCACAGCCACGATTGAGGAGATTCCAGAATGAAGCGTCTCATGGGACGTGCCGCCCTCGTCACGGGCTCGACCAGCGGCATCGGTCGCGCCGCGGCTCAGGCCCTGGCCGCTGAAGGCGCCACCGTAGTGATCACCGGACGCCACGCGGAGCGCGGCACGCAGGTCGTCGATGCCATCTCCGCACAGGGCGGCCGCGCGCACTTCGTCCGCGCCGACCTGTCCGCCGGAGGACCCGAGGTCCGCCGACTCGCGCATGAGGCTTCGGCCGCTGCGGGACGTCCGATCGACGTCCTGGTGAACAACGCCGCCTACCTGGTGCCGCCGCAGTCCATGCTGGAGGCGACCGAGGAGCAGATCGACGAGGCGCTGGCGGTCAACGTCAAGGTCCCGTTCCTCCTGACGGCCGCTCTGGTACCCGCCATGGTGGAGCAGGGCGCGGGGTCGGTGATCAACATGGGGTCGATCAACGGTGTCGTCGGTATGGACTTCGCGGCGCTCTACGGCGCCAGTAAGGCCGGTCTGCACTCGCTGACGAAGTCCTGGTCGGTGGAACTGGCCTCCAAGGGAGTGCGGGTCAACACCGTCGCTCCCGGCCCCACGCTCACCGAGGACAACGGGACCTACCACGCCCTCCTGGAAAAGGTCGCCGGCCGGTACCCGGCAAAGCGCCCCGGCACCGCCCAGGAGGTCGCCGCCGCAGTGGTCTTCCTCGCCAGTGAGGACGCAGCGCACATCCACGGCGCCACCCTCCCCGTCGACGGCGGAGCCCTCGCCCTCTGAGACGGATCGGTGCTCACCCTCTTGAGCCCGTATGCCCCGCACCAGCCACAACCCCACGGCCGGCGTCGCCAACCGTAAGGCGCGGAATCCGCGTCATCCTCGGCGGCCGCAGGAGAGACGAAGGAAAAAAGGCCATGACTCAGCCAGAAGGCACGGAATTGCAGCGGTTGGTGGGTCGTCGAGAACAGCTCAAGCAGACTCACGTCCGACCCATGAAAGAACGCACCACCACCGCACGCGGCGTCCACCATGCAGCTTTCATCTGCCGCGATCTCGAGGAAACCATTCTGTTCTACACGGAGGTTCTGGGATTTCCTCTGGTGGAGCTCGTGGAGAACCCCTCCTACCCGGGTTCGTCCCACTTCTTCTTCGACCTGGGGAACAGGAACCTGCTCGGGTTCTTCGACTTCCCAGGCCATCCTCACCCGGGTTACGAGGAAGCACTCGGAGGGATCCATCACTTCGCCGTGTCGTTCACGCCCGAGGAACTTTCCGCAGTCAGGCAGCGCATGGACGATCGAGGAACCGCCTACAAGGTCATGCAGTTGGGCGTGCGGCCGAGCCTCCATCTCGCCGATCCGAACGGCCTCAGGCTGGAGCTGAGCCAATCCGTCCCGGGCTTCATCGGGCGGACCGAGGTAGTGCTGGACTCGTAGTCCCTGTCAGCCCTCTGACAGCGCACCAAGAATTGGGTGGATCCTCGTCCGCCGAGGTCACCCATCACACGCGAAATCGGTAGGAACACTGTGAACGAGAATCTTGCAGGAAAGGTCGCCCTGGTGACCGGTGGGTCACGGGGGATGGGAGCCGCCATCGCCGCCAGACTGGCGGCCGACGGGGCCGATGTGGCGTTCAGTTACAGGGCGGACCCCGACGAGGGCCGGAAGACCCTGGCGGCCATCGAGGCGGCCGGCCGCCGCGGCCTGGTCGTCAAGGCGGACCAGGCCGACGAGCAGCAGGTGCGGACCATGGTCCAGCGAGTCGGGGAGTACTTCGGCCGACTCGACATCGTGGTCAACAACGCCGGGGTGCACATCGGCGGAGCCGTTGACGCGGTCGATCGCGACCAGGGCGCCTTGGACCGTCAACTGGCGATCAACCTCCAGGGAACCGTCCGTACGGTCGTCGCAGCGATGCCATTGCTCTCGGAAGGGGGCCGGATCGTCTCCATCGCCTCCACGGGGACGAGTCACACCAAGGTGCCCTTCCCCGGCCTCGCCGACTACATGGCGACGAAGGCGGCGGTCGTCACCTACGCCAAGGGCTGGGCGCGGGACCTCGCTCCGCGCGGCATCACCGTCAACGTCGTCGAACCGGGCCCGATCGACACCGACATGAACCCGGCGACGTCGGAAAGGGCGGCATTCATGACCTCCATGGTCCCCTTGGGCAGGTACGGTCGCCCCGAGGAGATCGCGGCCGCAGTGTCCTTCCTCGTCGGACCGGAAGCCGCGTTCATCACCGGAACCGTCCTCACCGTCGACGGTGGATTCAGCGCCTGACACGCACGAGGAGTGCAGTGTTCCGCATAAAGCACGTCTGTATGCGGGACCTCACGGACGCTGACGGAACCGGATCCCTCCAGGGAACAGCCTGTGCCCATCGGGGAATTCGCCCGGCACAGCGCGTCCGATCGTTCGCGAGACGGCCGGCACCGGCAGAGTGACCCACCAAACGGAGCAGAGCTCCATATGGATGTGTCATCAAACTACGTAGGCGACCGGTCACTTTTCTGGCGCCACGCGGCAAGCATGCGTCACTCGCATCGCCCAGTGCCCGGAGCTCGCAAGGCCGTCGCCCTCCCGGCAACTGGCCTCCGCCCGGCGGATTCGCCGGTGGACACCACGGCTCCTGTCATCCCGTCCACCGGACCGTCCATCACACGAGAAATCGGTAGAAACACTGTGAACGAGAATCTTGCAGGAAAGGTCGCCCTGGTGACCGGTGGGTCACGGGGGATGGGAGCCGCCATCGCCGCCAGACTGGCGGCCGACGGGGCCGATGTGGCGTTCAGTTACACGGCGGACCCCGACGAGGGCCGGAAGACCCTGGCGGCCATCGAGGCGGCCGGCCGCCGCGGCCTGGTCGTCAAGGCGGACCAGGCCGACGAGCAGCAGGTGCGGACCATGGTCCAGCGAGTCGGGGAGTACTTCGGCCGACTCGACATCGTGGTCAACAACGCCGCGGTGTACCTCCAGGGGGTCGTCGACGCAGCCGATCGCGACCAGGGGGCCTTGGACCGTCAACTGGCGATCAACCTCCAGGGAACCGTCCGTACGGTCGTCGCAGCGATGCCGTTGCTCTCGGAGGGCGGGCGCATCATCTCCATCGCCTCCACCGGTTCGACGCACACCAAGGTGCCCTTCCCGGGTATCGCCGACTACATGGCGACGAAGGCGGCGGTCGTCACCTACGCCAAGGGCTGGGCGCGGGACCTCGCTCCGCGCGGCATCACCGTCAACGTCGTCGAACCGGGCCCGATCGACACCGACATGAACCCGGCGGACTCGGAGCAGGCCGCATCCGTCCGTTCCCTGGTCCCGCTCGGTCGGTACGGTCGCCCCGAGGAGATCGCGGCCGCAGTGTCCTTCCTCGTCGGACCGGAGGCCGGATTCATTACCGGGGCCACCCTCACCGTCGACGGCGGAGTCAGCGCCTGACACCCGGCGCGGGCGATGGCGTCCCGGCGCCGCGCCCGCCGCGGTCGCCGGCCGGGATGCCGCCCCCAGAGGGGCACCCTTCCCCGGTGTGCGACCCAGCCCCGACCTGTACATAGGAGAACAGTTTCGTGACCACCACCTTGTTCGAGCCCTTCACCCTTCGGTCGCTGACCATTCCGAACCGGATCTGGATGGCCGCGATGTGCCAGTACAGCGCCGCGCCCGACGGCGAGCAGGCGGGCGTGCCGAACGACTGGCACTTCACGCACCTGGCGACCCGGGCCACCGGCGGCACCGGACTGATCATTACCGAGGCCACCGCGGTCAGCCCCGAGGGCCGGATCAGCCCGTACGACCTCGGCATCTGGAACGACACCCAGGTCGAGGCCTTCCGCCGGATCACCGCCTTCCTGACGTCCCAGGGCACCGTGCCCGGCATCCAGCTCGCCCACGCCGGCCGCAAGGCCTCCACCGAGCGCACCTGGGTCGGCGCCGCTCCCATCGCCCCTGGGGAGCAGCACGGCTGGACGCCCGTCGCCCCGAGTGCGGTCGCCTTCAGGGAGGCGGCGACGACACCGGAGGAGCTCACCACCGAGCAGATCGCGGGGATCGTACGGGATTTCGCCGACGCCGCCCGTCGCGCCTTGGACGCCGGGTTCCAGGTCGCCGAGGTCCACGGCGCGCACGGCTACCTGGTCCACCAGTTCCTCTCCCCGCACACCAATCGCCGCACGGACGGCTACGGCGGGGACTTCGCCGGCCGCACCCGTTTCGCGCTGGAGGTCGTCGATGCCGTACGCGCCGTCTGGCCCGCCGACCTGCCGGTCTTCTTCCGCATCTCCGCGACCGACTGGCTGAGCGAGAACGCCGACGACGACCGCGAGGGCTGGACCGGCGACGACACCGTCCGCCTCGCCAAGGAGCTGCAGGCCCGGGGCGTGGACCTGATGGACGTCTCCACGGGCGGCATCGTTCTCGACGCCACGATCGTCGACGGACCCGGATACCAGGTGCCGTTCGCCGAGCGCGTCCGCAACGAGACGGGCATGCAGGTGGCCGCAGTGGGGCTGATCACCGAGCCCGACCAGGCGCAGACCATCGTCGGCTCCGGCAGGGCCGACGCCGTCCTCCTCGGCCGCGAACTGCTGCGCGACCCCTACTGGGCGCGCCACGCGGCCTCCGCCTTGGGCGGGGAGGTCACCATCCCGGTCCAGTACCACCGCTCCTGACAGGCTTCGCGCCGCGTCCATGTCGCCTCGGGGTGCGGCACGGACGCGGCGCGTTCAGTGGTGGACGCGGCTGGCACGGGGGCCCACGCGAGCACATAGACGACCGGTTGCCTATATCACCGGATCCAGGCTGGACGCTCCGTGGCGGAAGTGTCCATGCACGACCACAACACGACGGAGAACACCACGTGCGTCAGAAGATCGACATACATGTCCCGGTACTGATCGTGGGAGACGGTGGTGCCGGCCTCACCTCCTCAATCCTGTTGTCCCGATCGGGGGTTTCCTCGCTGCTCGTCACTCGTCACCCGGAGACCACGAATCTGCCGCGAGGACACATCCTCAACCAGCGCACCCTGGAGATCCTCACCGACATGGGGGTCGCCGACGACGTCAAGGCGAAGGCCACTCCCCCGGAGAACATGCGAGGCCTCGCCTGGTATTCAGGGCTCGGGGGCGGCGGCCCCGAAGACGGGCACGGCCGCCTCCTCGGATTCGCGGAAGCCTGGGGAGGGGGGCCGACCCCGACTACATCGCTGCGAGCCCCGAGGCGAGTCGCAATCTCTCCCTCCTGCGTTTGGAGCCGCTCCTCAAGGCCCATGCGGAGGGCTACGCGGAAGCGACCGTCCGGTTCGGGCACGAGCTGGTGGGTCTCGAGCAGGATGCCGACGGTGTGACCTCGACCATTCTGAACCGGAGTTCGGGCGACACCTACACGGTCCGCTCCTCCTACGTCCTGGGCGCGGACGCCGGCCAAACCGTAGGCGAGCTGGCCGGGGCCAAGGTGACGATGCATGACCGCTTCCACAAGTGGGTCAGTCTCTATCTCGCCATGGACGTGTCGGAGTATCTGCCGAGCGACGACTCGATCATCACCTTCGTGTTCAATCCCGAGTACCCGGAGTACCTGGGACACGGCGCCGCACTCATCCCTCAGGGCCCGAACACTGGGGCCGTCATTCGGAGGAGTGGCTGCTGGCGGTGTCCCGGCCCGACCTGGGCGAGCCGGAGCCTGGGAAGATGCTGCTCTGGGCGCGCGAAGCGCTCGGGATCCCGGACCTCGACCCGAAGGTCCTCGGGGTGAGCGAGTGGTACGTGGAGCGGTTCCTCGTCGACGACTTCCGTGTCGGACGGGTGCTCCTGGTGGGTGACACCGCACACCGTCTTCCCCCAGCAGGCGGCCTCGGCCTCAACAACGCGATCCAGGACGCCTACAACCTCTGCTGGAAGTTCGCCGCCGTACTGGAGAAGCGCGCCGGAGACGCTTTGCTGGACACGTACACAGCCGAGCCCCGTCCGGTCAACCTGAACACCATCGAAACCGTGCTCAAGATGGTCGGCAACCAGGCCAACATGTCCTCGGCGCTGGGACTCTCGCCCGGCAAGTCCGCCGAGGAGAACTGGGCGGCGCTGCGCCTGTTCTGGGACGACGACGCTCCCGGCGCCGGCGAGCGACGGCGCGAGTTCGACGAGTGGGTCGGCGCGAACACCGTGGAGTACCACCAGCACGGGCTCGACTTTGGTTACACGTACGACTCCGCCGCGGTCGTCCCGGACGGAACTCTGGCACCGGAATCCCCCGACGAGATCCGTTTGTACGTACCGAGCACGAGGCCGGGTCACCCGCTGCCGCATGCCTGGGTCGAACGATCCGGTGAGCGGCTGGCGCTCCGCTCACTGATCCACGGCGGTCACTTCGCGCTCATCGCCGGTGAGAACGGTCAGCCTTGGATCGACGCTGCGGAGAAGCTCGCACGGGCACGAGGGATTGCGCTGCGCAGCGCCCGAGTGGGTCTCGGCAAGGTCGATCTCATCGACATCCGGTCGGCGTGGCAGCGAAACCGCGCGATCTCCGTGGAGGGTGCTCTCCTGATCAGGCCCGACGGATACGTGGCCTTCCGTTCGACTGATGCAGCCGACGACCCGCTGACCGTGTTGACCGACGTCTTCAACCAACTTCTCGCCGCCAACGGGAACGGCTGACACGCGTCGACGGCGGGGCCGGTCACCGCGCGCTGAGCGGCAACGCCGGGCCTGTCAACGCCAAGAGGTGCGTGCCGATGTCGCGGGCCCCTGGCCGTCAGCGGCCGCGTTCGGCACGTCCGTAGGGGGCCGTGGAGAGCAGCCGGGCGGCCAGGTCGGACGCCTCCGACGCCTTCTCTGACGCCCAGGCGAGCCCCAGCGCGAGGTCGATCACTTCACCGAGCGACATGTCGGACCGCACGCTGCCGTCCTTCTGTGCTCGTTCCAGGAGCAGGCCTCCGGAGGCCTTCATCTCCGCGCAGGACGTGTGCAGGCGGGATTCGTCGTCGGCCAGGGCGTCCCTGATGGACTGGGGCAGCCCCTGATAGGCGGCGGCCCCCGCTGACATTTCCCGGAGCCACATCAGGAACGCCTCACCTGGGTCGGCAGAGGTGAGCAGGCGCTCGGCCCTTGCGTGCAACGTGGCGAAGTTGGATTCCAGCAGGGCCTCGAGCAGCGCCTCACGGGTGGGGAAGTGGCGGTACAACGTGCCGATGCCCACTCCGGCGCGCCGGGCGATCTCACGCAGCGAGGTATCCGTTCCGTTCTCGGTGACGGCTTTCTTCGCGACCGCCAGGAGCAGGTCACGGTTACGAACCGCGTCCACGCGGTTTGCCTGCGGCATGATCAACACCTCGCCGGGGTGGAGCAGCGCTCCGCGGTTTGACTACCGGAGCGGCGCTCCGTATGTTCGGAGCCGTTGACATGGTACCGGAGCGGCGCTCCACGGCGAAGAACCCCTACAGGGGATGGCCTCGCAGCCAGGTCGCGGGCCGGTCCGGAGGGCCCTTTCGGGTTAATTGCATGCACTCGACAAATATGTATACTCCAAGCATTGAAGGCGACCGGTCGTCTGGGTCCCGATCGGACCGACCAGCCGACGCAGCTCCCTCCGAGCCGGGTCGCCGTCGCGGCAGCGGCCGAGGACCACGGCTCCGCGCTCCCTCCACCACTGCCATTGCCGCCGCCCCATCCCTGAAGGTCCGCGGCGGCTGGCCTCCCTGAAATCCAAGTCCGCGCAAAGCGGACGAACAACATCCTTCACGCAAGCCTGCCTGACGTGGCAACGAGGCTTGCACCATGGAAAGGCTTCACCTGTGGCTGAGCTGTTCTACGACGACGATGCCGACCTGTCCGTCATCCAGGGCCGTAAGGTCGCGGTCATCGGCTACGGGAGCCAGGGGCACGCGCACGCGCTGTCGCTGCGCGACTCGGGTGTGGACGTGCGGGTCGGTCTGCACGAGGGCTCCACGTCCAAGGCGAAGGCCGAGGAGCAGGGCCTGCGCGTGGTGAGCCCTGCGGAGGCCGCGGCCGAGGCCGACGTCATCATGATCCTGGTCCCGGACC